>JAQGOH010000075.1 GCA_028293705.1 Francisellaceae bacterium | reverse complement strand
CTGCTCAACATATTTGATTGCTTTTTCTCGGAGATCGGTTGAATAAGTCATTTAGATTAAATCTTTAGTTAAAAAGAGCAAAAGTATAACAGAATACTTTGGCCATTTAAAAATTAATTTACTATATCTAACAAATAATCAGGTTGATTATCTAAATTTAACTAAAAGTACTTGGTGCCTTTTTTTGGACATCCAGATTTTCAAAATTGCTAGGCTATTTCTTCCATTAGCAATTTTAAGTTTATTATCAACCGCTAAAAAAATAAGAATAAAACACTTTTTATATTTATAGATATTCAGGATTAGATACGGAAAAATTGGTTTCACACAAGGGGTAAAAATAGTTAAAGCCTATATATTTTTTTCTCTAAAATACCTTCAATTAGCTTTAATTTACGCATTCGTCCTAGATGGGCTATTCTTAAATTATTTTTAAAATCAGAATAAGTATTATCCATAAAATATTCCACAGTATTAGCAAAGGCTGATTGTAAAGATCTTGGAGCGTGCATATGCAGGGTTAGACTTTCGGCTAATAACTTTGCTCGACAATCTTTATCGAATGCCACCAACACCGAAATGGGTTCTGTTCTAAATGAAAACATATCCACGCTCGTACTGATTAAAATTATTTTTTTTAAGAGCATTGGAAAAAGATTTACCACTTTATTTAATAATGTATTTTCTTTAAACCAAGCATTTGTATTAATTTCATCTAAAATAATAAAATCTATGTTTGAAGATAGTAAATATTGTAAAAAATTTGCTAAGTGATTGGGAGATAATTCCTTTGAGTTTAATATACTCTGATTAGGTTTCCAAAAAATAGTCCCTGTTAATGAATAATCAATTTTACCCTCGGCTTTCTGTTCAGAAACTTTCAAAGCCGGAAATACTCGTTTTAATATTGCCAAGGGCTTACACCCCACGAATATAATCTCATAAGCTTTTATTTGATTTATGCCAAACCATCGGTTAAAAGCAGTGGCAATTTTCATACGATTAATTTCATCGCCTTGAAGATGGCCATAATCTACAGAAGCATTTTGAGCTACAATCCGATCTGATATCATCAATAAATCTATTTTTTTAATATTTTCATGCATGAAATTTTTAAAAAATTTCAAATAAATATTACCTTCTTGCTCACAAGGCAAAGGCTCATAAAAAATTCTTGCAAAAATCAAACTTATAATAATTTCTTTTTGTTTTTCCTCATTAATTGTTTTTTTTTCCCTTTTAGCCAGATATTTCGTTGCTTGCACTTCCATAACACTTTTTAAATTATACTCAAGATCAAAAAAATGTAGTTCGCAAGCAAGATTATCCTCTATTACTTCATTGAAAATTTCAAAATCTTTTTGATAATTGAAATTTAAATATAAAATAACTTTAAGTGCATGACTGCATAAATTTTTATATAATTTCCTAGTAAGATTTTTTATAGTTTCCTTGGTTAAAAAATCAAAAGAATCCATAATGCCTTGAAAATAATCAATATTTTCATCAAAATATCTATCTAAATTTTTTTCTATATCTAAAAATAATTTGGATTCATGCTCGGCAGAGTTATAAAACCATTCAAGTATTTTATCAACAAACACCTTAGTAAGGCTTATAAAATTTTCTTTTAGAATGTTATAAAATTGTTCGAAGTGCTCATTTTGAATAAGATGAGCCTTAACCGAACTTTCTGATATTTTCGTCCAGTACATTTTTAAAAATAATGCAAATGCACTTTCTATCTGATCAACCCCTATTATGAAAGAAGGAATTTTGGGCCTTTGAGGTGAAAAATCTATTTCTTTTTTTCTTGAAGATATGAGAGATAAGTTTTTGTTAATTGCATCTTGAAAACCCTTATAATTTTCAGGTCTAACTAAAGACACTAATTCTGATAATATTTTTAATATATTGTCTAAAAAACTTTTCCCTGCACTACAAGTTATTCTTAAATAGGCTTTTTTTGGATCTATCCCAAAATGCGAAAGTGGTGCTATCATTAAATGATATTTAAACAAAATGTAATAGGCTATCTCCTCATCCGTACCAATCGAATCATTTTCAAGTATCAGCCCTACTTTTTTCATTTTAATTAAAATGTCAAGCTCTAAAATTTTATAACCTAACACACAACTTAAGTTTATTAACTTATAAAAAGCACCTTGGACTTTATAATTCTCGTCATTAATTACAATATCTAATATTTTCAAGCCCTTATCTAAATACTTTTGTTGGAGTTTGTAATATAAAGCCATCCATTTGTCATGAATGCCTGGAATCCTCATTTCTTGGTTAAAATCCATCATGGCGCTGGCATAAGCTTTTTGAAGAAAAACAGCTGGCGGACCCACTATTTCATTTTCTAATACTAAATCACGCATTATTTTTTCATTAAAGGCAATTAAAATTGCCATCCTATCCCCCGCTGTAGAAAATCCTTTAGTAGCTGAACGTAAAATGATCACTCGGTTGATTAACTTATTGAATAAGTATTCTGAATATACCGTATTTTTTTCTTCTTTCGTTCGATTTTCCCAATGAGTTTTTAAGATATTTAAAAATGAAACATTTTCTTTTATAAAATTCATTTCTGCGTAAGCTTCATCTATCACTATGAGGCATTCTTCTTTAATAAGTATTTCTATCAAATCTAATAATTCTTTTGAGCTTAATACTCCTCCTAAAGGATTATTAGGGTTACAGATTAAAAAAGCATTAATTTTCTTATTTTCAAGTTTTGCCTTAGCAAAGGCTGCCACCACTGATTCTTTAGTTAATCTAAAACCCTTATTATCCATAACTGGAATTGGAATTAATCTATTTTTATTGTTATAACCTTTATACAAGGTATAGTGGGGAAAAGGGGTAATAATATAAGCTTCTGGATCTCTTTTATCGAGTATAGTGAATATATTATGAAGACCTGCTACACCTCCGATAGTAAACAATATATGTGAGGCATTTATTTTAAAAGTTTTATTATTTAAATCATAAAATTGATTCAGACCTTGAGCCATTATAGTTCTTGCTTCTTTACAACCTTGAGCCTCTCCTTGTTTTATGACTTCTTCAATTTTATTTTCTAAAAAACCCAAAATTTCATTTGGGTTAGATTGAGAAGGGTTTTTAAAATAGTTAACTAATTCTTTTTCGTTAACCGTATCTAATTTTTTTAAACATTCATACTTTTGTATTAATTTTTCTGCTCCTTGAATTG
>JAQGOH010000024.1 GCA_028293705.1 Francisellaceae bacterium | reverse complement strand
TTACGGTGGAGCGATTTTAACTCTTGTTTTTCTATAGGGTTTAATTTTCTAAGCATGGTAGGAATAGTAACATTTTATTGAGGGATTGTGCACCTACATATCGCATTTTAAATGACGACTGGTATAGATACACCGCCTGAAGAACGGTTTGATAGATTAACCACTCTTTCAGCACAGTTTTTTAAAGTTCCTATTTCATTTGTTTCTTTAATTGATAAAAAAAGGCAATGGTTTAAATCGTGTTTTGGTATTCAGTTAAAAGAGACCCCGCGTGATATAAACTTTTGTAAATACACCATCAAAGAGGATGGAATATTAGTAATACCTGATCTCTCTATAGATCAACGCTTTGCTAATCATCCCTTTGTCACGGGCGATCCTTTTTTACGTTTCTACGCTGGTATACCGCTTTTATCCGAGGAAGGTTATAAAATCGGTACTTTATGTATTTTAGATACCGTTCCTAGAAATTTTGAAGCACAAGACAAAGAAACTTTAAAAATCTTGGCTAAATTAACCGAGGAAGAATTAGGAAAAATTGAATTAATTAGGGCTAAAAAGGAATTAATATTAACTCATAAAGAAGTATTGGCAAAACAACAAACTTTAAAAACCATCACAGATAATATTCCCTTATTAATTGCTTATTTAGATAAGTCCTTATATTTTCGATTTAATAACCTAGCTTATTACACTTGGTTTGGTAAAATGCCTGAAGAACTTTTTGGTACTTCTATCCAAAAATTAATAGATGAAAAAAGATATAATGAAGTGCTTCCCAAATTACAGGCTGCATTAAGCGGAAAAAAAATAAGTTATGAAAGCCAAGTCCTTTTACCGGGGGGTCGTATAACTATTCATTCTGATTATATTCCCCATTTTGATGAAGATAATAAGGTAGTAGGGCTTTATGTGGTAGCCTACGATATCACTATAAGAAAGCAATTGGAGTTTAATCTCCATTATCAAGCTATGCATGATGTTTTGACTGATTTACCTAATAGAGCGGCACTAAGAGAATTTTTACATAAAACTATTTGCAAAAATAATTTTAATCACCAACCTATCGCTATTATGTTTTTAGACTTAGATCATTTTAAATCCATTAATGATCTCTATGGACATGAAGCAGGAGATGAAGTACTAAAAGAATTTTCTTTAAGATTATCAACTTGTGTAGAAAAGTCAGGGTATGTGTCACGTTTAGCGGGGGATGAATTTGTAATCGTTTTAGAGAATCTGAAACAGCCTTTATTAAATGTTGAAGAAATTGCAAAAAAAATAATTAAAAAAATGACCCTTCCCTTTTGTTTGCCCTCAGTAAAACTGTCGGTTTCAACAAGTATTGGTATTATTTTAAATTTTTGTAATAAATTAACGATAGACCAACTTATTAAAAAAGCTGATGAAGCTATGTATCAAGCCAAAAAAGCGGGTAAGAATAAATATATTATCCGAATAGAAAAACAAGATTAATTATTTTCATTTACGGGAGGTGTATATTTAACTATGAAAAATAGTATAATTAAATGAAGGTTTAATTCTTTTAATTAAGCTTTCCAACTTGTTATGGTAAATTTAAAATGAGATTTGTAATATGATAGAAGGTACCGTTGTCAGATTTAATAAAATAAAAGGCTATGGATTTATTAATATTAAGGATAGCAAGGATGAAATTTTTGTACATTATTCCAATATTATAGGCGATGGCTATAAAGAATTAGAAGCTGGCCAAACCGTAAAATTCGAAACTGAGCAAGGCCCAAAAGGTTTATTTGCTAAAAATATTTCTATTTTGTCTAATTAAAGGGTTCTGTAAGAGCCCTTTCTATTTCTTCATATAAGGTTTGGGGCGCTCTTTGAGATGAAAATCGTTTAAGAATATTGCCCTTTCTGCTTACTAAAAATTTTGTGAAATTCCATTTAATTGCTTCACTTCCTAATAAACCTGGTTTCATTCTTTTTAAATATTGATAAAGAGGATGAGTGTTGGGTCCATTAACCTTAATTTTTGCAAATAAAGGAAATTGCACTTCGTAATTTAATTGACAAAAGTTTTTAATTTCCTTTTCAGTTCCTGGTTCTTGTCCTGCAAATTGATTACAAGGGAAAGCTAAAACACTAAATCCTTGATCTTTATATTTATCATACAGGTTTTGTAAACCAGTATATTGATTGGTAAAACCACAATTACTAGCTACATTAACAATTAATAATACCTTACCTTGATAGGGAGTAAGCGAGCTTTGGAACCCATCGATAGTTTGTACTGTAAAGTCATATAAAGAGGTTTTGAGGGAATTCAAAGTGAGTCTCCTTCAAGGTAAGTCATCTTTGCATTATAGATTAGAACCAGAACTTGGCATATATAAATGAATGGCTGGGGCACTTATATTAATAGTAGAAGCTTTTATATGTAATTCTCCTGCTTGATTAACTTGAATTTTACCATTGGCTTGTTGAATGATTAAATGTCCATTTACACTTCTAAGGGCGATTGTTTGTGCAGCATGGATTAAAATATTTTGGTTTGAAAGAAGACTAAAGTCAGCTTTTAAGACTTGACATGAAAAATTTAAACCACTCTGCCACTCAAGCCTATTTTTAATATTAAAAAAGCTCCGGTCGCTTTTTATGCGCATTTCGTTAATAGCTTTAAATTGAATTTGCTCAGCATTAAAAGACAAATGATTATTTTTAACCCGAATGCAATGATTATTATGAATATTTACATAAGCATTGCCTTTAATTTGACGAGTTATGGTATTACCAGAGTAAAGGTAGCTATTCTTACCTGAGTAAAACAATATTTCTCCTAACTTTGATTCTAAACTTATCTTATGATTGTTTAACGAGGCATTAAGCGTTAAACGATTGTTTTGATGATGAGTCATTAAGTCAATGCTTTCGTGATTTTTAAGATCGTTAAATTGTAAAGTGTTATCTCCAAAACTGTTGAGTATATGCATGCTGGGAGTATTAGAATTACTAGGGATAGGGCCAGCAGAATTAGGTAGAATACCTATAAGAATGGGATGATTTATATTACCCTCTCTAAAACGAATAGCGACCTCGGTTCCATGTCTAAGTGGAAAATGGATGCCTTCTTGCCGACCAGCTAAGGACTGGGCTAAACGACAACTTATCGAAGCTTCAGTTACAGGCTTTTTCAGATCATCAAACTTAAATCGTAATTGATAACTTCCTTTTTTATCCAGTTGAGCATACTCCCCATTTTGTGATTCGATTTGGGCAATATAAGTCCCGGTAAAAATCGGAAAAGATTTTTTGTAAATGGCAGGCAGATAAGGGCTTTTAAGTGGGGATAAAATAAGTTCATTATAGTAATCCATCGATTTTTCTTGTCTTAGGTAATTTGAATGTGTAAAATTTGCCCGACCTTCAGCAAAATGTCTTACAGCAATAATGACATAATAATTATCTAAATAAGAAATCTAGCATTCTGGATGAACAAACATTGGCCAGGTGAGACTTCTGGATATGTAGTTTTAATCAATAGTTGATGTCGGTGACTTTCTAATCCTTGTTGAAAGCTTGCCAATAATTTCTGGCCTTTTTCAATGGTATTATAATTAAGTCCATAGATATGATGTTGGTGTGGGCTTTTGCTGTTATCAAGAGTAGGTACTTCAAGGTTTAAACTGGGTATTTCAGGATTATAATTATTAAGTACTATAGTAGAAGGAAGAGCCAAGGCTTTGGGTTTTATATCAAAGATATGAGGTTCATATTTATTTTGTCCTTTAGCTTCTAGATAGGGGAGAGAAAGGATTTTGAAGGGCAAGTCTTTATAGTCTAGAGCTGAAAAAATAAGAAGCTTAGCTCCTGATTCCAAATGATTAAAGGTAAAAGCCAGATTGAGACAGGTGAGCTGCCTTAATAAAAAATCATAATCGGATTCCTCCTTTTTGATTACCATAGGCATTTTTTCATTATTAGATTTTGTAAGCCATTGATATTGGTTCGAGGCTATATGGTTAGCCTCCATAATTGAATTAACTATTTCGCAAAGGGTGTTATTAACAAAAACACGAGGAAGAAAATTAGTTTTTAATCGATGTAAAAACGATCCCAAAGTAATTTTATAGTGGAGTTGATTAATATGGTAGTCTGTATGGATTTCAGTTTTAAGCGCATAGCCGCTTAAAAAAAATGTGGGGTGCGAATAAAAATGCAGTGAAAGGGGGTGGCTTAGTTTAAATTCTATTAGGATGTCTGAATAAAATTCGACTTCAATTTGATAATCTTGACTAATTTCGTTAGAAAAAGAATGAATAGCTAATACACTAAAAAACTGATTAAATCCTTGTATTGAAAGGCCAAAAGCTTCTGCATTTGCTGAGTGTTGCATACAAAACTACTAAAAAAGAATAAAAAAATTTATAAACTTATAACGTAATTTTAAAAAGCCTGCAAGTCTCTTGCGGACTAAAACTTAATCAGTTATTCTTTGTGGTAAATAATGCTTTAAGTAAGGCGGTATAAGGCATGACACAAAATGAATTAGCATTCAATCAAGAAGAATCATTTTTTGAATTTTTGAATCTTAAGTTACAAGCAGAAATCATTTCTTTTGAACAAGCTCCTTTTTTTAATCCGATCAATTTAGAAATTTTACATACCCTTTCTACTGACTATTGCTTTAGTATTAGCTTATTAACTCAAGTACCAATGGAGGCGGGTCAACTTCTTTTAGAAAAAGTTTGTTTAAAACTTTATGGACCAACACAGGATTCTTTTTTTTATGGGGTAGTGGCAGAGGTAGCCGGGCCTTATCCAAAATTTAATGGTGTGGTTTATGATATAAAAATGCATTCATTACTATATACTTTAAAATTAAATCAGAAAAATCGGGTGTTTATTGATAAAACGATTATTCAAATAATAGAGTCCATATTACATGAATATCAATTTATAAAAGGAAAAGTTGGGAATTTTGAAATAATAACCGAAAACGAATTTCCCATTTTGGCAAGCTCTGTTCAAGTGAATGAGACAGATTTTGATTTTTTAAATAGAATGATGGCTTATTGGGGTTTTTTTTATTATTTTGAGCAAAATGAGTTTGGGGCAAAATTAATTATTACCGATAATAATTTTAAGGTTGGATATGTCTTACCCCCGGAAATAATGGCTCATCATACAAAATCTAGAATATTTATGAATACACTTCCTGAACATATTAGTTGGGGAGAGTATGACCCAGAAAATCCTCGTGCGCCTTTGATTTTACACTCACAAAATAAAACCGCTATTAAAGGACGAGGTGAAATATATGAATATGGAAATAATTTCATTAACCAGTTAATAGGAGAACGGTTAATTGCGTTAAGGCATCACTCAATAGATTGGCAAAGAAAATATTATAGTTTATTAACCACTCGCAAGGATTTACGCCCTGGGATTAAGGTTATAATTGTAGGACATCCCGAATGTGATTTTAATGGTCCTGCTTTCATTATTGCGGTTAATCATCGGTTAATGGAATCAGGACCACTTTGGAGTGTAAAAGATAACCGAAAGGCCAGATACCAGAATGAGATATTTTTTATTAAGGCCAATCAAACCTATAAACATCCTTCAACTCAAAGGTCTATTCATGCCTCTTCGCATGGGGGACGGCTTGAAACCATTTATCCTCAAGATAAGGCTTATTTAGATAAAAAAGGACAGTACCGGTTTAAATATAATTTTGATACCCATCCTATTTCTCCAGGCTTAAATAGTCCTGCTACGCCCTTTGTTGAATTATTAGGAGGGAGTGCAGCCCAAATAGGCTGTCATTATCCTAATTTAGCTAATACGGAGCTTGAACTCGGATTTATCAATGGAGATGTGAATAGACCTTTTATTCTCGGCAGTTTATTTGATGGTATAAACGTAAATATGGTAACCGAAAAGAATCCCTATGAGCATATTTTAAAAACGCCTGGACAAAATTTATTTTTAATGAGCGATAAAAGGGATGAAGAACAAATAGTTTTATCAACCCAGTCTGCAGAAAATACCTTTATTTTAAATGCAAAAAAGAATCAAAATTTTATTAAACTCAGCAGTATTAAAGGCGAGCTTTATTTAGAGAATGCTTTAGAGTCTTCTTGGACTTCACAAGAAAATTTACGTATCGATGTTGGTAAAAATTATAACAAACAAATAGAAAATAATTATCATTTAGTTGCTTTTAAAAATATTCATTGGAAAGCTGCAAACAATTTTTATTGTCTAGCATTTAAAGATTTAAATATTCAAGTTGAAGAAAATTTAAAAATTATCGCAGAAGAAAATTCTCTAACACAAGCCGATGAATTACATATACAAGTGGAAACGGGTGATTTTATCATAAAATCTTTAAATGGAAGTTTATTAATCCAGGCAGATCAGGATTTTCAACTAATCAGTAAAAATCAAAGCATAAGTTTTAGCCAAAAATCAGCTTTTATCAAGTTAGAAAATGGAGAGCTATCCCTTTCGAGTCCCACCCGAATCAATATTAAAGGCGAATATAAAAATCAGATGAAGGGTGAAATTAAGAAAGCAGAGAGTGGGGCTGGGGCTTCTTGCCATCTTTTCAATCACTCCATTCCTGAAGTAAAAACCCTTAGGGAATGAGAGTAATTAAGCGTGGGGCACATTTTAGGTGTATTAACGATAATAAAAACCTATTTTACAGGCAATAGATGGTACTTTTCTGATAAAAATTGTGCTAGACTTTCCGCTCATTCAATATTTTCAACTCTCTGGAGAATGCCATTATGAAGCCATACGTATTAATTCAAGGTTCAAATAAAAATGTAGAACAATTTGAAACCAAAATTTCAGAAGCCATTGAAGCGGGATATATTTTTGCTGGTGAGTTAATTACACAATGTGTAGCTTCATCAAACGAAGTGCTTTTTTTCCAACCTTTAATTCTTGATGAAGACGAATTAGAATTCGAAGATGAAGATGACTTAGAAATGGAATCAGAAGACTTTAATTAAGTTTATTAACTTTATCTGTAAATACTAAATAATTTTATTAAACTAAAGTATATTAAGGAGTAGGGCTCAAAAGTAATTTTAAGCCCTCGATTTTTAGATTGACTCCCTATAAATTTTAAAAAGTAAATTTTTGACAACACCTGTTTCTATAGACTAAAATCTTTTAGTTAAACACCTAGAATTAATATTGTGTGCATTTGCACATAAATATATTCTTAAGCTTAACTTACAATATACCTATCATGAGGACTAATAGCATGTCTCAACCTAATTTGCCTGCCTTTGGTAAGTGGCGTTCTTTTTTTTGGCCTATTTATAACCATGAACTTAAAAAACTATTACCTATGTTTTTTATGTTCTTCTTTATTTCCTTTGTTTATTCTTTATTAAGATCATTAAAAGATACTTTATTAGTAACAGCTCCTGGTTCGGGCGCTGAAGCTTTAAACTATATAAAAGTATTTGGTGTAATTCCGGCTGCAATTTTCTTTATGTTATTGTATGCCAAATTAAGTAATGTCTTAAGTAAACCAAATTTATTTTACACCATTATTTCAATATTTTTGGTGTTCTTTTTAGTATTTGGTTTTTTACTTTATCCTGCACATCATTATCTTCACCCCCATGCTTGGGCTGAAAGTTTACAAGTGCCAAATGGGCTTTTAGGATTAGTTGCTAATATCCGAAATTGGACCTTTGCACTTTTTTATATAATGGCAGAACTTTGGGGAAGCATGGCACTATCCTTACTTTTTTGGGGATTTGCTAATGATATTACTCGGGTAACCGAAGCTAAGCGTTTTTATGCATTATTTGGTATGGGGGCTAATTTAGCTTTAATCGCCATTAAACCTATCAATAATCTAATTAAAAAAGCGCAACTATACTTATTACCTCAGGAAGACCCTTTCCAAAATACGCTCTATATCATGATTGGGGTTGTGACTTTATCCGGACTTATCGTAATGGGTATTTATTATTGGATAAATAAAAATGTCCTAACCGATCCACGATTCATCGATCCAGTTGATACTGCTAAAGTTAAAAAATCTAAACCTAAAATGTCCATGGGTGAAAGCTTTAAATATTTAGCAAGCTCTAAGTACATTTTAAGTATCGCCATTTTAGTATTAGCTTATAATGTGTCTATCAACTTAATTGAAATGACTTGGAAATCTCAATTAAGGATCCAATTCCCTACTAAAGATCTTTATAATAATTTCATGGGAGATTATTTCTCTTATGTTGGGTTTACTACCTTATTTATGATGCTCTTTGTGGCTGGAAACGTCATGCGACGTTTTGGCTGGGGTATTGCGGCGATGATAACTCCTGTTGTCTTATTAATAACGGGCGCAGGATTCTTTACCTTTGTTATTTTTAAAAGTAATTTTGAAGACTTTTTAATAACTACTTGGGGTACTACACCTTTATTAGTAGCAGTATTATTTGGTACGATTCAAAATGTTATGAGTAAGGCTTCTAAGTATTCCATTTTTGACCCGACCAAGGAAATGGCTTATATCCCGCTTGATCAAGAAGCGAAAGTAAAAGGTAAAGCCGCAATTGACGTGGTTGGTGCCCGTCTTGGTAAAGCAGGTGGCGCTGGTATGCAAATGATGCTTATTTGGATTTACGGGACCTTAGCATCTGCAACCCCTGCTATTGCTATTATTTTATTCTTCATAATTGCTGCTTGGATTATGGCAGTACGTTATTTAAGTACTAAGATAAAATAAATAATTTGACTTGATTTAAAGCCCTCTTAAGATTTATTTTTAAGAGGGCTTTTTTATTTTAAGTGTGGGAGCGCTTAATTTAAATAATAAAATCCAATGGCTTTTAGCTTCAATATCTGCTAATCTTGCCCACAGCATTCAATAAAATAAATAAAGATAGGCAACAGGAGACCATGGAATCTCGAGCTTTTAGTAAATGGCGTTCTCTACTATGGCCGGTTCATTATAATGAACTGGGAAAATTGCTTCCTCTTCTTATTATTAAATTCTGTATCTCTTTTAATTACACTGTTTTGCACGCAATTAAAGACACCATTACGGTTACAACCAAAGGTGCAGGTGCTGAAGCCATTCCAGTCTTAAAAGGCGGGGTAGTGATTATTGCTGCTTTTATTTTTATGCTTATTTATACAAAATTAAGTAATAAATTAACCAAAGAAAAATTATTTTACGTTATTTTAAGTCCCTTTCTTATTTTCTTTTTGCTATATGGCTTCATTTTGTTTCCTAATCGGGAGAGTTTAAGCCCTACCCTAAGTGCTGATTGGTTACTATCGATAATAGGTGACAATCATCAACACTGGGTTTCTATCTATCGGTACTGGATGAATTCTCTTTTTTTTATTATGTCTGAGCTTTGGGGTGGAGTAATTATCAGCTTATTATTTTGGGGATTTGCCAATCAAATTAATACCTTAAATGAAGCGGCTAGATTTTATACCCTGTATTCCGCAGGAGGACATTTAGGGGTTATAGCGGCGGGGGGACTTACTTATCACTATTCGCACACGCTTGGATTTTCTCAATATGAATCTATTATTAAACATTTGATGATTTTTGTAGTCATAGCAGGTTTAGTGGTTATTGGAATTTATCGTAAAACCTCGAAAAATTATTTATTAAATAAAGATTCTAAAAAAATAAATGAAAGTGACTTTAATCAAAAAACTCATTTATCCTTAAAAAACAGCTTATTATATATTTTTAGCTCCCCTTATTTAGGGCTCATTGCTTTAATGGTGATTGGTTATAGTGTATCGGTTAATTTAGTTGAAGTTACCTGGAAAGCTATTTTACATGTTCAATATCCTCAAGCTCAAGATTATCAAGCCTTTATAGGTATTGTAGATAGCCTCACAGGCTGTATATCCTTTTTGTTAGCCTTATTCATTGGGGGCAATATTATTCGAAAATTTGGTTGGTATAAAAGTGCGCAGCTTACCCCTATTGTTTTAGGTGTTACCAGTATTTTATTTTTTGGGTTATATTTTTTTGCCAACATAAAAATAGAAAATTTAAACTTATCTTTTATAGATTCAAAATTATTAATGTCGATTGTACTAATTGGTGCCTTGCATAATATCGCTTGTAAATCGATGAAATATTGCTTATTCGATCCCACCAAAGAAATGGCTTATATTCCGCTTGATAATGAGTCTAAAGTGAAAGGTAAAGCAGCAGTCGATGTGGTTGCATCTCGTTTAGGGAAAAGTGGATCTTCTTGGATACAATTAATTTTAATAGAGCTTTTAGGTTCTGGATCTATTCTAAGTATCGCAAATTGGCTAGCACCTATTGTTATGGTAATTGTTTTTGTTTGGATTCAAGCGATACGTTATTTAAACAAAAGATTTTTCAGTTTATTGGACAATCCTAAAGAAAAAAATCTTTCTAAACAATCTTTTAAAATAAATTATTCGCCCAAAAATTCAGTAAATCCTATTTAAATCTTTCATAAAATTAGGGGTAATCACCCGCTTTTTTCTAGGCTTATTTATCAAATAATTATTGAGAAAATAACTTTAATATTATATTATCAAGTTACCTAATTATAATTATTGGAAAAGATATGCCCCAATCTATAAACCTAGCCACTTGGCACCCTAAAGCTCAAGAATTAAAAACCTTAATGTTAGGCATTAATGAACGTAATGGCAGTGTTAACTGTGGAAGAGTAGCACTTCGCCTAGATGAGCATTTACGTGCAAGTCGTCATTTAGGATTACCCCCTGTTGCTACTCAAAGTGCAGGTATGTACAACCTTACCCCTATTTAAAGAATGTCAGGATGGACAAAAAACTAAATTAAGAATTACCCGCTCCCATACTCGGCATGAAGGGCTACTAGAGCGTTGCCTATCTCCTACTAACCCTAGTAGCGAAAGAATTGATGTGACCCAAGATA
>JAQGOH010000130.1 GCA_028293705.1 Francisellaceae bacterium | reverse complement strand
ATTGGTAATTTGCCCATCTTCAGGAGCCCCTATTTTAGTGTAATTTAAATCTAATTGAGCCGCATCCAGCATTGCCTTAGCTTGCAGCCACTTAGCATTGTTCCGAGCCTTATCTTGTGTCAAAATTTCAGCTTGCACTAATTTAATTTTGGCAATTTCAAGTTCAGCTTCTGCCGCTTTAAAAGCCGCTTCGTTATTATCTAGGGTTTCGGGAGACAGAAATTTTTTATCCACTAACAATTTGGCTCTTTCTAAAGTAGATTTAGCATTATTATATTCAGCCGTTTTTTGAATAATGAGTGATTGAGCGCTTAAGACCTCTTGTTCATCTTCTTTAATGGATTGTTCTGTTAATTTTAAATTCGCTTCGGCTTGGATGACTTTTAATTTAAAGGGGGCAGGGTCAATTTCAAATAATAAATCCCCTTTTTTAACAAAATCATTATTTTTAACATACACCTTGGAGACAGGGCCCATTACTTGAGCTGACATCTCTATAATATCAGCATTAACATAGGCATTATCTGAGCTGACATAATGGCTAGTATAATAAAGATAACTCCCCACTCCAATAGCCAGAATGGGTAAAGTAAATAATAAGATTTTAAAGGTTTTATATTTAGTAAGCATATTTTAAAGATAGTATATAAAAAAATTATTTGGATAAAATAATAATTTTTTTTATATTGTCATATCCAGTATTTAGTGGATGAATGGTGACAGGCCAGACTCTTAAATAGGTCTTAATATTCAGTAATTAAAAAATGCTATAATAGTATATTTTTTAAAGGACCAATTAGCTGTGAACGAAAAAATTATAAACCCAGAAAAAGAAGGTTTTTCTATCAATCCTATCGATAATGATAAAATAAACCAATTCATAATAAATTACCCCTATTTGAGTGGGGAACTAGCAATAATAAATGAAAACTATGTTTATTTGAAAATTGAAGATCAAATAGTAATTACTTTGTTTAAGTTGATGAATAATCTCAATTTCCAATTGCCTAAATCATTTAAAGAACCACCTCTCATTGGTGCTCATATTTCTTTAATTTATGAAAATGAATTAAAAAAGCTTAAAACAGATAAAGTTATAATAGGGCAAAAATTTGATGTTAAATTAGATGCCTTCTGTAAAGTTACTTTTCACAATAAATCTTATTTAATAATAACGGTCCTAAGTGAGGCTATAGCAGAGTTTCGTAAAGAGCAGGGTTTAGAACATCATTTAAATTATAAAGGGATAAGCATTGTGCCTCATTTAACTATAGCAAAACAAACCATTTTTTAAGGAGTTTTTATAATGCTAAAATGTTTACCACGGTGCATTTTACTGTCCTCTCCCATTAAATATAAATAATAAGGTAATAAGTCTTTTGGATTTTGAAGAATACTATTATCTTGACCCGGGTAGGCATTTTGACGTAAATAAGTATTAACTGCCGGTGGCTCTATACTATTGACTCTTATTGATGTATTTATTTCTAATTCTGCTGCTAGTACTTCCATTAAAGAAAAACAAGCGGCTTTTGTAACATGATAAGCCCCCCAATATGCTTTAGGGCTTTGTGAATGTGGATAAGCTGCATTAAATAAAATAGCAGAATCTTTTTGCTGCTTAAGTAAGGGTAAGAAAGCTTGAGTCAATAAAAAATTACTGTGTAAATTAACTTGAAATAATTTATACCAATGTTCAATGGGGTAATGTTCAATAGGCGTAAGTTGTCCTAAAATGCCAGCGTTGAGTACTAATCCTTGTATGCTGCCTAATTGATTATCAATATTATTTTTAAGGTTTATAAAATCTTCAGGTGTGGCTTGCAATAAATTTAAAGGATAAATGGCTGGTTTTGGATAGTTTAAATGGATGATTTCGTCATAGAGTGTTTCTAATGCTTTAAGCGTCCTGCCTAATAAAACCACAGTTGCCCCGTAGGATGCGAATCCTAAGGCAATCGCTCGCCCTATCCCTCGGCTTGCACCCGTTACTAAAATAACCCGATCTTTTAATAAATCAGCTGAGGGATTATAACGAAAATTTTGATCGAAAGTATTAAGCATTTTAACTAAACCTTAAAATTATTGATTTTTTAAATTAAAAAATTAATCCTAACTAAAATTACCATAGGTTAAAAGGGTAATTAAAAATAATAATAAGCCAGATCTTAGTAGTTGTGAAAAGGGAGGCGCTCTGTCAAAATGTCAACAATTTTACAACTTTCTGTATAGAGGTGTTTCCATGTTGCCAGATATCTTTCTTGATGCGATTTCTCGTTTAGATAAAGCTTTTGAACTAGCTAAGGTGGAGCCTGAGGTTATTGAGCGTTTAAAACATCCAAAATCTGCTCTTCAAGTTGGGATCCCAGTACGTATGGATGATGGTAGTCTTAAGGTTTTTACAGGTTACAGGGTGCGCCATGATGATAGTCGAGGGCCAACTAAGGGGGGTATTCGTTTTCATCCACAAGTTAATTTATCTGAAGTAATGGCACTGGCTTTCTGGATGACACTAAAATGTGCTGTTGTGAATATTCCTTATGGGGGCGGCAAAGGAGGCGTGACCGTTGACCCTAAAAAACTTTCTCGTTTAGAGTTAGAAAGATTATCACGGGGTTACCTTGATAAAATTGCTGATTTTATAGGGCCTGATACCGATATCCCAGCCCCTGACGTTTATACCAATGCCATGATAATGGGATGGATGATGGATGAATATTCGAGCATTAAGCGCCAATACTCTCCTGCGGTGATTACCGGTAAACCAATAGCCCTAGGTGGTAGCTTAGGAAGGGAAGATGCTACGGGCCGTGGCGCTTACTATTGTCTTAAAGAATTAGAAAAAAAACGCCCCTATAAAATATCTGAAATGCGGGTAGCCATCCAAGGTTTTGGAAATGCAGGTCAACATATTGCCCGTTTATTACATGCTGATGGTTATAAAATTGTCGCTATTAGTGATTCACAAGGAGGCATTTATCGAAAAGAAGGCTTTGACGTACCTTCTATCATTCATGCAAAACTTGAATCTTCAAGTGTTAAACCTGTTTATTGTGAAGGCTCGGTTTGTGAAATAGTGGATGCGGAACAAATCACTAATGAGCAATTATTAGAATTAGATGTCGATATTTTGATCCCAGCGGCTTTAGAAAACCAAATTACCGCTAAAAATGCTAATGATATCAAAGCCTCTATCATTGTAGAGGTTGCTAATGGTCCTATTATGAGTGATGCAGATCCTATTTTACAAAAGAAAAATATTTTAGTAATTCCTGATATTTTAGCTAATGCCGGAGGGGTTGCCGTTAGTTACTTTGAATGGGTACAAAATAGGAATGGTTATTATTGGACAGAAGAAGATGTACATCATAAATTACAAATATTGATGAGTAATGCTTTTGAACAAGTTTACAATACCATGATGCAACATAATTGCGACATGAGAACCGCAGCTTATGTGCAAGCGGTTAACCGTATTGGAGAAGCGATTCAATCGGGTGGTACCCATCGGTATTTTGCAGCCGAGCAAAAAGCTTAAGCAAGATATAAAAAGGGGTAAGTAAATATCAACTTACCCCTTTTTTATTTAAAGTTTAGTAGAAGCTCTCGATTTTGAAGGAAACAATGTTTCCATTTGTTTGAAATATTGTGGCATGCCTTTAAAGATATCCATTTCCTTAATTGGTTCATTAAAATTAAGATTCTCTAAAGAGCTAGGAATACAATATTTAGAAAGAGAAAAAATTAATAGATTATTGGTAAGAGATCGGGATGATTCTAAGTTCTTATTGATTGTTAGTTTGTATTTTTCTAATAAAGAAATCATCTCCTTGTTTTCTGAATCTAAGAAAGAAAATCGATTAATTCTTGTAGTAATTCCCTCAAGTACCTCTTTTTCTTTTAAATCAAAAACATTCACGCCTTTATTTAAGTTTTTATTTAATAAAGTATCTATTTGAATTAAATTTTCTAGTTGAGCCCGGTTCCATTTTAAAATGTCAATCACAAAATTTATGTTTTCAATGCTTTTACTTAAAGCTTTTTCTGGGTAAAGGGGGGTGTTAATAAAAGGCACGGATTGTAATGACCAATAGGGTATATTTTTATTAAGAAAAATATTTATTAAAATGTGGATATCCAAAATATTATTCGCATTTTCAATGTTTCGTATTTTAGCAAAAATTAATAATTGAAAATAGTTTTCCAGCTTTATTCCATTAATTAATATCTCTGAAAAAATTATTTTATTATCTTTATAAGTAGTGTTAAAAGAATTTTTATATTCATTGATTTTTTTAATACGTAACTCGGTGGGGATTATGGAGGAAGGTTTAATTTTTCCATTAGTAAGATGACTTTTCAATATTTAGTGCTCCAGAAAAAAAAGATAGTTATTAAATTTACGTGTAGGATCTCAAATAATCCAAAAGAAAAAATCTCTTTGCTTGATTATTTTTAGATTTACAAAGCTAGCAAATTTTTACTTAATTATCAATTTAAGCCTGCAAAATACCTAAAAAAAGGGTGTAGATAAAATCAATTAGGTTTGGTTTTCTAAATAAGTTCTTAACTGTTGCGCGGTGGCTAAGCCTGAACTAACAGCGCTCTCCAGTGTGGCAGGCCATAAAGGAAAATTATAATCCCCGGATAAATAAATATTTTCGGTAATTTGAGAGGGGGGTCTTAGATTTTCAATATTATAGTGGCATTCAAAAGTAGCCATTTTTTGATTAATGACTTTAACCCTGATGGGATTTGATAATTTAGGAAAATGTCGACTAATGTCTTGTAAGGCATTTTTTATTAGTATTTCTTTACTTACAAAGCTGTGCGTGCCTATACCACTAATTATTGCAGCTAGCAGATTGGGGTTACCCGAAAAAGCTTTATCCAATATCCATTGGATGCTGCTTTTAGTGAATCCAATCATTGGTTTGGGAAGGCTTACCGGAAATTCATATTCAAAATAAATTGTGATGATGGGTTGAGAATTTAAAGATCTTAAAGCATTAATTGCTGGATGATTAATAGAATAACTTTCTATTAATTGAGCGCTAACCAAAGGAGGGGTGGCAAGAACGACTGCCGAGGCTTTAAAGGTTTGAGTAGGAGTGTGGACGCTTATACCATTTTTTGATTCATGAGCTAATTTAGTGATCCTTTTATTAAAATATATTTCATTGTCAGGATTATTATTAAGATTTTTAAGAATGGGATTGGGTAAGATTTCGCTTAAATCTTTTTTGGGCAATAATAAATTAGATGAGTGCTTTGAACTAAAACTTAACTGTAATACTTTAGAGAAAACCTTTAATGAGGCAAGCCCAATAGGGGTGTTTAAAGTAGCTAATGCTAAAGGCTCCCAAAAATGAGTGATTAATTCCTGTGGTTCTTTAATAGTAATTAAATAATGATAAAGACCTTGATCAAGGGTAGAGGATTTCGTGCAATTTAGGATAAGCCTTGCAGTTTTTAAAATTCTAAAACGGTTTATTATACTAAATCCTTTTGAATTTAGTACCCCAAGAATAAAATTAAGAGGGTTTGGCCACTGATTTAATTTAACATGATAAAGCTTATCCAAACTTAAATTATAAAATTCAAAAGGGGTTTCTAAAAAGAGTTCTTCTTTTTTTAGATTTAAGTCTTTTATAATGTTTAATATATTTTTATAGGCGTTTATTAAAATATGTTGCCCATTATCTATTCGATAAGAATTAAAAAAGATGCCACGTGCCCGCCCACCTGCGTAAGGAGAGGCTTCTAATAAAGTAATGGGAATATTATATTGGTTTAAATAATGAGCACAACTTAAACCCGCCCATCCTCCTCCAATGATGATTACTCGTTTATTATTCATTTTTTAATTTTTAAATTAGTACGCCAAGCTATCCATAATTTTCGGATGGGGGTAAGTTGAATTCTTTGATCTAAAACCTTAAAATCTGATTTCTCAATTTCCTGCAATAAGGCTTGATATATATTAGCCATCATAAGCCCTGTACCTTGTGAATAACGGTCTTCTGCTGAAAGCTTTGCAAACGCTTCCTTAAAGTGTTCATGGGCTCTTTTAGCTTGAAAAGCCATTAAGGCTTTAAAATTATCAGACATTTTTCTGTCGAGAATATCATCTTGTTTTAAATAAAATTTAGCTAATTCCTGGCTGGGGATATAAATTCGACCCCGAGAAGCATCTTCTCCTACATCACGTATAATATTAACTAATTGAAACGCTGTGCCAAGAATGCGGGCGTATTCTAAAGCACTATTATTTTTATAACCAAAAATCTCGCAAGCTAATAGTCCTACTGTACTTGCCACGTAGTAACAATAAGATTTAAGATCTTCAAAAGTCTCATAACCCTGATATTCAAGGTCCATGATCATTCCCTGCAATATTTCTTGAAATAACTTTTTTGATAAAGAATAATGCGCGAGGGCTTCTTTAATAGCAAATCCAATAGGGTGCTCAGGATGACCTAAATAAATATTCTCAAGTTCATTTTGCCACCAATTAATTTTTTCTAAGGCAATAGTTTTATCAGAACATTCATCGACTATGTCATCCACTTCCCGACAAAAAGCATATAAAGCAGTAATAGCTTGACGAGCAATAGGAGATAAAAATATAAAACTGTAATAAAAACTCGAACCGCTTTTTACCGCTTTATATCGACAATATTCGTTATAATCCTTCATTATGATTAAAAAATAATTCCAGTTAAATAAATTATTTTATCATAAAAATGCTTTCATAAAATATTATTTTTTATGCAGGTTGCCCAACTTATTAATTTATTTAGGCTTAAAAAACTTTTTGTTAGCGGATTTTTTTATCTTGTTTAATTTCTCAATTTCATTGGGATTAGAAGAAACCTTGCGATGGATATGAAAAAATTTTTGGTAAAGTAAACTGTCCTCAATATAAGGATTATTTTCTTGAGAAGGTTTGTTAATAACATTTTTTTTGTCAGGATTATTATAAGTAAGAGATAATTGATTAAACTTCTTTGTATTTTGAGTTAACTGGAGGACAATGCTTTTGAAGAAATGGGCGGGATGTTTTATATCCATATCTTGTTGGTACCCTAGGAGAGTTCCTTTTACTATTCCCTGTGCTCCCCCCATCAGGGCTGCAATTGCCACTATTAAACCAGGGTAAAGACCGTGCGTTTCTATAAGTAAAATAAAATTAACGAGAGCAAAAAATTTAAGAATGAAGGGTTTAGTAATTAGGTGGTTATAAGTAAATTTATTGAGCTCTTTAAATAAAAAGCTTATAAAAAATGAGCTGCCTACCACGCCGCCTAAGACTCCCCCTAGTCCTGCGGTAAATAATTTTATTGGTAAATTAAAAATTTTCATATATTTAATACTTCTTCTTAAAAAAAGCTTGGCCCTATTTCTGATTCTGGTTACTGTTTTAATAAACATAGCAATAAATCAATCAAGAGGGCATACACGAAAACTTCTATAAATATAGATGCCTATTTTTAGTTTATCAGTGTATCTACTTTAAAATTTCTAAGGGAATTAAGTTTAGCAATCCTGTGTAGTTAATTTACTTACAATAAGTAATTAAATTAATTAAAAATGATTGATACCTTTTATAGTTTAAAAGGTTATACATAAGACATTTTAATAACTGATTCATTGGTAAGAATAAATTAGGGGTCCCTAGTCCTCTTCCTACTTTTTATGAGATACTTTTATTTTACTAAAAAACTTAAAGAGTTCTTAGTTAAGTTCTAATGAGTTAGCAGGGGGTTACATGGCCAATTCAGCAACGACCAATGAAAATAAAATTAAGGCATTAAATGTTGCCAGGGCGCAAATTGAGCGCCAATATGGGAAAGGTGCCTTAATTAAGATGGGCGAAGGTCTAGCCGTCCCTAATATTGAAGCCATCTCTACAGGTTCCTTAGGAATTGATATTGCCTTAGGAATTGGTGGTTTACCAAAGGGGCGAATTGTAGAAATATTTGGTCCAGAATCCTCAGGTAAAACGACTTTAACTTTACAAGTGGTTGCCGAATGCCAAAAAGCAGGTGGTACAGCGGCCTTTATTGATGCAGAACATGCACTAGATCTTGGGTATGCTGAAAAGTTAGGTGTTAAAGTTGATGAATTATTTGTATCTCAACCCGACACGGGTGAGCAGGCATTAGAAATTACCGATATGTTAGTGCGTTCAGGTGGGGTTGATTTAGTGGTTATCGATTCGGTCGCAGCCCTTACCCCGCGTGCAGAAATTGAAGGGGAAATGGGAGATCAGCACATGGGCCTTCAAGCCCGCCTAATGTCTCAAGCCCTACGTAAATTAACGGGTAATATCAAGCGTTCAAATACTTTAGTTATTTTTATCAACCAAATTCGTATGAAAATTGGTGTGATGTTTGGTAACCCAGAAACCACAACAGGTGGAAATGCTTTAAAGTTTTATGCCTCAGTACGATTAGATATTCGTCGCACAGGCGCTATTAAGAAAGGCGAAGAGATTTTGGGGAATGAAACTCGGGTTAAGGTTGTTAAAAATAAAGTGGCTCCTCCCTTTAAGCAAGCTGATTTTGAAATTTTATATGGACAAGGAATTTCTAGAACGGGTGAAATTATAGAATTAGGCGTAAAACAAGGATTGATTGAAAAGTCAGGTGCTTGGTACAGCTATAATGGGACGAGGATTGGGCAAGGTAAAGAAAATGTTCGACAATTCCTTAACGATAACCCTGAAATTAGGGATAGCATAGAAGCTATTATTCGTAAAGAATTGCTAACGCCTCCCGTTGTTTCTGCTACTACTTTACTTGAAAAAGAAGATCTTGAAACGCTCGAAGAAGTTTAAAGTTATATCATGGCAACTATTTATTCTCATGCTCTTGCTCTATTAACAAGACGAGAGCATGGGCTTTATGAATTAAAAGAGAAATTACTTAAAAAAAAATTTGAGTTAAATGAAATAGAAGTTGTTTTAGAATGTTTAGTCCAAGAATCCTTACAAAGCGATGAACGGTTTACCGAATCTTTTATAAGAACTTCAATTTTAAAAGGTCAGGGATTTATTCGTATTAAAATGGAATTAAATCGCTTGCGCATTGATCCTGAAATCATAGACAAAGTTATAAAAAATTTAGCTATCGATTGGCAAGCCATTATTCGAAAAGTATATAATCGTCGCTTTAAGTCTCAAGCTACCACCCCTCAAGAATGGCAAAAACAAATGCGATTTTTACTGTCTAGAGGATTTAGTAGTCATGATATTAAAACGGTTTTAAAAACCCCAGATGAAGAGTTTGAATATGAAAACGAGTGAAATTAGAACATTATTTTTAAATTATTTTAAAAGCTTAAATCACACCCTGGTATCGCCTTCTTCTTTAGTACCTCAAAATGACCCCACCCTTTTGTTTACTAATGCGGGTATGAATCAATTTAAAGAAACCTTTTTAGGGGCTGAAAAAAGAAATTATAATATCTCAGCTTCTTGTCAACCTTGTGTGCGGGCAGGGGGTAAACATAATGACTTAGAAAATGTAGGGTTCACGGCAAGACATCATACTTTTTTTGAGATGTTAGGGAACTTTAGTTTTGGAGCTTATTTCAAAAAAGAAGCCATAGAATTTGCTTGGAATTTTTTAACTCAAGAATTGAATATTTCTCCAGAACGTTTATGGGTTACCGTTTATAAAGATGATATAGAAACTGAAAATATTTGGTTAAATACCATTAAAATAAATAAAAATCGGATTAGCCGTTGTGGGGATGCAGATAATTTTTGGATGATGGGGGAGACCGGCCCCTGTGGACCCTGTACTGAGATTTTCTACGACCATGGAGAAGCAGTAGCGGGGGGGCCTCCTGGTAGTCCGGATAGCGATGGCGATCGTTATGTAGAGATCTGGAATTTGGTTTTTATGCAATTTAATGCTCAAAGTGATGGCACAAGAATGCCTTTGCCTAAACCCTCGGTGGACACTGGGATGGGCTTAGAGAGAATCAGTGCAGTCATGCAAGGGGTTACCAGTAATTATGAAACGGATATTTTTCAGCATTTAATTAAGGCCACGGCCTTAATTGCTAAGATTTTAGATTTAAATAATAAGTCTTTGAGGGTGATAAGCGATCATATTCGTGCGACTGTATTTCTTATATCCGATGGTGTGTCACCAGGTAATGAGGGGCGAGCGTATGTATTAAGACGAATTATGCGCC
>JAQGOH010000122.1 GCA_028293705.1 Francisellaceae bacterium | reverse complement strand
CCCCATAGAAAAATTTTGGGCAAATTTAAAAGTGAAGATAAGAAAATTGATTAGTAAATATTCATCATTAGCAGAAGCCATCGATCAGGCATTTAAAATAGATCATTTAAATTTTAATTAACTATATATGCTCGAGCGTTCCGAAGAAATTGCTTCTAATGAAATGCAAGAAGTTAATAAAAGGCTTGAGGAGGCACAGGAATTGGCGCACTTAGGCACATGGACTTATAATCCAGAATTGTCTTTATTATCTTGGTCTTCTGAAATTTTCCGTATAACAGGGATGGATCCTAAAAAAGGTTCACCTAATCTTTCAGAGTATACCCAAGTAATTCATCCGCATGACAGAGAAAAAACAATGAATAATGTCAATAAAGCAATTAATTATGGGGTAAATTACGAAAGCGAGATACGATTTATTAAAAATGAACAAATTCGATGGGTGAAAATAATCGCAAAAACCAATAAAACTAATAATGAACAAAAACAGTATATTCTATCCGGCACGATGCTCGATATTACTGATAAAAAGATAGCAGAATTAAGACAAGCTTTAGAACATGAAATTATGCGTTTATTAATAGATTCAGCGGTTTCCCCTGATAGTATGACTTCAATTCTTAAGGCCATCGGTGAAAATTTAGAGTGGGAAGGGGTTATATATTGGTCACAAGATAAAGAGACCTCTCATCCGATTGCGTTGCATCATTGGATAAATGCTACTTCGCCTATTCAAGATATAATTCATGAATTAATGCAACCCTCAATGGCTTTAGAATTTCAAAGGTATTTTTCAAGCAACAATTGGTTAGCTCAGGAACTTGAAAGAAAAATGATGTAGTTTTTAAAAATGATAAAAAATATTCATCTATCATTATCCCTATTCTAATTAAACAGCAGTCTATTGGTTTATTACACTTTATTAATGCTACACCTAAATATTTAGATAGAGAAACAAAAGAAATGCTTCAATCAATCGCCTATCAAATCGGGCTTTTAAAAGAAAAAGCGATAATGCAAGAAAAGATCGATACTTTAACCAAACAAATTTCTAAGTTATAGTCTTAAATATGAATTGTTTCTAAAAGTTGCATTATTTATCTAAAAAAATATAATATTAATTATTTATAGGTCATTTTTTATGAAGAATGTATTTGTTGTTTTTTCAAGTATCCTCATTTTACTGACCTCTCCTATCAATACAATATTTGCTAATGAATTACCTATAACAATTTATGAGTTGATGAACAAAAATAAAGACCTGACTCGGCATCAGAAAATTGATATTTATAGTCAATTTTTCTTAAATTATCCCTATGGTGCCATTGATTATCCTAATGAAGACCTTTCAGATGGAAATTTATCTAAAAAATTTGAAAATTTAATGACTTCTCATGAATTACAATATGATTTTAAAAAATTTGATTGTGTGACGTATGTAGAAACGGTGTTAGCGCTTGCCAATGTTGATTTTCACCAATTTCCATTAATAACTCCCGAGGTTGTAAAGCATGCTTTTGAATCATCTCTTAAAAGAATAAGATACAGTGAGGGAAAATATTATTTTTTTAATCGCAATCATTTTGTAAGTGTTGATTGGATCCCCAATAATAAATGGCTATTAGAAGATATTACCAATAAGATTTCTCAAACTTACAAAATGACCCATACGGATATTGATCGCCTAAATTGGGCCTATCATATAAAATTGATAAAAGCTTTAAAGGAGGAGAAAGAAGGTAAAAGAGAGCTTTTTAATATACCTTCTTTTGAACAAGCTTTAAAAAAGCATAAAATCACCTTAAAGTCTGTTAAATCAAAATTATTGTATATTGAGGTAAAAGAAATAATTAATAATTATGATAAATATGTAAAATTAATTCCTGAAGTTTCAATTATTCATATCGTAAGACCAAATTGGGATTTGGTTAAATCCCTTGGTACTCATCTTGATGTTTCACATGTTGGTATTGCGCTAAAAAGAAATAATGAAATTTATTTTAGACATGCTACTTTAAGTGGGGAAATTGTAGAAGAAACCACTTTGAAAGCCTATTTATTAAAATTTGTTGATAGTCCTACTATCAAGGGAATTAATATATTGCAGGTTAAATAATTTGAGGTGATTAACTTTTTAAAATTCGTTATGATTACTTTTTTTTCCGAGGTATAATATGAATTTTGTTAATCAATTAAAAGAAAGTTTAAATGCTAAAACTTTGTTAAACCACCCATTTTACCAATTATGGTCTATGGGGGCGCTTGATAAAAACATTCTCGCAGAATATTCTAAACAATATTATAAACATGTTGAAGCATTTCCTCGTTATATTAGCGCCATTCATAGTTTGTGTCCTTGTTTTTCTTCACGTCAAATTCTACTTGAAAATCTGATAGAAGAAGAGCAAGGCCCTGAAAACCACCCTAAGCTCTGGAGAGACTTTGCTCAAAGTTTAGATGTTACAGAAGACGCTATAAATAATATAGAAGCATTTGAACAAACTAATTCCTTAGTTAATATCTTTTATACCCAAACGAGAATTTCATATGCTCGTGGCTTAGGGTGTCTGTATGCTTATGAACAACAAACCCCAGCCATTGCCAAAACTAAAAAAGAAGGATTAATAAAATTTTATGGCATTAAAGAGGAAAAAGGTCTTAAATTTTTTGATTTACACGCTGATATAGATATCTGGCATACTGAACAATTAGAATTATTATTAGAAAATTTATCAAAAACAGAAAAAAGTGAAGCAAAATTAGGGGCAGCTATGGGTGCTGAGGCCTTATGGAATTTTTTAGATGGAATGATGCAGTTTAAACAAAGCATGGTTCATTAATTATTGTTTAAATTTTTAAAAGCCATAAGAGCTTTTTGTCTTGCAAGTACATGATCAACTATGGGGTAAGGATAATCTATCCCCATTTTTAAATTGATTTTTTCTAAAAGTTCTTTAGGGGCATTCATGGGAAAGTGAATATATTTAATAGGTAAATCTTTAAGCTCGGGTATCCAGTGTTTAATATATTCACCCTGTGGATCAAATTTTTTTGCTTGAATAATCGGATTAAAAATACGAAAAAAGGGAGCAGCATCTACTCCACACCCAGTGACCCATTGCCAGTTCATGGAGTTATTAGCAAGATCTGCATCCACTAAATATTCCCAAAACCATTTAGCACCTTCTTGCCAAGGAATTAATAAATGTTTCACTAAAAAAGAAGCCACAACCATACGGACTCTATTATGTAACCAGCCAATTGTTTTTAGCTGCCTCATTCCCGCATCTATTAAAGGATAACCGGTTTGCCCGTTTTGCCAGGCACTTAAATTATTTTTTGATGGTTTCCAAGGGAAACGTTGAAAAGGGGCACGAATAGGGATATGAGTGAGATTAGGATAATAGTGTAATAAGTAATAGGCAAATTCTCGCCATAAAATTTCTTTTGCAAAGGTGTCTGAATGAGAATGAAGTTGGAGTTTTTGCCATAATAAACGAACACTTAATTCACCCCAATGAAGATGAGGAGATAGAAAAGAGGTTGAATCCTTAGCAGGAAAATCTCTTTCATCTTTATAAAGAGATAATTTATCCTCTAATAAAAGATTTAATTTATTTAAAGCCGCTTTTTCTCCTGCTTGCCAAAATTGATTTAATTCTTTTTTTGATTCGATGCCCTTAGTTTTAAGTTCTTGTACGGACTGAGAGCTTATACCTAAAGGAGGAGCAGGAATTTTTTTAGGAGAAGCCGTAAGAGATTTTATCTTTATATGATCTTTAGCAGCCTTAGCAAAGGCACTAAACATTTGATAGGGTTTACCTGATAAATTTTTAAGTTCAAGGGGATTTAATAATGTATGATTATAGAAATTAAATACTTCAATATTTTTTTTTAATAAAATTTTCGTTAATGCTTTATCTTGGGTTAATTGAGCAGGAACCAAATAATTATTCCAATAAATAGCTTTAACATTGAAAGTTTTAATGAGTTTTGGAATAATAACTAAGGGATCCCCTATTTTTAAAATTAAGTGAGACCCTTTTGCTTTAAGGGATTCATCTAATTTAAAAAGGCTATTTTCAAGCCACCATAAGCTATTTTTACCTAAGATCAAATCTTTATTATTGGAATCAATTATATAAAGGGGAATTATAGGAAAATTCTGATTTATAGCTGCATTCAAAGCGGGATTGTCGTGCAATCTTAAATCTTTTCGAAACCATACAATAGTTGAATGACTCATTGATAACCTTTAAATTGTTATTTATCTAATATAAAAACTATATTATAAAACAGCAACAAAATACAATTAATAAACTTTAGAGTGAGTCTATAATCAATTTTTAATCCTATGAATTTTAGTGAAAAAAATCGAATTTAGAACTTATGATGAATGAGTCGTGAGATTTATTGAAATGTCAATCGTATAAAAAAGAGACAGTTATTCACTCACTGTCTCTTAAGCTTACTTCTATTACTTAAGACACAATTGATTTTTTTCTATTTCGGAGATATTTTCCACTTGCTGAGACTGTGTATACCCATATTGCATAAAGAGAGAAGGTAAACTTTCTTTTAAATCCTGGGGTTCAGCTTCTATATACTCATATTTAGCCTGGAAAAAAGGTAAAATATCTTCACTAGCAGAATTTAAATGTAATGAAAGAGGCAGGTTATCGGCTGCATAATAATTGATAATGCCTAATAATTCGTTTGGTAAATTTAAATTACTTTTTTCAATTTCCTTGCATTTAACAAAATCATTAAAGGAGTCACTAAAAATTTTATTTAAAATATTTTTTTCTAAAAATTGAAGATCGCCTTTATCATTGATAGAAAGTTTATTAATTACAAAATATCTAAAAAGGCTTTTTTGTTCATCTAATAATAAAAAACCAGAAAAATCGTGAAGTCCAGAATTTTCTAAAGATCGAAAATATTCAATAAATAAGTGTTGTCCTAATTCATTATAAGCTTGCATAATTATATTTTTTAAGATTGTTCCTTTTTCTATAATTTTTTCTAAAGGTTGATCACAAGTAAATTTTAGGCGGTATATAATGTTTGAACCATCCAGTGGATTCCAAAAATAACCTCCTTGGCTCCACTCCCATTGTTCCTCGGCGGCAATATTGGTAGGTTTTTCAATATAGGGAGCAATACTTCCATAAATTCTTGAAAGATTTTTTATTGTATTAAAATTTATTATTTTTTTGGTGAATAATAAATTAGCAAGGTCTATATTAGTTACAATGAAAGCAATTTCGAATAATTTATCTATAGAATCATTACTTATATCATACAAGTCTATCAAATATCCCACAATAGATAGATGTTCATAAATTGCGGCCATTTTAATCATCAAATCATCATGGAAATTCGGGGAAATTTCTGATGTTAATAATATTTCTTTTATCTTTTCTAAATTACCTGTTTTGCAGTAATTAATTAAAGATTTCTGTACTTCTAAAATTGTCATATCAATACTCCTAGCATAATAATAATAATAATAATAATAATAATAAATAATAATTTAATTAGTTTTTTAACTTATGTCAATACTAAATGTCAGAAAATTTTACAATTATTAAAGTCAATTCGTGAGGTTACATCTTTATGCTATTTTATCATTAATTGATTTAAAGAGTTAAAAACTTGAAAAATTGAAATTTATTTAAACAATTCTGGCAAGTAACCCAAATTAATTCACCAACAATTCCTCATTATTGGTGAATTAATGGGATACTCATTTTTTTTAATATCTAAGGTATTTGCCAATAAATACCACTTATAAGTCTTTTCAATATCAAACCAAATTTTTACTAAACTTTTATTTAGATAGTTAAAAATATAGGTTATAGATATAGGCTTTTGTTAATTAACTTATAAAAATTCTATTATAATCGTAAATCAATTACGATTATATTTTAGAATCAATAAATCAATTAACAAATAAAGACCGGAAGCACCAACTAAAAGATAAATTATTTTGGTAACGTGGCTGCCTACTCCAAAAAGCTGTGTTACTAAATTGAAGTTGGAAAGACCTACAAGACCCCAATTGATAGCTCCGATTAAGGCAAGAATAAAAGCAATAAGATTTAATGGTTTCATACTCATGTTTAAGCTCCTAGCTTTAAATGGGATTACATAATCCCGACTTTAATAATTTAACCTAAGAAATTAAATTTTACTATAGTTCTCTATTGAATTAATGTTTATACCATTATCATTGACTTTTTATAACATAATAAAAATCCAAAAGGAAATTTAAGTCCTATATTTCTAATAATTTTTCAAAATTTATAAGAATGCATGGATACCTAGGCCCATATATCGGATTTTATCGTTAAAAAACTGGCCATGTATGGATTTACCACTATAAAACTCTAACATTATCTGGATCTCACTACTAATGAATGTAGAATTTTCTAATTGCATCCCAATTTTGTAAGAAATACCCGGATACCATTTATTTAATTCTTCAACTTTCAAATCTAATCCCATAACGGGTCGCAATTTTCCATTGAAAAGGGCATTAGGATATCGGTATTCTGAACCCAATTGAAATTTTAAAGGTTTAATGTAGTGTGGATCTTTATGAACAATGTAACCTAAACCACCATAAACCCTGAAACCTTTATTGAAATTATAAGAAAGAATCCCTTCTATGCCTTCGTAACTTAAATTAATTCTGGTGGTATCTTTCCCTTGGGGAGTTAACATAAATTCATCACCAAGATGGCTGCTTAAATGATAAATTCTTACTAAAGCAGACCATGCATCTTTCCTAAAAGAAATGGGTAAACTAATATAATAATCTGCATTAATTAAAGAGCTTGGTTTTTCTCCAATATCCATAATTGCAAATAATCCTCCTTGGATGCCAAATTCCCATTCAAGTGTGTTATCGTCGATTGCTAAAGTGTTTCGATAAACAGGGAAACTTGCTCCAAAATTTGGGGCAAAAGCATGTCTTGTGACTCGGTTCTTGGTATGATATTGATAAGCTAAAGTAAAACGAGGCCATTTAGGATCGGCTAATAATGAGTGAAAAAGACTGTCATGAGGCATAAAACCATCAATTATTTCAATTTGGTTATCTTTACTTTTTTCTTTCAATTTATTGGTTTTTAAAATTATTTTTTTAATTCCCTTTAAATTAATGGTGGCTTGTTTTGTTTTTTCAACAATAGTCTCTTTATTACCATTATCAATAAAAGATTTATTGATAATGATGTTTCCATTCTTAACATCTACACTATTTTTGGGTAAACTATAATTATTAATAAATAAGCCTTGAACATATCCTTTTAAATATTCGTCGGATTCATTTGGAATTAAGTAAGCATAATTTTTGCTTGAGAAAAAGAACAAAACACTAAAAATTAGAGAAGTGTTACAAAAATTATGGAGTTTCATACGATTGATATTTTCCTAGTTGTGTGGCTAAAATGTTTTGTCTAAGGTATTTTGGATTGATTAATCATATAGCAGGTATTACAGGTAATTCCAACTTAATGATTCATTAAGGAACTATGGTTGCTCTACTGACTTACAAGGTGTTTATAAAATATTTTTTTATGTGATAGAATGTTTATATTGACTTTTCATGATTTTTTATACATAAGGAATTTATATGTTTGAAGCTAAAAATTCGGATCTATTATCAATTTTTGACAAATTAAAACATATTAAGCAACTCCAGCCTTTTATTTCTCTATTAAAATATACTACCTTTGTTCCTTTTTCTTATGTTGTTATTTATTATCTTGTAAAGGTAGCCTTTGGTGCTTCTCAATGGTGGGGAGCTGCTCTTACTTTAGGTGTTTGTCTTATAACTCGTCATTTTTTTAATAAAATATTTAGTGCCAATACTTTAATGGGTAAAATGTTAATTTTTGCCTTAGTATTAGTTATTGCAGCGGTGGTAATTTTTAAAGGACCTGATTTAATGGAATTCTTTAATGCACATGGCGGCATTTTAAACAATATTTGAGTGCCAAAAGAGCAGGTTAATTTTAATGAACCCCCTAGTTTCTGGGTTTATATTTTGTATTGTGCTAATGGAAGTTTGTATACGGGTTACACAAATCATTTATTAAGACGATATTTTTTGCATGTAACCCGAAAAGGCGCTAAGTATACAATAAGTTTTCCCCCGAAATATTTGGCCCAAGTTTGGCCTTGTTATGGCACAATAAAGTCTGCTATGCAATTAGAGTTTTTTATTAAAAAGATGAACAAAAAAAATAAATTATTAATAATTGAACAACCACATTTGCTTGAAAAGCTATGGCATAAAAAGAGATTCGATGAATAAAACTTTATGGGTTGATGCAGACGCCTGTCCTATCTTGGTTAAAGAAATTGTATTTAGGGCTTCTAAGCGTCTAAGTTTTAATGTTATTTTAGTTTCTAATCAATATATGGTCATTCCACGCACTCCTTTTATCAAATTTATTCAAGTTTCTAATGTATTTAATGCAGCTGATACCTACATCATAGAAAACTCAAAAATAAATGATATTGTAATCACAGCTGACATCCCAATGGCTGCAGAGCTTATAGATAAAAAAGTAAGAGTTATCAACCCGAGAGGGGAGATTTATACTCTTGATAAAATAAAAACTATATTGTCTATTCGAAATTTTATGCAAGATATGCGAGAAGCAGGGATTGCTAAAGGTGGCCAAGCTCCTTATAGTAAATCAGATTTACAAAATTTTGCGGCTTCTTTAGAAGCTGAATTGGCTAAGAATCTTTAATAAAGATATAATAATTTTTTCAAATTGATTAGAAGATCTGTCTAGGGGCCTATAAAGGTAAGATATTAGAGTTTCCTCTTGATTGATCTCTATAATATGCCTACTATCATAGATTCAAATTTATTATTTAAGGAAAGCAGTTATGGTCAAAGGGATAATTGTTTATCATTCAGGTTACGGGCATACTCAAAAACAAGCAGAAGCTATACATGAGGGTTTTAAATCTTTTGCCAATGCTTCAGTTAATTTTGTAAAGATTGATGCTGATGGTAATTTGACAGAAGATGGGTGGAACGCATTAAAAAATGCAGATGCCATAATTTTTGGTTCTCCTACCTATATGGGTAATGTTTCGTGGCAGTTTAAGAAATTTGCCGATACCAGTTCTAAACCATGGTTTTCACAAATTTGGAAAGATAAAATTGCCGCTGGTTTTACTAATTCAGCAAGCATGAATGGTGATAAACTTTCTACCTTACATTCTATTTTTACCCTTGCGATGCAACATTCCATGATTTGGGTGAGTGCAGGCATGCTGCCCGCTAATAGCAAGGCTGCTGGGCGTAATGATATTAATTATTTAGGCTCTTATGCAGGCCTTATGGCTCAATCTCCTTCGGATTCTACTCCCGATGAAGGACCGTTACCGGGTGATTTAGAAACAGCGAAAATATTTGGTGCCAGAATTGCCACTATTGCGAATAATTTTAAGAACCATTCTTAATAATTTATTTTAATAGAATGGAGGCAGCATTTTTAGTAAAACGT
>JAQGOH010000112.1 GCA_028293705.1 Francisellaceae bacterium | reverse complement strand
GTTCTCGCAGGGCGGCCGAGGGCGATGCAGGCAAAGCCTGACGTCGCATATTTGTGTCTTAATCGAGGATGCGAAGGATGACCGGGATGGTCCTATCGCATTTACTGAGATTTTGGCACACGCTTATTAAGCTCAGAGAACTCCTTATAAGACGGTTATAATAAATATTTTACCATTAAATTTACCAAAATTTACTCAAAAAATGATCGGTATCTAATTAAATAACTCTATGTTATATACTAACTTTAAAGCTTATATGGATAACAAGTGTCTGGTATTTTTATTTTTAATGTAATCGCTTGCAATGGTAAAATCTTTTTGGTTTCGTACAAATAACTCTTTGAGTTTTCTTTCAGCCATATAATAAATCATATCCTACTTACATGGAGTTTGTCTTATACCATTAATATAATCGTGAAGCTCAATAAAATGTGAATTTCTATTAATCCTTACTAAGCAGCAATAAAAATAGGTAGCATCATAGGGATAACAATATTTTTTTTAATATTTTATTTTTTTTAAATAGTCCGCCAAAAGGATTTAATTTTTGGTACTTCTATATACCAATCCCTCTGTAGACAAAAAAATGGTTGAGTTAGTTTAAACTGCTTTACAAAACAATCAAAATTTTCAGTGACAAAATATTTAAATTTAATAAATTCATTTCGACCAAATGCCGTTAATCGATTTGAATTTACATAATCTTCATCTTGTAAATTTAAATCTACTTTGATTTCATTCAACTTCAATAAATCTTTATGGCGTAACATAAATTCTTTAACATGCGCTTCCGCTTCCAACGCAGCTGCAGGCATATTGGAGTTGTCTCCTAAAACCGATTCAGTTTCAAATCAAATTTGATTGCGAATGAGCCTGCCCCCTTGGTGAACACATTTTCAAGCCTTTATGAGAGGCATTTTCATTATAATCTTCTATCCATTAGGGTAATTGTTGCAATACTTGATTAGCATTAGCTAAATCCTCTAACCAAACATAGTTACGTTTAAAGGCTTTGACAAAGGCTTCGCTCATTCCCTTGCTTTCTGGACAATAAAGTGGAGTGGTACAGCCCTCAAACCTTAAAGAACGAGCCAATAGAACGGTTTTCCGAGCAGTATAATAAGGGCCATTATCATTTAACCATTGGATGGGATGGGGTAATTGATCTATTTTACTAAAACGATATTCCCGGAGTTTATGCTAATAAATCTTGTATTAATTGAGTATCTATCCCTTTAGTTATAGAAATCGTGACCTCGGCTGGCACCATCATATGAATTTTTAACAAAATAGGCAGCAATATTTTGTAAGATTTGCTATTTCAATGGCACACTATCATTTACGGTTTGGAAGAATGTTTTTTACCTTCCATTTCATGATTGGTAGCTGCTGCAGTGGGAGGTTGTTGAATAACAGATGCTACCTCAGATTGGGATCTTAATCTCGCAAGACTCTCCATTGCTTGTTGAGCAATAGTTTGATTTTGACTGTGAGTGACTTTGGTATACCACTCTAACGCTTTGGGTAGATCTTGCTTGAATCCTAAGCCATGCTCTAAACAATGAGCCATATCAAGTTTTGCTTGTTCCTCTTTTTTAGCAAGCTTAAATAAGGCTTTCGCCACTTCATTTCTATTTTGTCCAGAAGCGTTTATCAGTTCATCATCCGTATTCATTGTAATAATTATTTTATAAAGCTTTAAGGCAGGAATGAATTGGTTTGCTTCTGTCAATTTGGCTGCCATGGCGAATAAAAACATACCAAAGATCTTTAAAGGATCAGGTAATATTTGTTGGTTAGTAGGTAGTAATTTAACTAAATTTTCTCTGGCTTCTGCTATATCTTTTGAAAAAGCTTTTTGTAAGAGCTCAGGGATTTTATTAACTAATTTCATATCGAAAAAAGAAGAGGGAACATTATCATAAGAAGGGACTCGCCCTTTTGCTACCTCTTCCTTTCCCCAAATCATGTATCTTTGGTTAGCCTCTTTAAAATAGTCTATAGCCAAAGTGCAATAAGCAGGCAGGTAGTCATTTGCTGCCGCTTGCTCATAATATGTTCTGGCTTCCGCCTTTTTACCTTCATTATCATAAGTAACCGCTATATTCATTAAAGCATCTTGATTACCATGCTTTAATAGAATCTCATAATAATGACGTGCTCGTGGTAGATCTATGGGACGTCCATTTACTCCCATGGAATAAGTCTGTGCTAATAATTTAGTTGCTTCCAAATCGCCTGAGGCGCTGGCAATCAATAAATTAATTTCTGCTCGGCTCTCTTCTGACAAAGCCTCGAGATTTAATCCTTGAAGGATTACCCTAGGACCTTCTATTCTTAAATTATTTTGAGTTTGTGTTAATTCGGTCATGAGGTGAGTTGGAATATCTGCAGCTGGAACAAAACTAATGTCAATTTTAGGGGACATATGCATCTCCTAAATCTAGTAATGTAATTGAGTTTATCTTATCATGGATTAAGCTTTTTGTGAAATTTTTATAGTTAAGTAGGTTCCAGTACTTAATAATAAGGGGTTTCTCCCAAATAATCGTCATATTCTATGAATAGAAAAATATATTTTAAAGTTATTGACCTTCTCTTCTTTCTAAAGAAAGAGGATGCCAATATTAAGATTTAATTTATTAAAAATTCAGAACTTAAATAATTATTTAAGCCCTGAATCTTCTAATATTTTTAATAAAGGGCCATAAACTTTTCGGGAACCTGCGATTATGTTACCTTCTTGAAAATCAGAGGAGCCTTTAAAGTCTGTAATAAAACCCCGAGCTTCTCTTATCATTAGGGCCCCTGCAGCTATATCCCATTCTTTTAAATTTAAAGCCCAAAAACCATCTATACGCCCTGCCGCAAGGTAGGCAAGTGCAAGAGTGGCAGATCCTAAACGGCGAATGCTAGAGCCGCTTTCTATAAGAATTTTAATGGCTTTTAAAGAACCATCCAGGTAAGTATGTTGTTGTTCGGGTAAACCTGCACTTATGAGCGCGCCATCTAAACTTAAAGCAGGAGATGCTCGTAGTCGGTAGCCATTTAACTGAACTCCTATCCCTTTACTTACCGTAAACAGTTCATCGGTTATAGGATTAAAAATAACCCCATGCTCTACCACGTCCCGATATTTTATAGCGATGGATATCGCAAAATTGGGTATGCCGTGGACGTAATTAAAAGTACCATCTAGCGGATCAATAACCCATTGATGGTCACTTTCTCCGGAATTCCCTGACTCTTCTCCTAAAATTGCATGATCAGGATAAGCTTGAAGAATAGTATCAATGATGCTTTCTTCACTCTCTTTATCTGCAAGAGTGACGAAATCGTTATGACCCTTCTGATAAATTTTAAGGGTATCAATTCTGTCTAAATGACGAATTAAGATGATTCCAGCCTTACGAGCTGCTTTAATAGCTATGTTAAGATATGGGTGCATATAAACTTTCTGTATAATTAAAGAACGATAAAAATAAGTTCAGATGGTAACACATATATTCCTAGAACCCAAATGATTTCATCTATCCTCCCTTAAAATAGGCCTTAATCGCATCTTAAGGGGGGATAAGGATTACCACAAACATTCGTTTAAAGTTAAAGTAAGATAAATTCAAGAGGATCTAAGATTGACAGCAAACTTGGATGATTGTTAAATTAAAAGCTTATAAAAAAGTTCAATAAACATAAATATAGGTGTAAGAACCTCTTTATATAAAACTCATACAAATTTTTATTTAAGGAATGATTGATGACTCAAAAAATATTAGAGGTAATTGTCAAAGAAGATAAAAACAGGGCTTTATCTTTTATTAATAAAAATAAAATTAGTAATGAAATTAGAGATACTTTTGGACGAAATGCATTACACTTAGCAGCAGAACGAGGCTTTAATGAAATAATACAAATTTTAATTGAAAAATATGGTTTTAATATTGAGGATAATGCGGAGGAAAATGGCACTGCATTAATAGATGCAGCGGCGTGCGGCCAAGTATCTACGGTTAAATTTTTACTTGATATTGGGGCTAATATTAATGCGACCGATTCTGATGAACTCTCTTCTTTACATTGGGCGATTGAAGAAAAAGAACTAGAAGTAGTTGAAATTTTAATCAAATATGTTCAAAAAAATAATGATAAAAGATTACTAAGTATCGGATTAAATTTAAATACACCCTTACATTGCTTAATGCTAAAAGAAAACATACCCATTTATTGGAAAATGATACATTTATTAATAGAAAATGGTGCAGATATAAATGCCATTAATAATGAAGGTATGACACCCCTACATTTAGCTGCAGAAAATGGGGATGTGTTAAATTGTATTTATTTAATTCAAAAAGGGGCTTTGTCAAATATTAAAAATTCAAAGGAGAAGACACCATATGAACTTGCCTTAGAAAAAAATCATTTAACTTTAGCTGCTGGACTTAAAGAATGCATGGAAAAAAAATTTGATAAGTCAATTGTTCAATATAAAATCTTATTGGCAAATTATCCTGCTGAAAAGTTATTGGCATATAGGTTAAGTCCAAGCATAAGTTATTTACGCGATTCAGTATTACCATCTGCCCGTATTCAAGAAAGCGAGACCTATTGGCGTAGTGAAAAACATCCTCTAAGTAATAAATATAAAAATTTAAACCATTTTCATTATAAAATTCCCAAAATCAACTTAGAGAATGGACAACAAGCGCATGTGGGAAATTATGGAAATTTAATGCAAATTTTGGGCGATACATTTCAGCCAAATACCAAACCAATAAGAACCTCATCTGGGACTGGAAATTTATATGAACGATTATTGGATTATAAAAATAACATCTGCAAATATATTTCTGAAAAATTTAATCATGATAAAAATATATCTTTAATTAAAGTAGGATTTTATAATAACTATCCTTGTATTATGGTTCATGTGAAACAAGGAAGTATTTCTAAAGCGCCTAAAACCAAAAAACCTAGTGAGGCAGCTTTTGAAGGTTGGGTAAATTTGTTAGCTAGTTTTTATCTGGGGCTAGTTAATTATTATGCCATTAAAGAAAATTATCCTATTGAAATAGAAAGGCGTGCAAGTTTTGGTTTTTTAACACCGACTATTGCAATTGCCGGCAGTAGCATTAGAATTAATGTGGGGTTAATACCTATTAAATATGCAGATATTTTAATAAAAAGTTTAAAAAATTTAGAAGAAGTCCTGAAGAATATAAAAAATGGTGAATTTTTAGCTCCGATTTCTAATTCAATTTTTTACAAGTCTGAAGCTCATATTAAATATTTGAATAAAAAGTATAATTTAGTAGAAGTCGATAATTTAATACAACTTTTATGGGTTCAAAGTGAAATCTCTGGTAAAACAACAGTACAAAATATGGTGCGTACCGCTTATGCTCGGGATGGAATTTCTATTAAAGTTTTTGAGTCTCTGAAAAAGGAGGATGTTACCAAAAGTTTTTTTGCGGGTATAGAGTGGGCCTTAAGTAAAATTCAAGTAGTGAATCTGACTCCTTCTAAATTTAAGATGAGCTTTCAACAAGATAAAAGTTTACTTTACTCAGCAAAATTTTGTGCCTCCACTGAAGCTTGTAAGGATGGAAAATTTTGGAGTGTTATTGATTCGATTGTAAAATCCGGTGAATCTTTAAATAGCCTTTTAATTCAATTACCGCTTGATAATTTAAAAAATTGCATAAAAACAAAAAAAATCGATAAATTATATTCTAATTTAGAATTATTAAACGAGCAGCTTTTTATGGAGGCAATTATAACTGGGGAGATGGAAAATAATGCAGATGGTTATGGAAGTGACTCTGAAGAAGAAAGCGAAGATAATCAATCAAAAATATTTGCTAAAAAAATTATAGTTCACAATGGAATGCGAGCTATTTGGTTGGCTATTATTACGGCAGCGAAGTTTTTAGAAAATAATAATTTAAAGCCAGCACTTTATTTAGATAAGGCTTATTATGAAGTAAAATTAGGCTTAAAAAATATATTAATTTTACATGAAATTCCTCATTTTACAGAAAAAAAATGTATTAGTGCTTCCAATTTAATATTAAAAGATATTAATGCTTGTATTACCGATGGACAGCTTACCAAAGAATATGAGTTGTCATATAATCAAATTTTAATTTTGGATGGTACGAGTTCAACTGTCAAAGATGTTCAGCCTTATATAGATTTTTTTATAAAATCTCGAATAAAATTAGCTTTTTTAGTGGAAAGTGGATTTAAAAACCAACAATTGGGAGCAGATAAAAATCAATATGGTACCATACGTATATTTGCTAAAGATAAAAAATTAAGAGACGATGTTTATTTGGGGATTAAAAAAATAGAGCCGCCATTATTATCACCTACTGCTCATTCTTTTCGTAGAAAAATGAAAGCTCTGGGGGCAGTCCCTGTCACTAGAAATTTTATTAACCGCAATAATCCCCCGAGAATCAAGAAAACTATTTAAATAAATAATCATATTTATTATGAATGTTTACTTAAATTGATACCAATTAATTAAACAGGAACCGATGTTTTATGATTTAATTCATCTTGGTAATAAATATACAAACCAAAGCTTACACAAAATACGGAGATCCAAAAAAATAAGGACATAGTTTCATTTAAGATTAACCAGCCAAAAAATGCTGCGAAAAAAGGAGTTGAAAGCCCTGCAAAAGAAATATAAGTGGCAGTAAAGGATTTTAATAAATAAGCGTGTAAATTATAACAAATTAAATTTGATACCAGTGTTAAAAGGGAAAACCAAAAAATAAAGGGAGCAAAATCACCAATAGGAGATGGGTTCCAAGATTCAGCTAATCCGGAATGGATAAGGGAGATGGCTCCCCCTATCAGCATGCTGGTAGCATTACTCATAATAGGAGAAATTCGGTGAGCATTAACGGTTTGACGCATGACTATCCAACCAACTGAAGTTGCAATGGCGGCGCCTAATAAAGCCAGTTCTGGTAAAGAAAAAAAGAAATAATGGGGAGATACCGCTTCTTTAACATTTTGATTAATTAAAATAGGGATAAAGCCCACAATTCCAATACCTAATCCTATCCATTTTTTTAAAGAGATCTTTTCTTGAAACCAAAAATAAGATAGAAATGCCGTTACAATTGGAGAGAAACTATAGATAAAACAGGCTTTACCGGATTCTAGGAACTGTAAACCCCAAAACTCTAAAACATTGGTTAAATAAACGCCTGTAACTCCAATTAGAAAAGCGGGTAAAAGATGGGTTTTTTTAAAAATAAGAGCTTTTTTATTGAATATAAATAAGTAACTAAGCAATAAAACACCCGCGATCAACATTCTTGCCCCTGTTATAAATATAGGGGGGGCGTGTTCTAAGGTAAGTTTACCAAGCGGAAATACTAAGCCATATAGTGCACATAAAACTAAAACTAAAAAATGCTTATGCATTGGCTTTAAACCTCCTAATAGGAAAAAGTTATCTTGATTAATGGGTAAGATTGGGGATATTATAGCTTAAATGACTATACTTATAACTAAGCTAGATAATTTATTTTAATAGAGACTTCATATGGATTTAATTAATTTTACCTCAAATGCAATTGATCATATAAAAAAGACCTTGCAGTCAAACCCTCAGGCTTATGGAGTGCGTTTAGGCATTAAAGATGCCGGATGTTCTGGTAAAGCTTATGTATTTGATTTAGCCTTAACAAGGGAATCCGATGACGAGTTAATTGAAAAAGAAAATATTAAAATTTTAATTAAAAATCAAGATTTAAAATATTTAAGCGGGACGGAAGTGGATTACCTTCAAAATGGATTAAATGGTCAAATACAATTTAATAACCCAAATGTAAAGAGCCAATGTGGGTGTGGCGAAAGCTTTAATATTGAAAAATAAACTATGTTAGTTAAATAAACAATTATAAATTTGGGCTAAATCAATTATAAAAACCTTTTATTTTTTATCTAAATTGGCCCCTCCAGCAACTTTAGTCTATAAGTTATAAGATAATGGATAGTTATTAGCCCATGGGTTGATAATTGCTTTTAAAACTTAGGATTTAAAAGGGTATGGAGAAAAAATGAATTCTAAAATGACGGCTTATGATGCGGCTAATAGTATTAAAGTTAAAGAAGCATGGATACATCGTTATTTAAAAGATAATCATTTAACTTTTTCTAAAACTCAAAGTAGTATTTATTTTGGGCATGAGTCAGCCCGAGAATTATTTGGTTTCAAATTTAATCCCCAAATAATTGTTTTCCAAATAGTTAAAGGGGGAACCGGTAAAACCTCTATTGCGCATGAATTTGCAATTAGAGCGAATTTATATGGAGCCCGAGTTCTTTGTGTGGATTTAGATCAACAAGGGAATCTTACTCATTCCTTGAATGTTGACGCTAGTACCGTTCCGATTATGGTTGATATTTTAGCAGAAGGATTCCCCCTTGAAGAGGCTATAGTTGAAGTGAGCCCTGGTTTACATCTCATTGCAAGCCGTATTGAGAATGCTTTACTGGATGAAGCGATTCGCTTAAAAAAAATTGATTTATTAGAAGTTTATAAGCCTATGTTTCAAGACCTTAAAGAATATTATGATTTGATCGTAGTTGATTGCCCTCCTAATCTTGACCAGTCGGTTGCAGCGGTAGCCCTGGCTTCTGATATGGTTATCTCACCAGTAGTCCCTGAACGCTTTGCCCTAGAAGGATTAAAGCTTACCTGTGAATCAATCTATGAATTACAAGAAGCCTATAATACAGAAATTCCTTTTGGGATTGTTCTTAATAAATATGAAGCCCGGACGCTGTTATCACAAGAGGCCCTACAAATATTAATTAGTTCTGATTTGTATGAAGGTAAACTTTTAAGTACTTTTGTACGACATGCCCAAGATTTACCCAATGCTGTGGCTAAAGGACGATCAATTTTTGATGCGATTAAACCCAGTGCCGCAAAAAATGATATTGATAATTTAACCAAAGAAATATTAAATTTAAAGGCTTTACCCCATAATCGACCTAAGGTCCGTAAATCTTCTGCTATTTTCGAGAGTCTTAGTTATTAACTGCAAATATTTAATCAAATAACTTAATTACAACTTATTTTTTGTAAGTAGGAAAACTTTCCTTGACATGGCAAGGGCTTCCTAACTATATTTTTAAAAGGAAGTATAGGTATAGATCATTTAGGTTTATATTACAGTGAATGAAAATGAATGCAAGGATTTTGTATTCAAAAATTGTGTAGGGATAAAATGTCTTGGCTGCCAATTTAGGAAATTTATCCTTATGAACAAAGCAATATTTTCCCATCAACCTGTTATGGTAAAAGAAGTATTAACAGGGCTTAATTTGCATCCAAATGGAATTTATATCGATGCTACTTTCGGCAGAGGAGGACATTCCCGAGCCATACTGGAAAAGCTAGGCCCTCAAGCTAAGTTGTTTGCCTTAGACAAAGATCCTGAAGCGGTAAAAGAAGGTACACAATTAGCCCTTAAAGATAATCGTTTTGAAATAATAAAAAATTCTTTTACTGAGCTCTTATCATTTTGTCGAGAACGGGGCCTTAATCATAAAATCAATGGAATTTTAATGGATTTAGGCGTCTCTTCTCCTCAATTAGATAATCCTGAACGCGGTTTTAGTTTTCAAACAGAAGGCCCTTTAGATATGCGGATGGACAATACCCAATTATTGACAGCCCATGCTTTTGTTAATTCTGCCGAAGAAGACGAATTATCTAGAATTTTTAAAGAATATGGTGAAGAACGGTATCATAGGCGTATTGCCAGAGCGATTATTGAATCTCGTGAACTTTTACCGATTTCAACCACCACCCAATTAAGTCAAATTATAGCTAAGGCACATCCTGCTTGGGAAAAACATAAACATCCGGCTACTAGAGTTTTTCAGGCGATACGGATTTATATTAATCAAGAATTACATGACTTAGAAATAGGGCTTGCTAATGCTTTAGAGACCTTATGTATAGGGGGGCGATTAGTAGTCATCAGTTTTCATTCTTTAGAAGATAGAATAGTTAAACGATTTATGGACAAGAATAAAGCCGCTAATGATATTCCGGCGGATTTTCCTTTTGAAACCAATCAAGCTCACAAACGAATCAAAAAAATGGGTAAAAAAATAAAAGCACAAGCAGAAGAGATTAATGATAACCCGAGAGCTCGTTCAGCTATTTTACGCATAGGAGAGAAAATAGCTTAGATGATTTCCATCAAGGTAAAAAGAGAAAAAAAATGAATATGAAAAAGCCATTAAGTCCTTTATTTTTTATAAAGTTTAAACCCCTGTTAGGAATTACATTTTTAATTATGGGAGTGGTATCGACTGCCTTAGCAGTGGTTTACACTAAGCATCAAAGTAGAACTTTATATGCCAAACTTCAAGATTTGCAAAGTCAAAGAGATGATTTACATATTGAGTGGAGTCAATTGTTATTAGAAAAAGGAGCTTGGGCAAATGATGCACGAGTAGAGCGGGTTGCCAGAGAACAATTGAGTATGGAGATGCCCCAACTCAATCAAATAGTCATAATAAAACCATGATTGGGCGAAAATTTGTCAAAAATTTTAAAATATTAAAACTTGATAAACTGGAGTATCGGGGACGCTATTATATTTTAACGGGTTTTTTATTACTTATCGTTACGGCTTTATGTTGGCGTATTATTGGTTTGCAATTATATGATAAAAAATTTTTAATATCCCAAGGGGATGCAAGAGTTCAAAGAGTGGTAACCATGGCTCCTTACCGGGGAATGATTACTGATAGAAATGGGGAACCTTTAGCCATTAGTACCCCTGTCAAATCTATATGGGTAAATCCTAAAGAAATTGATCTTAGCGATGTAAAATTACCTGCGATAGCTAAAATTTTACAAATAGATGAAAAAAAATTAAAAGAAAAAATAAAGAGAAATAGTGATAAAGAATTCTTATATTTAAAAAGACAAGTCAATCCCGATATTTCAAATAAAATATCTAATTTAGCTTTAAATGGGATTTATCAAAAATCAGAATACCGTCGATTTTATCCTGCTGGTGAAATAACAGCACAAATTTTAGGCTTTACCAATATTGATGGTCAAGGCCAAGAAGGGTTGGAACTCGCTTATGATGATTGGTTAAAAGGCCAAGCCGGGCAAAAAAGAATTATACGAGATAGAACCGGTAGACAAGTTGAATATGTTGAAGCTTTAAAAGATATGAAAAGTGGGCAAAATTTAGCTTTGAGTATTGATCAAAGGCTTCAATATTTAGCATATCGGGAACTTAAAGAGGCCGTTATTCGGCAAAAAGCCGAAGCTGGCTCTGTAGTTATATTAGATGTTCAAACGGGCGAAATTTTAGCCATGGTCAACCAGCCCTCTTATAATCCCAATATGCGCATTAAATTAAGAAATGACAGTTTTCGTAATCGAGCGGTAACAGATGTTTTTGAGCCAGGTTCGGTAATTAAAACTTTTAGTGTCCTTGCGGCTTTAAATGATGGTCAGATAAAACCCACCACTTTGGTTGATACTTCTCCCGGCTGGCTAAATATAGGTGGAAAAATAATTCGGGAAGATAAAAATAAAAATCATGGGATTATTGATGTGGCCACCATTATGAAAAAATCCAGTAATGTCGGGGTTAGTAAATTAATATTAGAAGCAGGGCCCGATAAATTATGGAAAACCTATGCTAGAATGGGTTTTGGTAATCTAACCGGTTCAGGGTTCCCTGGTGAAAGTAGCGGTACGCTTAATCGCCCTCACAAAAATAGTCCATTTGTTCTAGCTACAATGGCTTTTGGGTATGGTTTAACGGTCACGCCCTTGCAATTAGCGCAAGCCTACGCAATCTTAGGGGCTAAGGGAATAAAAAAACAAGTTCAATTTTTAAAAACGAATAATAATACTCAAGATGAAAGAGTTATTAATCCGGAACTTGCGCAACAATTAGTAGATATTTTAAAAGGGGTCATTGAGCAACCAGGATCTAATGCTAAAGTAATAGGATATAGGGTAGCTGGAAAAACTGGAACGGCCCGGAAAGTAGGTAAACATGGATACAGTGCTACCGAGCATATTTCGGTATTTGCAGGGCTTATCCCAGCCCAAAAACCCCGTTTTTCAATAGTGGTTATGGTTGATAAACCTCAAAACGGTTTATATTATGGTAATCAAGTTGCAGCACCTTTATTTTCTAAAATTGCAGCGGGGGTGGTTAGAATATTTAATATTGTTCCGGATGTTTTAGATAATCAAGGACTCCAATTGATGAACGTGGAAAAATAAATGACAGCCATTATATCTACCGACAATATTTTAACCCTTCTTAAATTACAAGGCATTATTCCAAAAAATTTAGTTTTAAATAGCCAATTAGTAGACTCGAACACGGTGTATGTAGCTTTAGAAAATGATGCAGCAAAAAGAAATAGTTATATTCAAGAAGCCATTCAAAAAAAAGCGCAAGCCATTTTAGTCGATTGTGAGGTAGAAAATTTCAATTTAAAATTAAATGGGACTCCTTTATTTAAAGTAGACAATTTAAAAAAAAAATTACCAGATTTAGCTCAATTATTTTATCAATCCCCCTCCAAAGAATTAAATGTTATTGGAATAACGGGTACCAATGGTAAAACTTCTATAACCTATTATATTAAGCAAATACTCGATTTGCTCGGTCATAAAGTCGCATCGATTGGAACCTTAGGAGCTATGTATCAAAATAAAATTATTACGACCCAGCATACTACCCCCGATATATTAACGCTTAATAAACTTTTAAGAAAGTTTCTTAATGAAGGTATTAAAACCATAGCTTTAGAAGTGTCTTCTCACGCGCTTCATCAAGGCCGAGTCAAAGGGATAAGTTTTACAACTGCCATTTTTAGTAATTTAACCCAAGATCATTTAGATTATCATCACACCTTAGAAAATTATGCCAAAGAAAAAGAAAAATTATTTTTAGAGTTTTCCCCCTGTAATAGTATTATTAATTGTGATGATGATTTTGGATATCAATTATTTAAAAAATTGAAAAATCTATACCAAGAAAATAAAAGAAATTTATTAGGGTTTAGTTTAAACCAGGAAAGTAAATTAATTAAACAAGAAAATTTAAACTTTACTAAAAATATTAAATTATCAAATAATTTTACGGAGGCCATTCTAGTTACCCCATGGGGGGAACTTGAGATTAAAACTGAAATCATAGGGCTTTTTAATTTATCGAATATTTGTAGTGCGGTATTAGCTTTATTGGCTCAAGGAATAAGGCTTGAGGACTTAAGTGCCGTTATCCCAAAAGTCAAGCCTGCCCCAGGGCGGATGATGAAGTTATCAGAAAAAAATAAGCCATTAATTGTGATAGATTTTGCTCACACCCCAGATGCACTTGCGCAAACCTTAAAAAGTTTAAGACCTTATTGCCAGGGAAAATTATGGTGTGTTTTTGGGTGTGGGGGAGATAGAGATAGAAGTAAACGTTCAATAATGGGCTCTATTGTAGAATCTTTAGCTGATAATCTTTTAATTACCCAAGATAATTCTCGTTCTGAAAATCCAGAGCAAATCATTCAAGATATCGTACAAGATTTAAAGTTTAAAAATAAAACCACTATAGAATTAGATAGGTATAATGCAATAAAAAAAGCCATTTTAAGCGCTAAACCAGATGATATTGTTTTAATAGCTGGTAAAGGTCATGAACAATATCAATATTTAAAAGATCAAGTAATACCTTTTTGCGACAATCAGGTCGCCCAACAAATTTTAAGGGAGTATAATCAATGGCCCAACTAATGTTTTCAGAAATTGCTGAGTATTTAGGTGCGAATTTGATAGGGAAAGACGCCCCTTTTACTGGGATGGCTGTGGATACTAGGAATTTAAAACCTCAAGAGCTATTTGTGGCATTAAAGGGTCAAAAATTTGATGGTCATTATTTTATTAAAGAAGCCGAAAAAAAAGGAGCAGGCGGGTTTATCGTTAGCTCTTATATTAAAACGAATAAACCTGTTATTCAAGTTGTTAATACCAAAATAGCATTAGGAAAAATTGCTCAATTGTATCGTAGCCGATTTACGATACCCATAGTGGCGATTACTGGAAGCTCTGGTAAAACAACCTTTAAAGAAATGCTAAGCAGTATTTTAAGAAAGGTAGGACCGGTACTTGCCACTGCTGGAAATTTAAATAATGAAATTGGTCTGCCATTAACCTTATCTCAACTAAAGCCTCAGCATAAATTTGCGGTGATTGAAATGGGGGCTCGCCAATTAAATGATATTCATTATTTAATGAATATTACTAATCCTACTCATTCAGTCATTACCAATGTAGGTTCAGCTCATATAGAGATATTTGGCAATATTGAAAATATTGCTCAAACTAAGGGAGAAATTTATCAATATTTGGATAAAAAAGGAACTGCATTTATAAATAATGATGAAAGTTTTGCCCCTTTTTGGAAAAGTTTGCTCCAAGGCCAATCCCTTATAACTTTTGGGATAAAGAATGAAAGTGATATGACTATCCATTCTATACAAATGAACGCCAGGGGTTCTGATTTTACCTTAGTTGATGCTCAAGGCTCCCAAACTATTCATTTAAAAGCTCCTGGTGAACATAATGTGGTAAATGCCTTAGGCGCTGCTACTATCGCACGAAAATTAGGAGTGGATTATCTAACCATTAAAAATGGTTTAGAAAACTTTGAAACGATAGAAGGGAGACTTCAATTTAAAGAAGGAATTTACCAAGCACTCATTATTGATGATACTTACAATGCCAATCCCGATTCGATGAGGGCAGGTTTAAGAGTGTTAGCAAAAAACAAAGTATACAAAATTTTTGTGATGGGGGATATGTTAGAACTAGGCATGGATGCGGTTTCTCAACATGCCGAAATTGGTGCTTTTGCCAAAGATCAGGGCATTGACCAATTGCTAGCGTATGGCCAATTAAGCTTGTATGCGGTAGAATCATTTGGAGAAAATGGATTACATTTTGAGGATAAGCGTTCCTTGCTTGAACATTTAAAGGCCCAGTTAGATAACAATACCTGTGTATTGGTAAAAGGTTCAAGGGGAATGAAAATGGAAGATGTAGTTAACGAACTGGTTACTGCCTAAGATGAAATATTAATTGGGATAAATGCAATGTTATTGTGGCTTAGTGAATATTTGCAACATTATTATCGTGCTTTTCATGTTTTTCAATATATTACCCTTAGAACTATTTTAGCTATGATAACAGCCTTCGGCATAGCTTTGTTAGTGGGTCCTTTTATGATAAAAAAACTCAAGGTTTATCAAGTTAAGCAAACGGTTAGAAACAATGGTCCTCAAACGCATTTGATAAAAACAGGCACACCCACTATGGGTGGAGCGCTTATTTTAGTTACTATAAGCCTTACGACTCTATTATGGGTAAACCTTAAAAATAATTATATTTGGATAGTTTTAAGTGTTACTTTAGGATTTGGATTAGTAGGCTGGATTGATGATTATAAAAAATTAGTTAAAAAAAATTCTGTAGGGCTCTCTGCTCGATCTAAATATCTATTACAATCCATCATAGCAATCAGTGCTGCCATCATTTTATTTTATAATAATACGCCTGCACACACCCATTTAATTGTTCCTTTTTTTAAAAATGTTCATATTGAGTTAGGGTATGCTTATATACTGTTAAGTTACTTTGTCATCGTTGGTAGTTCTAATGCGGTAAATTTAACCGATGGCTTAGATGGTTTGGCAATTGTTCCTACTATCTTGGTGGCGGGGGCTTTAGGGATTTTTGCTTATATTACAGGGCATATTAATTTTGCTGAATATTTAGCCGTTCCCTATATACATGGGGTGGAAGAAATAGCTGTGTTTTGTGGAGCTTTGGTAGGGGCTGGGTTAGGATTTTTATGGTTTAATTGTTATCCGGCCGAAGTGTTTATGGGCGATGTGGGCGCTCTCGCCTTAGGGGCTGCTTTGGGTATTGTAGCCATTTTAGTGCGACAAGAATTGTTGTTATTTTTTATGGGTGGAATCTTTGTATTAGAAACAGTATCAGTCATATTACAAGTTGGTTACTTTAAAATGACTGGTAAAAGAATTTTTAAAATGGCTCCTATTCATCATCATTTTGAATTGAAAGGATGGTCAGAACCAAAGGTTATCGTAAGATTTTGGATTATTACGATTATTCTAGTGTTATTTGGACTAGCGACCTTAAAACTTCGATAAGAAAAATAATTTTAGCTTTAATGTCTAACTTTGAAATGCTTTTCCTGTACGGTGAAGCAAAGAAGCAAAACAGATCCTGGCACATTAATCTGTCATCGCAGTTTTAATTATGTAATTTTCTTAATTTAAAAACTTATTATCAATATTTGTAATATAACTTAAATTCATAGATCCTTCATTTTTCACCACTTTAAATGAAAGTTCAATATATTAAACATGGTAGTAGGGATGATAGTGATACTCAATCTTAAGAAAGATTAAACAAAAAATAAATAAACGTATTATAAATATAGGGCTAAGCCTCAGAATTAAAAAAGCTTGAGGTGGTAATTTGTGTTAAAGTATTATTTTTTTTAATATGTTGGAGGGGGTAAATGCCTTTCACAAGTGACTCAGGTGGAAAGAGTTCTAAAATGGAGCGTTATATTCATAAAGTGCAAGAATCTACCATCGAATATATGATGAAAGGGCCCTGGTTAGAGGATAACTTATCTTACAGGGAAATTGAAAAAGAGAAACAAGAGTTTATCGATAATAGCCGAAATCAAATCAAAGATAATTATTTAAAAGCATTAGCATTAACTAGAATGAAGAAAATGTTAAGTCGTCAATATAATAATGAAGGAGCAGAATTACTTAAATATTTTTCAGCCAGCACTATAAGCGTACCAGATCTCACAAAATTAAAAATTATTTTAGAAAAAATGGTTAGTCAAGGAGTAAGTTTAGCAGAGCTCGACTTTCAAATAGAGTTATTTATTGATAACAACCCTGGGTGTATGACAAGCCATCAAGAACTTTTGCGAGCTAGAGCAAGACGTATAGCTGCAGAGCAAAGGGTAGAAGAAGCAATGAAACTAAAACAAAAAGAAGAAGCTCTACTCCAAAAAGAAATAAGACTAAGAAAGCTAGCGGAACAAAGAATGGAGGCGGCAGAGCGCGCACTTGCAGAAATTAGGGATAACATTGTTTCAACTAATTCTTCTAGCAGCTCAACCGTTATGCATACAACCTCAATACCTTCTAGGGATAATCCTCTTTTACTTTCAGCAGCAGCTAGTCCTTTAAAAAGGAAAAGGCTTTATGAAGTTGAAGAAAAGGCTAATACTTTAAAAACCGGTCAGGATAATGAGAAAAAAACTCAAGTATCTGCATCCTTACCTCACAAGAAGAAAAAAGAATTATAATTATTTTTCAATCCAATGATGAAACCAAAATCCTAAGTAGAAGCTTAAAGCTAAATTCAAATAAAATCACTTTATAAAATTTTGACCATGGCTTCAATATGGAATAATTCCTAAAGATTTCAGCCTAAAACTACATTAAAAAACCCGGGTTAAATCTTATTTAAGACATAGAATAGTAGAAAATAAAACAATACTCTGCTAAACACTTAGCAGTTTTTATATGTCAGGGAGATCTTAAAACCTTATTAGAAAGCTTTAATAGATTAGCAACTCGGGATAAATTATAGATAGGGAAGACTAAAATTGGGACAGTGTGGACTTTCCAATATTCCTATGATGCTCTTTGAAAAGTTGGGACTTTTGCTTCGAACCTTGGATTAGTATTTCCAAATATTTACCATTTTGGGGAAATTATAGGAAAATTATTCCATGAGGGAAGTTATGTTATGGCCCACCAAAAAGCTCCCAGGGAATATATCAAAAACACAGTCTATGGATTGTTAAAGACTGGGTTTTTAAATTCTTATGAAAAAATTGGAGATTTATCATTGCTACAATTTCGATATTAAATTAGCTGAAACCGGTACAATTAACAGAAGTATTAGCATTTTTAAAATATTTTGTGGAAAATTATATATAAACTTTAAGATTCTAAACCCTTGAAAAATAATTGCTAATTGAATATTCTAAATAACGATTATATACAACATACAAAATGACTGACTTAATCAATAAATACTGAAATAATCCATTTAGCAAAATAAATTAAACTGGAGATGTGACATGCCATATAATATAGAGCATATACAAAATTTGCCCCTTTTAGAACAAAAAATTATTTTTAATGAAATCTTACATAAGGCAACTGAAGGACAAAAAGAAGCCTTATATACTATTGACCAACTCTATGAAAGAGGTCTAATTGTCGAAGAAAATAAAAAAATAGCTATTGAATATTATCAAAAAGCTGTTAATAAAAATCATTGTCCATCTACACAAGCCTTGCTTAAGTTGTTAAGTATAAATGTTTTATATCCAACAACAGGAGCCAAGATAAAGGGTAAAATATGTAATATATACCCATTACACTTCAAGATGCGAGAATGGGTGAGTGTAACAAATTAAATTT
>JAQGOH010000110.1 GCA_028293705.1 Francisellaceae bacterium | reverse complement strand
CAAAACAGGCAAATCAAAACCCGCACCATTCCATGAAACTAGTGTGGGAGTATAAAGTTCTAAACCTTGAAAAAACCTTTCTATCAGTTCAGCTTCACTTGAACCTTCTTCACCTAAAGACCAAACTTTCACCCGTTCCTTATCAACCACTAACACTGAAATGGCTATAATTTTATGCAAAGGATGGGCCAAAAATTCTGAGCCTGTTTGCTGCCTTCTCTGATTAAGTAAAGCTTGGTAGACTTGTTCATCAGAAGACTCTGGTATATCTAATAATGCTCTTGCGCCCTTAAGGTCCGGGATAGTTTCAATATCATAAACCATAATTGCCATTTTGTTTGCCTAATAAAAAATTGATTTATAATATATTATCAATTTTTTAAAATGACAACTCAATATTAGCGCTTCAACTCACAGGCTATTTAATTATTTCCTTTCAAATTTGGCTTAAGCGATTTATGCGTTTCTTGAATTATCTTTAGGTCTTTGTTACAAATTGCACTGGTTGATTTGATTCCTTCGTAATCTTTCATTAATAGGGTTAAGGTTTCATTTATTCTTTGCGAACTTTCATGATTTTGCAAGCCTTCATAACTCGCTTTATATTTCATCCCAGATTCTTTTAGTTGATTTATTAAAGTTTCTAATGCGTGTTTGTAACCCTCTTGGATTGCGGTTACTTGTCTAAGATTATCAATTTCAGATTGAAGGGCTTCACCTTTTTGTATTTTATTAACAGCCAACTTTGCTGTTTGCTCAAAGTATTTGAGATTAGCTTCTAGATTATTAAATAAATCTTTCCGTTTATTCATTACTAAGCTAATTAACTGTTCTGGTCCTGATTTCGACAGGTTTTCTTTAGAAAGTATAAATCTTGTATAAATCACTTCCACTTTAGGGTCGAATTTTTCAATACTATTAGTATTATTAGCAAATCTCATCAAATGTTGAGTTAGGGATTCTGTATTAAGTTGAGCTAAACCAATACTCTTGGAAATGGTATTTAATTGTCTGGTTTGATAATTTAATACATCAATCGATTTATTAGCTTTTGGCACCCCAAAAACTTTCACTATCTTTCTTATTTTTAGAGCTATTGATTTAGCTAGTTTTTGAAGCCTATTCACTGTATTCTTAATTTTTGAATTAGAATCACTTTCAGGGTTATTATCAATAATATTGTATATATCTTGGCTTAAATCACTTAACTCTTTCACCCTACCATTATTTCTTTGAATTTTTTCATTTAAATGAAGAGCAGCATCTTTATTTCTATCAATTAAACCTAAGGTACTAATATCATTCTCTAATTTTTGAATCGCCTTAAGATGTTGAGAATGCTCCTCTGTAATTAGGTGGGCATAGGAATTAGTTATTTCTATAATCTTATTCGTTAATTTGGATGATGAAAAACCAAAAACTTGGGCTTTATTTAATATTTTAACTAAAGAAGTAAAATCCACAATTTTATCTTTATTTAATTCAGTTATTTTCTCAAGAAACGCTTTTTCATTCTTTTTATAAGAACTTAATAACAAATTAATGGCAAAATCATCTAATGTTATTTCACCATTTTGATTCAAACTCTGGGATTTAAATCTAACATTATAATAATTCTCATATGAACCACGGTGAATTTTCAGCATTTCTTTTAGCATTTTCCTCAAATTATTATCCGGCTTGGTCAATTCTTTGGTCAACTCCTTATTGTATTTATTTAATTCCGATTGTAATTTTAAATATCTTTTAATTTTTTTATTAGCAGCCAAATTATTCAATTGTTGATTAATCTTCTGCTCAGAATTTTGTCTTCTTACTTCTTTTAGGCCAGAACCTTGAGATAGCGAACTTAAGGAATCATTACGTGTAATTTCTGTTTGGCTATCTTCAGAGCGGGAACTGGAACTTTCCCGAGACTTTTTTATCGAGCTTTCACGAGAGTCTTTTAATGATAATGAAATATATTCCTGTATTATTTTATATTTTTCTAATTGTTTAATATCTGTAATGATTTTTTTAGTTCTATTTTTAATTTTTTTTAAAATCTTAATTTCATTCCGTAAGGGTTCAGTTTTTGTGGGTTCTTTAAAAACTCTTTCAAATAAGTAAATATCTGTCATGTCTAAGTTTTTATTAGTTAGGTTTTCAAGATACGGAAAATCTAGTTGTTCTCTGTTAACCATTCTTTTAAGTATTTTTCTATTATTTGCCATTTTTAACCCCTTTATAATAAATAAAGATTTTATATTTATTTATTGTTGAATTTATTGGCTAGTTCCTCAGAACTTACCCTTTGTACCCCTTCTTTACCGGGATATAATTCAGCTAGTTTTTTGTCTCCAAAACGTAATGCTTCCTTAAAGTTATCCCCTAATTTTTTGGGGTCTATTAAATTTAACTTGCCAAGTTCCTCTTGAAGATGAGTTGAAGACCTACTTTTAACAACACCCTTTAGTTTTTTAGTAATATTATTGTTCAAATTGGTTTTAATCGTTCTTTTTACATGATTTCTGTAAACACTATTTTCAAGTTCATATTCTTTTACTAAACTTTTCGAATTATTACGGTTAAATTTTGCGCCTGTTATTTCATTTAGGATATTTAGAATTTTTGCAATATTTATTTTTAGATATCTTGACACTCTATTAATTATGTTTGGTTTTTTAGCTATAACCTTTGACATTAAGGAAGATCCCAATACATAATTAGGCTCACTTGCCTCAAATTTGACTTGGTTGGTAGGATAAATAAATTGAAAAGTATTCATTATTTTATTTTTATGGCTTACAAATTTTTTATATTCTTTCTCATCCCTAAAATTTTGGTCTTTATCATTTAATGCTTTTTTTACTTCTTCGCATGAAACTTCAACTTCCTTATTTAGTTTTTTATCAACTATAGCTTGGATAAGCTTTAAACCAAGAAAATTATCCATTACCGAAGAAACTCTATTGTTTTGAATTTTATTTTTTAATTTAATATTTTCTACATACTCTAATATTCCCATCATTTCAAAGGCACTTAAATTTTTAAAATTAGTTTCAAATTTTTCAATTATTTGTTGTAAAAGAGCATCACTGGCTTCATATATCCCTCTTGGATTACTAATTTCAGGATGAGGAGCATCATCATCTAATAATACAAGGCAATGATCATAAAATTCTTGATAATGGTTATCCTCATATTCGTTTAATTTTTCTTTCAATAGGGCTGTATTCAATAAGCCTGAAGCCTTATTTATTATAAATGCCATTGTACATCTCCTGAAGTATATACAGCTTAGATAAGAGTGGTAGCGAAAAGTTCCAAAATAGGTGTAGGTACCCTTTTTCTTGGGCGAGGTTCTATAGGCTTTTTGATCTAGTGAAATAGGCAAACAGCTAAGGAACTTAAATTTCAATTTTTAATTTAAAACTTTTTTGTCGTACGCGTGGGTTTATAAATAAAAAATTTTGAGATTTATACAAACCTTTCATTTTAATGAGATGGCATCTCTCTAGGTCTAACTTTTTTGGATTACTTTGATATTTATATTTTATAGAAGTTTGCATCATACATTCAGCAAGCATTTTTTGCATGCTGTCAATGAATACCTCTTGGATGGAAGAATATCCTTATAAAGACGCGGCATATCTTTTAGAGATTACCGCGCCTACTTCATTGAGTTTTCCAATCTTTTAGGATTGCTTACTTATTACGATATTTTTCAGACCTATTTCTTGAATAAACATTCTTTCCTACTTGCTGTGTATCTTCGAAACCTAAGTTTTCATTAAAATTCTCTTGCTTTTTATCATAATTAAATAAATTTAATTAAATGAGATCTTCATAAAAATTAGCAAAAAATTTAGCATCTACTTTTCCTTGTGATTCACTTTTAACATAATTTTTTGCATTATTTTTAAGTTCATTATCTTTAATGTAACTATTTGATTCATAAGAATTAAATTTATCCCCTCTTAAATCCTTTAAAGCGCTTAACATTTTATTAACATTCATTTGTAAAAACTTCAAAACACTATCAAATACTTTTGGTTTTTTAGCTAAGACATTTGACATTAAGGTAGAACCTAACACATAATTAGAATCACTCGACTTAAATTGACTTTGTTTGGTGGGGTCAAGAAATTGAACAACATTCATAATTTTATTTTTATTGTATAGCAACTCATAATATTTTTTCTCATTTTTAAATGTTTCATCCTTATATTTTAACGTTTCGTTTACATAAACACAAGATTCTTGAACCTCTTTCCTAAGTTTTTTATCCACAATCGCTTTGATTAGTTCGTAACCTTCAGAGTTATCAATTAAAGAAAATTTTTCATCTTTAAATTGAGTACTTTCTAAATACTCTAATATACCCAGCATTTCAAAAGCTTTTAAAGCTTTATAATTATTGTCAAATCCTTCAATTATTTGCTGTAAAAATTCAGTTCTATCTTCATATTTTTTTTGAGATGAACTAGTTTTTGAATTAACAACATCGCCATACAGAAATTCCAAACAATTTTCATAAAAATCTTTATAAACATTTCCCTTATAGGATTTTAATTTTTCTTTTAAAGTACCAGCTTTTAATAAATAGTTCGTTTCATTTAATTTAACAGTCATGATTAATCTCCCTAAGTTTAGGTACTTATTTAGAGAAAGATTAGGGTAATAAGTTCCAAAAGTAATAGTGGTAATACCCTTTTCATAAGGTAATTTAACCAAAAACCTTTAAGTCTTTTTCAATACTTGACTAACCTATCCTAACTTTGCGAATATGATGAACTAAGTTTATTATCTCGTTTGACCTATACTCAATACTAAGGAAGGACAATGTTAAATTGGGGCGTTAAGTTTAGGGTATGGTTTCTTGCCCTAGTACCAACAGTCACCATTTCATTATTATTAAGCGCTTATTTCACTAGTATTCGAATCGACGACTTAGAACAGGCTCTTAATGACAGAGGCATAGCCATGGTTTTACGCCTAGCGCCAGTCTCAGAATTAGGAATAACTTCTAACAATCAACATATATTAGAACATTTAGCTAAATCTAGCCTTAGAGAAAAGGAAGTTTTTGCAGTTACTTATTATAATAGCTCAGGACAAGAGTTGGTAAGAGCTGGAAAGCCTAATATTAGTTTGGCTCCTCCTTTTTTGAAAAAAGAGATGATGCAAATTTTAGTTCATAAAGAAGGCAATATCTCTTCTTTTATTGCACCTATTACTACCCGTGAAAATTATAATGAAAAAGTCTGCGGATGGGTAAGAATAGAATTAGAACGTACCAATACTCATTTAAGACAACAACAAGTACTCGCTCATACTGCTTTGATTTTGTTATTAGGTTTGAGCATCAGTGGATTATTAGCACTTTATATAGGTCATGATATTGCAAGCCCCATACTAGCCTTAACCCAGGCAGTTGCTTTAATAAAACAAGGAAAATTATATACTCGTATTAAAACCAATGCGAATTGGGAATTAAAAATTTTAGAGTCAAGTATTAATACCATGGCTGAAGCCTTACAACGGGGTCAAGAAGAATTACAACAAAATATTAATCAAGCCACTAAAGATTTGCGCCATAGCTTAGAAACCATTGAAGTTCAGAATATCGAATTGGAGATAGCCAGAAAAGAAGCAGAAACCGCAAGTCAAGTTAAGTCAGAATTTTTAGCTAACATGAGCCATGAAATTCGGACCCCTTTAAACGGAATCATTGGATTTATTAATCTCCTGAATAAGACAGAGTTAAACCCCCGACAAAAAGATTACTTAATTATAATTCAAAAATCCGCGGCTAGTTTAATGGCGATTATTAATGATATTCTTGATTTTTCTAAAATTGAAGCCGGAAAATTAAAACTTGAATATACGCCCATGGATATTCGAGACTGTATAGAAGATGCTTTGACTTTATTAGCGCCTTCAGCCCATGAAAAATCTTTAGAACTTATTCCTTTTATCTACTCAGACGTACCCTTTAATATCATGGCCGATCCTCTAAGAATTAAACAAATTATTACAAACTTAGTGAGTAATGCTATCAAATTTACTAATCAAGGACACGTCATTGTCAGGGTAATGGTAGAAAATGAAGATGATAAAGATGTCACTATTAAAGTAAGCGTTACCGATACAGGAATTGGACTTTCAGCTTTCGAGCAAAAAGAACTTTTTAGAGCTTTTAATCAAGCAAATGCTAGTACGAGCCGAAAATTCGGAGGCACAGGATTAGGTCTTGTGATCTGTAAAAAAATTCTTACTCAAATGCAAGGTGAGATAGGCGTTGAAAGTGAAAAAAATAAAGGTTCTACCTTTTGGTTTATTTTTAATGCTCAAAAACTACATTCCGACGAACCTAAACCCTATAGAGAAATATCTACCTATCTCCGAAATATAATCCTGTACGAAAGCCATTCCACTACTCGGCTTGCTTTGCATCACCTATTAAATAATTGGGATATGAATATTACAGAGATCAATGATCTTACAGAAATAGAAAGACGTGTAAGCGAGTCACACCGAAGTACATCTCCTTATCAATTAATATTAATAGGGCTTAATGAATTAAACCCAGAGGATATCATTCTTAAAAATCTAATTATTAATTTAAAAGTACAATTTAACTGTAAAGTAGGCATTTTAGCTAATTCAACTGATCTTAAAATATATAACGAAACTTTAAAGCTTGGAGCTGATTTTTGTTTAGCTAAACCAGTCTCCCGAAGAGAACTTTTCGAGGTTATAATCAAACCTTCTTACCCCTTGGTTGATTCTATCAGTAATATTACCCTCTCAGAGCCTCCCGCTATAAATTCCGATTATGGACTAGTTAAGATATTGGCAGTTGATGATAACCCTGCTAATCTAACTTTAGTGAAGGTATTATTAGAGGAAATTGGGATTAAATGTAATGGTGTATCTTCAGGGTTTGAAGCCATTAAGGCGCTATCAGAGCATGATTTCGATTTAATTTTGATGGACATACAAATGCCAGAAATGGATGGTATTGAAACCACGCGGCGTATTAGAGCTCAACTTAATAAAAACACCATCCCCATCATAGCCTTGACTGCTCATTCTTTAGCTACTGAACAAAAATCTATGATGGAAGTAGGAATGAATGATTATTTAAGTAAGCCTATTAATGAATATGAATTAAGGGCTTTAATTTATAAATGGACACAAAAAGGGACCACTATGAATACATCTAATAAACCCACCCCTGAAACCAATACCTCATTTTCTGAAAACTTACCCCAATCTATAGATTGGAACTTAAGTTTAAAACTAGCAGCTTATAAAGCTGATTTAGCACAAGAATTATTACAAGGTTTTATTGAACAATTACCTCAAGAACAAGAACTGATTAATAAGGCTTATGAAGAAGACGATTATAAGGCTTTAGAGCATTATGTGCATAAACTACATGGCGGGGCCGCTTACTGTGGGGTTCCCAGGCTCAAACAATTAACTAAAGAATTAGAAACGGTAATTAAAACCCATGATAATCATCTAATTGGGATAAAACTAAACGCTTTTAATGCTGAAATCCAAAACATTTTAAAAATTTGGACTTGTGACTTTATTAAAGAATTTATAAATGCTTAAATTATAATAATTAGGGTTTTAGAATTCTTATGTTAAGTGCCTATGCACCTAAACAGACGCTAAGACTACTAATAAAACTAAAAAACCGATGCCATCAAAAATTAAAAGCTATCAAGCGTGTGCCAAAATCTCAGTAAATGCGATGGGACCATCCCGGTCATCCTTCGCATCCTCGATTAAGGCACAAATATGCGACGTCAGGCTTTGCATGCATCGCCCTCGGCCGCCCTGCGAAACGAGAAGCTTTGCAACTCGCTCTCAATGGCTTTACGCCGTCTAGTAAATTTTTCATGTGCACTGCGTTTCACAAAAAATTCTACAGCTACCTCGTAATACTCGCCTCGCTCATTTCATTCGCTTCCTTGGCTCGCATCGATTGACTTTGATACGTCAATGACGTATCAAATAATGAGATTTATAGAAACCCCAATTTTTACAAAAATTATTTTAGGAATCTTGGATGATAATCATCATCGGTCTTTGCAGGAAGCATTAGTACTCAATCCAGACTGTGCCGATTTAATTCTCGGCTCTGGAGGCTTAAGAAAAATTCGGTGGGCTTTGGAAGGAAGAGGAAAAAGGGGCCGCAGCCGAATTATTTATTATTGGAAAAAGAAAGCTGATCAAATTTTTTTTCTTTTAGCCTATCCTAAAAACTTACAGGAAAATTTAACTAAAGAGCAGCTAAAAAAATTAAAATTATTGGTAATAGAGGAACTAAGTAATGAATGAAGAATTATTTAATACTTTATTAAAAAGTGTAGAACAGGCCGGAAAAATTTCTCGTGGTACATTGAAAGCTAAACGCAATTTTCATTATCGAGAAATTGATGTGAAACTTTTACGTAAAAAAATAGGATTAACTCAGATTAATTTCGCTACAATGATTGGCGTATCAGTTAGAACCTTACAAAATTGGGAACAAGGCTATAGAAAACCAGAAGGCCCAGCTCTTGCCTTGTTAACTATTTTTAAAAATAACCCCGAACACGCATTTATTGCTTTACATCAAGCTAATAACTGAAGAATGTGGAATAACCTATATGATTAATAGAGATCCTTTTAATTAATCTTATCTTTTACTATTTATAAAAATCATATTTATAATAAGTATTTTTGAGAATAAGATATACATTCAAACATAAATATTTTATAGGTTAGGCCTATATTTGTTTTATATATTCCTTTACTCTGTAAGTTTAAAAGTAAGGAAAATATAATGAATAACGTTCTAGATTACTTAGTAATTACAATAACTATCTCGTCAGTCATTATGGGACTGGCTAAGGGCAGTATTCGAGAATTTTTATCGCTTATGGCCTGGGCTATTGCGGCAGGAATTGCGATATTTTTTAGTGATAGTCTTGCCTCTACCCTTATAAAAAAAGTTCCGACAGAAACCTTAAGATTACTAGTTTCATTTGTATTCTTATTGGTTACTACCCTTTGTACTGCAGATGTGATTAATAATTTTGTTGCTCGATGTTTTAAATTTAAAATAAATCCCCTCTATGATTTAACCCTTAGTTTTATACTTGGGGTGGGAAAAAGTTGTCTCAACACTGATTATGATGATGATAAGTTTAACGCCGCTTAATCATTTTGATATATGGAAGGAATCCTTTTGGGCACCAAAAGTAGAAGGTATTTCCCATAAAATCCTAAATTTGACCTCAAAAGAGTTACGTGAAAAATCTGAGTGAACTGGCTCGTATTTTTGACAAGATAATTGGGTCTTGCTATAATTTTTCATTCCCTTATTTATAAGGGAATCTCCAAGTTAATTGGTCTTAATAAACTTTTTTATTAAGACCATTTTTTATTATGATCCGCCTACTACCACAAAAGCTAAGGCATAGTCTTTTTCATCACTTAAGCTTAAATGTATTGTTTGTATATTTTTCTCTCTAAGTTTAGTCTCTGTAATATGAAGGCAATGGATGCTTGGTTTTCCTAAACCATCATGTAATATTTCGATATCTTTTAAAATAACACCTTCGCTCACTCCCGTCCCAAGAGCTTTTACAAAAGCTTCTTTGGCAGCAAAACGTTTTGCTAAAAAGTGAACTTGTTTTTTATATGTGCCCATTTGAGAATAACGTAATAGTTCGTTATTTGAAAGTATATGTTTGGCAAAGCGAATTCCATATTTTTTTAAAACATTATCTATACGCTCAATTTTAACCAGATCCGTACCTATACCAATAATATTTAACATAATAACCTTCTTGATTCTAAGGGTTTAGATCCTAAATGCTGTTTTAAAACTTGGCGCATTAATTTTTTAGCATCTTGTAACACCGCTTCATCATTTAATAATCCAGTATGAAGGGCTAACAAGCTTTTTCCTTTAAAAGTTAAAGCCTTATTTTCAAATTTTGACTGCCTAACCGGAATGGCTCCCTCTTCTGCATCATATAAATACCAGACTTCTTCCTGAATAGGAGTTTGTGTATTGGACTCTTTATTTAATTGTAATTTATATCCAATCGATTCTAATAAAGTCTTTTCAAACAGCCTCAATGAAATTTCAGTATTGGTTTCCAAAATTAATTGTTTTAAAGTAAATTCATAATAATCAAAAAGTTCAGGATGAGGGTCATTTCTAGCTAATAAGCGTATTAAAAGCTCATTTATATAAAAACCACAGACTAATAAGCGGCCATTTATCTCTAAGGGATGGGTTCTAAGCTCTGCATGTCTTAAATTTAATAATTCATTTTTACCACCACCCGAAATCCACAAAGGTAAAAAAGCCTGCAAGATTCCTTTATAGAGTGATTTTGGTCGATTAGCACCCTTAGCAATCAAACTTAAGCGTCCATATTCACGACTTAATACTTCAATAATTAAACTGGTTTCTTGAAAAAGTCTAGTATGTAATACGTAGGCTGCTTCAAGATTAAATTGCATCATTGTATTAACTCATTAATCACTTTCAAAATCTTCATAACCTAAGCTCTTTAAAGCTCTTTCATCATCAGACCAATTATGTTTAACTTTCACCCAAATCCGTAAATAAACTTTCTCACCTAATAAGCCCTGTAAATCAAGGCGCGCCCGGGTGGCTATTTCTTTTAATCGATTGCCTTCTGCCCCCAATATAATAGGACGTTGACTTTTTCTTTCTACCCAAATCAGAGCCTGTATACGATAAACCTTTTCTTCTTTTTTAAAACTTTCTATTTCAATGGTAAGGGCATAAGGTAATTCTTTACCTAACAGGCGAGTTAATTTCTCCCGGATAATTTCTGCCGCTCTAAATTT
>JAQGOH010000079.1 GCA_028293705.1 Francisellaceae bacterium | reverse complement strand
AAGAATCTATATTGAGTTTTTTGAAAACAATTGGTAGAAAGAAAAAAATATTACGTACACGAATTACTGATAAATTTAATTTGTTACACTCACCCATTCTCGCATCTTGAAGTGTAATGGGTATAGACGATTTTCAATGTCTTCTAAACTAATATTAGGTGCATATTTTAAAAATAATTGTTTAATTAATTCCGGCTTATTTTGTTTTGCAAGCGTTTGATAATTCATTTTCATAAATTCTTTAATAACTTTTTTACAAAGGTCCATTGATTTATAATGAGCTTCTTGAAGATGCAATTCAGCTAAAATAATAGGCTGTAAAGCAGCCCGATTATCCCAATTTATTGGATCAATTTCATCATCATCATTATCAGGCTCTTCGTATTGTGTTAAACTTAATGCACTATCTCCCTCCTCATCTAAGAGAGTAACATCGGCATTGGCATTTAGTAACAAAATAGCACTTTCTTTATTTCCATAACAAATTGCTATCATTAAAGCTGTAAAACCCCCAGAATCTTTTAGGTTAAGATCTGCTTGTCTTTCTAAAAATAATTTTACTAATTGAGTTTGGTTGTATTGAGTGGCAGCCATCAAAGGTGTAATCCCCCCTGAAGAAGGATCCAGTTGATTAATATTAGCGCCCTTATTTAATAGTAATTTAGCGGATTCATAATGACCTTGGCAGGCCGCTTGAAAAAGAGCAGTTATTCCCTCCAAATTTGACAAATTACAATCCGCTCCATTTTTTAATAATATATCTACGATTTCAGGCAAGTGACAGGCTAACATTAAAGGTGTCGCGGATTCCAAATCGTAGTAAACTTTCTCGCGTTTCGTTGGAGAATTAATTGTAGAACCCAATGGAAACGAAACAAACTCCGATGAATAAATAGATAGCCTATCCTCTCGCAAATAAAAACGGTTATTATAAATATGATTGACCTCAGCTCCCTTTTGTACTAGTAATTCAACAATCTCTTTATTTCTCTTTTCTATAGCTATCATAAGTGGGTTAACTGGGATGCTAAGGACACTATATTCTGGCCTACCGTAATAATTTATTTTTGCTCCCTTAGCGATAAGGGCTTTAATGAGGGGTATACTTTTATTGTTGATGATAGCCCGGCTTAGTGCCGTAATACTATCACCCTTGTATACATAATTAACATCTAAATTTGGATGATTTAATAAGAGATCAAGGATTTTACTAGCATTAATATTTTCCTGATTTACTGCACCAGGAAGATTTTCAACATGGTCTCCATAATTGGTGAACATGGCAAAGCTTAAGGGGGTATTATTTTTACGTATCCATCCACCGTTTGGGGTTGCAACTGTATAATCTTCAACGCTATTAATATCGGCTCCCTTATCTAATAATAATTTAACCACTTCTACATGATTGTTTTCACAAGCTCTTAATAAAGCAGTAGAACCATTATCAAAAATTTTCTTAACATCTGCATCTGTCTTTATTAATGCAAAAATAATTTCAACATCAATATTTTTTTCTGAGCAACTTTTCATTAAAGCAAATGAAATGTTATTTTTATCGCATTTTGGTAATAATTCTTTCACGATGTCCAGATTATTTTGTTGACAGGCTAAAACTAAAGCGGTTAAATTATACGTATTACGGTCATCATTAGGATTGGCGTCTTGTGCTAAAAAGTACTTCACCATTTTAGGTTGATTTTCTGTCGCTGAAAGGATTAGAAAGTGATTGAACATTTCAAATCTATTCATTTTTAAACTATTAATATATAAATAAGGTTGAAGGAAATCAATAAGTGATTTGTCTGAAGTGCTTAAACCTATAAAGTATAATTGCAATATAACTTCTTTTAATTCTAAATGATTAGTAATTTTATATAAATGATTTTTAATTGCTTCATAATTTTTATTATTAAGTGCTATTACAAGTTCTATTTTCATACCAAGCTCCAGTATTATCAACCTTATAATGATGGGGTCTTTTTTTTAACGGCATTAAAATCATTTTCTTTAATTAAATTTAAGATTTTATAGAATTTAGAGCCCATTTACAAATATGGTTCAAAAGTTCAATGGTTTTTTATCAAAATCACCTTAAAAACTCTTATAGCCTAATTTCTGAATAAGAGTAGTACCACTTAAAGGATGATGAAGTACCATTATGAATTTTACCAATTTATATGGCTAAACGGGCTCAAAACGGAAAAAAAGATTGAGTTTCAGTGAAATAATGGCCATCATTATTTAATTTCATGCTTCATTTTACCCTCATTTAAAGTCTTTATTTTTATTATGTAAATATACAATTACCTTATTAATCTAAGTTCGATATAAAAAAAATTTAAAAAATAAAGTTCTTAAAATTTTTATGATAGATAGGTTTGAAAATGAAGGTATGGAATAGTCATTACAGGCTGATGGTGTAATTCAATTAGATAACTGCCTTGTCTTATTTGTTAAATATTCCTAACTATTGCTAGTTAAGCCGAGTATGTGATATAAAAGTCCGCTGCAATATGCGATTAACACACACATATGCCGTCACATAATTTAGGGTGCCAGGGTTTTAAGCAATTAAACTTATGGTTAAGTTATGGGGTATATGGAGGCTTAACCCTAACTATTTGAGGAAATGATTATGATTAGTCCCTTTACTATGCGTGAAATGCTAGAAGCTGGCATTCACTTTGGGCATTTAACACGTTACCGTAACCCTCGCATGACGCCTTATATCTATAGTGCGCAAAACAAAGTTTATATTATCAATCTTGAAAAAACCGTACCTTTATTTCGGGAAGCTTTAAAGTTTATTAGTACCATTGCTTCTAGAAACGGCAAAATCATGTTTGTAGGAACTAAAAGAGCGGCCCAGGATATTGTTGCTGATTTTGCTAAACAATGTGGCATGCCATATGTAAACCATCGTTGGCTTGGTGGAATGTTAACTAACTACAAAACAATCAAGCAAAGTATTCGTCGTTTAAAAGAATTAGAAGCCATGATGCAAAATGGTACTTTTGAGAAATTAACTAAAAAAGAAGCCCTCACATTAAAAAGGGAACTTGAAAAGTTAGAAAGGGGTTTAGGCGGTATTAAAGATATGTCTGGATTGCCAGATGCATTATTTGTGATTGACGTAGGTCATGAAAATATTGCCATTAAAGAAGCAAATCGTTTAAAAATTCCAGTTATTGGTATTGTCGATACTAATCATAATCCAGAAGGGGTTGATTATCCTATTCCAGGAAATGACGATGCTATGCGTGCTATTGAGTTTTATGCTCGCAATGTGGCTGATACCATCTTAGGCTCTAAGAAAAATCAAGCACCTGGTTTAAATAATAAATATCAACAAACCGATGCGGTTAATGAGCAAGATAAGGGAGATGAATCTTAAGAGACTCCGGCTTGAGGGCAAACTGCCCCATTACACCTTAAGTCAAATTGATAAAGGGGGCTCTTAATGGCCCCCTTTGTTTTAAATACTAAATTTAAGTTAGAGGTTATATATCATGGTAATTACTGCAGCACTTGTAAAAGAATTAAGAGAGAGAACTAATGCGGGGATGATGGAATGTAAAAAAGCATTAACTGAAACCAGTGGTGATATTGAAAAAGCCATTGAAAATATGCGTAAATCAGGTCTTGCAAAGGCGGTTAAAAAAGCAGGAAGAATTGCGGCAGAAGGCACTATCGTTGTATTAGCTTCATCAGATAATAAAAAAGCAATTATTTTAGAAATTAATTGTGAAACCGATTTTGTAGCACGTGAAGAAAAGTTTAAAGCTTTTGCAAAAAAAGTCGCAGCTCGCGCCTTAGAAAAAGAAGTAAAAGATATTGAAAGTTTAATCGCTTTATCATTGGATGATTCAGATGCAAAAAAAATTGAGGAAAGCCGTTTAGAATTAATTTCTCAGTTAGGAGAAAATATTACTATTCGTAGAATTAAATTTATAAAAAATCCGCAAGGTTTAGTTGGCTCTTATGGCCATGGAGATGCTAATGGGGTTCGAATTGGTGCCTTAGTGTCTTTAACGGGCAATGATACAACGCTAGCCAATGATTTGCCTATGCAAGTCGCTGCTATGAATCCTGAGTATTTAAAACCAAGTGAAGTCGATAATGCTCGTAAAGAAAAAGAAAAAGAAATTTATCTTGAACAAACTTTAGAAAAAGAAGGGGATAGTAAGCCTCGGGAAATGATAGATAAAATTGTCGAATCAAAACTTAAAAAGTTTGTAAATGAAATTAGTCTTTTAACCCAAACCTTTGTTAAAGAAAATAATAAAACCATTGAAACCTTATTAAAAGAAAAAGGGGCTGAAATTTTAGAATTTGTGCGTTTTGAAGTAGGCGAGGGTATTGAAAAGAAAGAAGATAATTTTGTAGAAGAAGTGATGATGCAAGCCCGCGGAGAATAAAGATGAAAGACCATAAAGCTTTACCTATTTATAATAGAGTTTTACTTAAATTAAGTGGTGAAGCTTTAATGGGAGATCAAGCCTTTGGTATTGATCCTAAAGTTCTCGATAGAATGGCAAAAGAAATGGGCGAATTAATTGCCAAAAAAGTCCAAATTGGTATGGTAGTGGGTGGCGGAAATATGTTCCGCGGATCCACCTTATCCCAAGCGGGTATTGGACGCATAACGGCTGACCATATGGGAATGCTAGCCACAGTGATGAATGCGCTGGCAATGCGGGATGCCTTAGAACGAGCGGGACTTGCTACTCGCATAATGTCTGCTATTCCAATGAGTGGAATGGTTGATTATTATGATAGACGTAAAGCCATGCATCATCTTAATCATGGGCGGGTAGTTATTTTTGCAGCAGGTACTGGCAATCCTTTAGTCACGACTGATTCTGCTGCAAGTCTTAGAGCTTTAGAAATTAATGCAGATATTTTATTAAAAGCGACCAATGTGGATGGTATTTATACCAGTGATCCAGCGCATAATCCAGATGCGGTACGTTACCAACGCTTAACATATACTGAAGCGCTTCAAAAAGAATTAGGCGTAATGGATTTAAGTGCTTTTTGTCAATGTCGAGATCATAATTTAAAAATCCGAGTATTTAATTTAAAAAAGCCAGGTGCTTTATTACGCGTCATTATGGGCAGTGATGAAGGGACATTGGTCGATAAAGGAGAATAAAGGTGGAAAGTAATTTCACGAAAGATGCTGAAAGTCGCATGATAAAAAGTATTGATGCCTTACATAATGATTTGGCTAAAATAAGAACCGATAGAGCGAGCCCTGCCTTATTGGAATGTATTAAGGTACCCTGTTATGGAGTTGATACGCCCTTAAATCAAGTAGCGAATGTTATAGTAGAAGATTCTAGGACTTTAAGCGTTATTCCCTATGATAAAAGCCTCGTTCAAACAATCGATAAAGCCATTAGAAGTTCTGATTTAGGATTAAATCCTGTAACCGCTGGGGTTAATATTCGGGTTCCTCTTCCCCCCCTTACCGAGCAACGCCGTAAAGAACTCATTAAGCACGTTAAAGCTGCGGTAGAAACTGCAAAAGTAGCTATACGTAATATTAGACGAGATGCTAATAATCATAGTAAAGAAGCTTTGAAGGATAAAAAAATTAGTCAAGATGAGGAAAAGAAGTTTCAAGAACAGATTCAAAAAGCCACTGATAAATATATTGCAGAAACTGATAAAATTTTAAGTCAGAAAGAAACTGAGTTAATGCAAATATAAAGGGATTTTTATGACAAATAAAGGCACTACTCCTCAACATGTGGCAGTCATTATGGACGGTAGTGGTCGTTGGGCTAAAAAAAGATTTTTGCCTAGAATGGCGGGCCACAAGCAAGGATTAGAATCTATTAGAAAACTAGTAGAATTATGTATTATGCATAAAATTTCCTATCTAACTCTTTTTGCCTTTAGTAGTGAAAATTGGTTAAGACCTAAAGAAGAAGTTACTTTTTTAATGGATCTGTTTTTACAATCTCTAAAACAAGAAATTCAAAAACTCCATGAAGACAATATCTGTTTAAAAGTGATAGGAGATAAGTCACTTTTATCATTAGATTTACAAGATGCCATTTTTCAAGCGGAACAGTTAACACAATGTAATACAAAATTATTATTACAAATAGCGGTTAATTATGGCGGACGCTGGGATATAACCAATGCAGCTAAATTATTAAGCATGGATATACAAAAAGGATTAATTCAAGCTGAAGATGTTAATGAACAAATATTTTCTGGTTATTTATCCTTAAATACATTAGGTGTCAAAGATGTAGATTTACTGATTCGTACCAGTGGTGAGATGCGAATTAGTAATTTTTTATTATGGAACCTAGCTTATAGTGAATTATTTTTCACTAATACACTGTGGCCTGATTTTAAAGAAGCAGATTTTAATGAAGCCTTAGAATTTTACAAAAAGCGCGAGCGGCGTTTCGGTGGAATTTCTGCATCAATAGAAAGGACTGTTTGTCATGCTTAAACAACGCTTAATCACCGCTCTGATTCTATTGCCTCTTGCTATTTTAGGTATTTTATTCCTGCCTTTTACTTATTTTAAAATTTTAACCATGGGATTGTTTATTGTAGCAGCTTTTGAGTGGTCTAAATTAATTGGACTTAAATCACATCTACATCAATTAATATACGTTTTTATTTTGTGTGGATTGACGTGGTTAGGATCGGCTTATTTTATAAGTTTTCACATTAAAAGTTTAACTTTATTGATTACTTTTTTTTGGGTTTTAATTATTCCATATTTGTACCTTTATCCTAAATTTAAAATGTTCTGGGCATCGAAATTGGTTGGTATGATCATAGGATTTATCCTTATATCTGGTACCTGGTATAGTTTATTGTATTTTGCTTATCCCCATTCACAATTTTCAAGGGGCTTATTGCTCTACGTAATGTGCTTAGTTTGGGGGGCTGATAGTGGTGCTTACTTTATGGGTAAATATTTGGGTAAACATAAACTTATCGAAAAAGTAAGTCCAGGTAAGACCATAGAAGGGGTTTTTGGTGCATTATTATCCAGCATTCCCATAAGTTTAATTGGTCATTTTTATTTTAAAGCTCATTTTCATTTATATGCCTCTTTATTACTATTAAGCCTAGGTACTGTACTCTTATCAATTGTAGGGGATTTATTTGAAAGCCTCTATAAACGGGTACGTGGAGTTAAAGACAGTGGCCATATTTTGCCAGGACATGGGGGAATTTTAGATCGCATTGATAGTTTAACGGCTGCTCTGCCTGTTTTTATAGCTCTTTATTTTATATAAGAATTAGTAATGAGCTTTTTTAAACCATGATCTCTTTACGAAAGATTTAAAGTGAAGTTACAACCCTCCTAAGCGTTAATAAAATAATATTGCTGTGGCGCTTCAATTATCAGATACAAGCAGATAATAATTTCAAGTTCATTGAATTTGATTTTTTTTTGATCACAATTGCGTATAATTATCCTAACTTCAAATATTTAATAAAGCTTTAAGGCTTAATTAAAAATTTCAGAAAAAGATGGGGTATAATTTGAAGAATGAACTTAGTATAATACCCATTCTTTTTAACTTTTCTTGAGGCTTTTCTTTTGATATCCAACTCATTAATAGCAGCTATCCCCATGCAAATGATAGGTCCGATTAAGATTAAAGGAAGTGAGTTAAATGACGAAGTCAATGTGCCTTTAGCCACCTTTGAAACTCCTTTATGGCCATCCACCGCTCGTGGTGCTAAAATTTCTCGACTTTGTGAGGGTATTGAAGCTTTAATTGTTTCTGAAAATATGACTCGTTCTGTGGTATTAGAAACTATCAATGCTCAACAAGCTTTTGACATTATAAGTACCTTGAAACTAAATTTGGAACCCTTAAAAGAGGTAGTGCAATCTACCGGTCGATTTGTCAAACTTCAGGAGTGTCATTTTGAGTTAGTAGGAAATCTAATTTATATACGTTTTAGTATGATTACTGGAGATGCTTCGGGTCATAACATGGCAACTAAAGCCGCTGAAGCTGCCATTCAATATTTATTAAAGACTTATCCTAGCTTAAAATATGTCTCAATTTCTGCAAATTTATGTGTCGATAAAAAGGTCTCTGCTATTAATGGTATATTAGGTCGTGGAAAGTATGTCGTAGCAGATATAGTGGTTCCCTATGATATTTGTGTGAAACATTTAAGAACCACACCTGAAAAAATAAAAGATTTACATATTAAAAAAAATTTATTAGGAAGCATTTTAGCCGGTTCCCTTCGCTCTGCTAATGCCCATTTTGCGAATATGTTATTAGCTGTATATTTAGCAACCGGTCAGGATGCAGCCAATATTATTGAAGGTTCACAAGGGATTGTTCATGTGGATGTTAATTCAGATAATAATTTATATTTCTCAGTAACCATTCCTAATCTTATAGTAGGAAGTATAGGTAATGGAAAAGATTTAGAGTTTGTAAAAAATAATTTAAGAAATTTAGGATGTTTAGAAGAAAGAGCAGCAGGGCTTAATGCACGTCGTTTAAGCTTAATTATCGCAGCGACGGTCTTATGTGGGGAATTATCACTTCTCAGCGCTCAGACCAATCCTGGAGAATTGGTTGATAGTCATTTAAGGCTTGAAAGGATGAACCAAACCAAACCAAAAGTGGGAAAGGCTTAACTATGCTTAAAGTTGGTATTGATGCAATCAGTTTCTATACCTCACATTATTTTTTAGATTTAAAAAATTTGGCCCTTGGGCGTGGAATAGATCCGAATAAATATTATGTAGGGCTTGGTCAGAAAAAAATGGCGGTTATACCGCAAGATGAAGATGTTGTGACCATGGCAGCAGACGCTGGTTTTAAAGTATTACAACATATTGATAAAGAATCAATTGATATGCTGTTATTTGCAACTGAAAGCGGAGTAGATCAATCCAAGGCCGCTGGTATTTTTGTCCATCAATTATTAAACCTTCCAAAAAGATGTCGGATAGTAGAATTAAAACAGGCCTGTTACAGTGCTACGGCTGCTATTCAATTAGCCTTGCCTATGTTGCGTCAAAATCCTAAATCAAAAATTTTATTGATTGCTTCTGATATCGCTCGTTATGGCTTAAATACATCCGGAGAATCCTCTCAAGGGGGGGCTGCGGTGGCAATGGTTTTATCCAGTTCACCAAGGCTTATGAGTATTGAACCCATAAGTGGATTTTATACCGAAGATGTGATGGATTTTTGGCGACCTAATTATAGAGAAGAAGCCTTAGTAGAAGGCAAACATTCTTGTGAAATTTATTTGAAATTAATTCAAAAAACCTGGGAACAATATACTAATTTATCCAAATTAAGCTATTCGGCTTTTAGTCGATTTTGTTATCATGTCTCCGTTCCTCGCTTAGTGGAAAAAGCCCATTTATCATTAGCGCGTCTTAATGGGATAAAACTTACCCAGGAAGAAGCCGTTATGCAGTTAAAAGATTCCTTAATGTATGGGAAAATAGTAGGCAATTGTTATACAGCAGCCTTATATTTAAGTTTAATTTCCTTATTAGATAATTGCGAAGAAGATTTAAGTAATCAACGTATTGGTTTATATAGCTATGGCTCAGGCTGCGTAGCCGAATTTTTTAGTGGTATTATTGAACCAGGCTATCAACAAGTTTTAGACAAGTCTTACCATCAAAATTTATTAAACAATCGACAAGAATTAAGTCTTGCTGAGTATGAACAATTTTATCAATTTCGTTATCCCACTGATGGAAGTGATTGCATCTTGCAAAGCCATCAACGAGGTCGCTACCGCTTAGCGGCTTTCTCCCAACACAAGCGTATTTATGAAACGGCAGAATAAAGATGCAACCCTCTGTTTCTGCTCGTGCACCTAGTAAATTAATTTTATCTGGGGAGCATGCTGTTATATATGGTAATCCAGCCCTAGCGATGGCCTTAGATAGCTATGCCCAAACGACTTTCCAGGAACTGCCGACTAAGCATTTTAAGTTTAATTTTTCTAATCTTGGATTGACTAAAGTTTATTCTAGCCAAGACTTAATAAATCTTAAAACAAAATGTTTTGTGCGGTATAAACAATTTCAAGAAGAAAAATGTGACATTAAAAACGTTATTGCTAAACCTTTTGATTTGTTGGTGGTGGGTTTAATACAGGCGTTAGAACAACACAATTTTTTATCCCAATTAAAGCATGGTTTAGAGATTTCTATTAATTCAGATATTCCAATGGGCGCGGGGATGGGATCGTCCGCTGCTAGTATTATTAGCCTTTTATTTTCTTTGCACCATTTCTTAAAATTAAATTTATCTAGATTAGACCTTTTAAAATTGGGTATTGAACTTGAAAATCTACAACATGGACGCTCTAGTGGTTTAGATGTCCAATTGGCATTGAATGGTGGAAATGTAAGGTTTCAGGCAGGAAAATTACAATTAAGAGCTTTACCTAGAGTCTCTTATTATTTAATAAATACCGGTCAACCTCACTCTTCCACAGGAGAATGCGTCAGTGCAGTAGTAAAGCATTTTAAAAGCCTCTCTTTATTAGACGATTTTAAAGCGGTTACCGATTTCTTAGACAAGGCTTTTCAAGATAATGAATTAAGAGAAATACAAAAAGGGATTGAGGAAAACCATCAATTATTAATTAAAATAGGTGTCGTGCCTCAAAAGATTCAGGACTTTATGAAAGCGTTAAAAAAATTAGGTGTAAGTGGAAAAATATGTGGTGCAGGAACGATACGAGGTGAGACCGGTGGCCTCATCTTAGTAATCGGATCTGCAGATATTCAAAACCTTGTAGATAAATATGGGTATGAAATTCTACCTATAAACGGTTCCGAGCAAGGGGTACATCTTGTTTAAGGTTTCAGTACCCGGGAATTTAGTATGGTTCGGAGAACATGCCGTTTTAGCAAATAAAAAAGCAGTCGGCTTCGCTATTAATAAAAGGATGTCATTAAATCTGATTCCAAGACAAGACCCAAGCATTGTTTTCCACTCTGAAATGGGTACCTTTAAAACGACGATTTATGATTCTTTAGAAAATATTAAGCCCTGGCATTTTATATTAGCTGCCATTAAAGTATTTCAACCCAAACTTCCAACGGGTTTTGAATTACATATTAGTTCAGAGTTTTCTTCTACCCTAGGTTTTGGATCCTCTGCGGCTCTAACCGTAGGCGTCATTGCTTTATTGCATCAATGGTTAAATCACAATATTCTTGATAAATCTGATTTGTTGATTATGTCTAAAGGGGTTATTCGATCGATTCAAGCCCTGGGTTCGGGTTTAGATGCCGCTAGCAGTATTTATGGGGGAGTCATTTTATATCACCAGAATCAAGGAGTGATTCAAGAAAAAAAATTAAGTCAAGATTTTCCTGGTATGACAGTGGTTTATAGTGGTTATAAAAAACCGACGGTGGAAGTCGTTCATTTAGTTAAAGAACGATTTAAGGATAATCAAGTTTTATTAGAGCTAGGATATGATTTTATAGATTCTATTATTGATAAAATGTGGGATGATATCGAACAAAATAATTGGGATTCAATCGGAAAATTGATGGATTTAAATCAGGGATTATTGAATGGATTAAGAGTTAGTAACGCCCATTTAGAATATTTATTAGAAGTTTTACGTGCTAAGCCTTCAATATACGGCGCAAAAATATCAGGAGCGGGACTTGGGGATTGCATAATAGGATTGGGGACCGTCAATATAGTAGATCTTAATAAAGAATTAGAATATTTTAATACAGAAGTTCCCAATAAGGCCCAAATTATACCCGTTAATATTGATAAACAAGGGATTATTTATGACCCCCTATGACATTGTAGAATTATTTTTACAGACAAAAAATAAAATGCCGATTAAAGATTATGGTGAGGCTTTTGCTCCTGCTAATATTGCTTTGTGTAAATATTGGGGAAAACGCGAAAGCGCTCTTAATTTACCCATGACTTCTAGTCTTTCTATTGGCTTAAACGATCGAGGTGCTAAAACCCGCATTCAATTTTCCCAAAGCCAGCAAGATGAAATTTTTTTAAATGATAAGAAAGTCGATAATGAGCATCCGTTTTATATTAGGACGACTCAATTTTTAGATCTATTTAGATTTAACCCCCATCATTTTTTTCATTTTCAAAGTCATTTAAATATTCCTATGGGTGCTGGGGTCGCCTCATCTGCTGCCGGTTTTGCAGCCTTGGTCTTAGCTTTTGACGATTGGTATGGTTGGAAGCTTGAAAAAGAAAAATTATCAATTCTTGCTCGTATGGGGAGTGGAAGTGCTGCGCGATCGATCTGGGAGGGGTTTGTTGAACTAAAAGAAGGCAGTCGATCGGATGGTTTAGATAGTTACGGGGTGCCTTTAGAGCTTGAATGGCCAGAATTAAGAATCGGACTTTGTTTGTTAGAAAAAAAACCCAAATCAATTAGTTCGCGTGTTGCGATGAAGTTAAGCCAAGAAACTTCAGTCGTGTATAAATTATGGCCTGATAAGGTTAAACAGGATTTAAAAAGTTTAAAAGAATCTCTTTATCAATTAGATTTTTATAAGTTCGGACAGATAAGTGAAAGTAATGCTATTTTAATGCATGCTGTAATAAATACTGCCTGGCCCCCCATCTGTTATCACCTACCAGAAACCATTCAGCTTATGCATAAAATCTGGCAATTAAGAAAAGAGGGCCTAGCTCTTTTTTTTACTCAGGATGCCGGCCCTAATTTAAAATTGTTGTTTTTAGAGAAAGATCTTTCTTTTATAGTAAAAACATTTCCAAAACTTGAAATCATTTGCCCGTTTAATAAGTTTTCAAAGGAGTGACCCGACTTATGACTAATCCAGAATATGTGATTTTAGTAGATGAACAAGATAATCCCATTGGTGTACAAGAAAAAATCAAAGCTCATGAATTAGCTCAATTACATAGGGCTTTTTCCGTGTTCATATTTAGAAAAGTCCAAAATATAATTGAGTTATTGTTGCAATGTCGTCATAAGGATAAATATCACTGCCCCAATCTCTGGACTAATACCTGCTGTTCTCATCCCAGAGTGGGTGAAACCGTCTTAGCGGGCGCCACACGTCGCTTAAAAGAAGAAATGGGTATAGAAACGGTCTTACACCCTGTGGGTACTTTTCATTATAAAGCGGTATTTGATAATGGCTTAACTGAACATGAATTTGATCATGTTTTAATTGGGGGAGTAAAACCTCAACTCCCTATTGAAATTAATCCTTTGGAAGTACAGGAGTATGCTTGGATCCCCATTGATGAATTAAGAGAGCGTTTTAAAAATGAACCACATCTTTATACTCCATGGTTTATAAAAGCATTTGAAATAGCCTGGGAAAAGAAAGATCTGATAGAAAATATATTATTAAAATTGTCAGGAGAACATTAAAAAAATGTTTACTCAAATATTATATTCTTTGGTCGGTTTTATATTAAGCATAGGTATTTTAGTTTCCGTTCATGAATTTGGCCATTTTTGGATGGCTAGAACCTTGGGGATCAAAGTTTTACGATTTTCGATAGGGTTTGGAAAGCCTTTATTAAGATGGTTTGATAAATTTGGTATTGAATATGTAATTTCATTAATCCCATTAGGGGGATATGTAAAAATGTTAGATGAGCGAGAGGGCGAAGTTTCTCCGCTTGAAAAGGTATTAGCATTTAATTATAAGCCCTTATGGATGCGGATGAGTGTGGTATTAGCAGGACCTTTATTTAATTTTTTATTTGCCATTTTAAGTTATTGGTTAATTTTAATGATGGGGGTTACTAATGCAATGCCTATTGTGGGAACTATTCCTAAGAATACCGCAGCTCAATTTGCAGGTTTTGAAGTTCATGACAAAATTATTACTGTAGATACTAAAAAAGTTAATAATTGGGAAGAAGTTGCCGTCGCTTTAATGGAACATTTGGGTGATAATCAGTCCTTGGTTAAGGTTGAATCTATTATTTATAATAAACCCAACGCGAAAATCAAAACCCATCTTTTAGATGTTAATTTAAATTATAGTCC
>JAQGOH010000077.1 GCA_028293705.1 Francisellaceae bacterium | reverse complement strand
TCGAAGAGGCACCGATAGGTGGCGTCAAGTCAATTGAGAAAACCATTTTCATATAAATGCTAAATAGCATATGGTTGACGAGGACGAGCGCGGCATATTAATCAGTCGTCGCGTTTTTGAAGATTATTTATTGGCAGGGATGCCTTTAAATAATTACTGAAAATAGCGACGCTATCACTTTAAATAGGGGTAAGGTGTACATACCTGCACGTTGAGTCGCAACAGGGGGTAATCCTAAATGACGACTGGCACGTAAATGCTCATCTAAGCGAAGTGCTACCCTTCCACAGTTAACACTGCCATTACGTGCATTAATGCCTAACATTAAGGTTTTTAATTCTTGAGCTTTAGGGTACCAAGTGGCTGGATTTATAGATTGTGGCATGTCTTTTCCAATAATTATAATTAGTATTTATAAAGTATTCTGTCAATATGCTTAATTCTACTTTTATTATTTAATTACTGCAATCAATTTTTTTGATGTTTATAGTAGTGTAGGTATGCCTTAGGGATTAAAAAATTAATATAATTATAGTTTATTTCGCCAATTTTTTTTAAGTTGAATTAAGTTATTTTTATTTAAAAAGACAAGGCTTATGAAAATACAAGAAAATCCTAACCAGTTATGCCAAGATTTTGGGAATTCCTGAAAAAACAACCATCCAAATAAAGCGCTTAAGAAAAATTTAATAAAACTAAAAGGTAATAAATAGGTAACCTCAGCTAAGGTATAAGCTTTAGCAAAGGATAAATGGGCTAGAGCGCTTAAAAGCCCCATTAGTAATAGCCAAAAAAATTGCTCGAAAGAGGGGGTGACCCAATCAAAAATTGCAGGAATGAAAGCGATTGGAATGGTAAATAATAATAAAAAACTGGCGAGTTTGGTAGAACTCTCTCCTAACTTTCCCAATCGTCTGGTATAAATTTTACTTAAGGCTAAAAAGCAGGCTGCAAAAATAGGGATGAGGATTATAGTATGAAGCGAAAGCTTCGATAACCGAATAAATTCTGGATATAAAATAAATCCTACTCCTAGAAAGCTTAAGGATATAGCTAGAAAATTACTATAATTTATTTTTTCATTTAAAAAAAATTGTGCAGCAAGGAGAGTGAAAATGGGACCTATAAAATTTAAAGCCACACTTTGGGCGAGAGGAAAATATTTAAGACTTAAGTAATATAAACTTAAACCAAGTATCGCAAATATAATTCTTAAAAAGTGCAAAAGAAAAAAACGAGTATGAAGTTTTGATAAGCCCTGATTGATTATCCAAGGGATTAAAAATATAAAACCAAACAAACTTTGAAAGAATAAAATCGTATTAATAGGTAGAGCGGTAGTATTGATCTTAAAGTGGTCAGTAGATAAAAATCGCACTAGTACCGCGATGAGAGCATAAATTATACAAGATAAAATCTTCCAACTAGCTCCTTGGAAAGAGTTTGTTTTAATAAAATTAAGGGTTTTAACTTTCATAGAAAAGATTTTTTTTTAAGGTTAAGAGGAGGAGCCCGACATAGCAGTATTCCTGCTAGAAATATTATGGTAGAGCCTAACCAAATTTGCCAGCTAGGAGGCAGCTCAGCAAAAGCTAAATAGCCTACCATGACACTTAGTAGAAATTTTGAAAAACCAAAAGGCATCAAATAAGTTACATCGGCTAATGAATAAGCCTTACTAAAAGAAAAATGAGCAATACTAGTCAATAAACCCAGTAATAATAACCAGGCTAATTGACTTAAAGAGGGATTGACCCAGTTAAATAAAGCAAAAATAAAAGAGACAGGAGTCATTAATAAAATTAAGAATCGAGTTAAGTTGGCCGCTGTTTCACCCTGTGATGCTAATTTTCGGGTAAATATATTACTAAGCGCAAAACATAATGCAGATAGAAAAGGGAAAAAAACGGTCCATTTCCATTCAAGAGATCCTTGAAAAAGAATTCTATCAGGTCTTACAATAATAAAAGAGGTGAGCATACTTAATAAAATCGCAGTCAATCGATATTTATCTAATTTTTCCCCCAGTAATATATAGGCACAGAAAATAGTAAAAATAGGGCTTAAAAAGCTTAAAGCAACCCCTTTTGCAATCGGCATATGTTTTAAGGTTAAATACCAACAGCCCACTCCTAACACAGCAATAATCACTCTTAAAATATGTAATTTAAGATATTGAGTTTTAAATTGTAGGATGTCTTTTTTATGATTTATTAAAATCCATCCCAGAATAAAAAAAGTAGCAAAAGCATTTTGAAAAAAATCAATAACATACACGGGAAGGGGATTTTCGACGTATATATTGCTCCCCCCGGTGGTAAATCTTACGATGCCATTAATACCTGCAAAACTTGCACAAGATAGAATTTTCCAAAAGATTCCTTGTAAGGAATTGGTAAATGGTAAATTTATGTTTTCTCTTGAGTTTTTTAGAGATGGATTCATAGCAGGCTCGATTTTACTCATAAGCTATTTGTATTAATTTTTTAATAAACATACTATTAATATCCAGTTTTAATAAAAAAGTCATAGGCAAGTGTTTAACTGCTTATTTATTGTATCTTAAATTATCGCTAATCGGTATTATTACGAATTCTAGCTGAACAATTATTTAAAAAGAGAAGACTTGATTTAGTTAAGCTTTTAACATAGGGGCATAAAAAAAATGGAGTTAACTGATAATATTCTAGCAAATGCTATTAGAGCTTTAACGATAGACTCTATTGAAAAGGTCAAATCGGGTCATCCGGGTATGCCATTAGGGATGAGTAATATAGCTACGGTGTTATGGAAATATTTTTTACGACATAATCCTGCCAATCCCCAATGGCCCAATCGAGATAGATTTATTTTGTCCAATGGGCATGGGGCCTTATTACAATATGCCCTTCTTCATTTAACTGGTTATGACTTAAGCATTGAAGCGCTTAAAAACTTTAGACAATTGCATTCTAAAACACCGGGTCATCCTGAATACGGTATAACCCCAGGAGTGGAGGCTACAACGGGTCCTTTAGGCCAAGGATTGGCGAATGCTGTGGGTATTGCCATGGCCGAGAGGCACCTAAGTGCAGAATTTAATGAGCCTGGTTTTAAAATAATCGATCATTATACTTACTGTTTTGTCGGAGATGGCTGTTTAATGGAGGGCGTTTCTCATGAAGCAGCTTCATTGGCAGGCACACAAAGATTACATAATTTAATTGTATTTTGGGATGATAATGGGATCTCAATTGATGGCGAAGTTAAGGATTGGTGGCAAGACAATACTCCCCAGCGTTTTGAAGCTTATGGATGGCAGGTAATACAATCGGTGGATGGCCATGATAATGAATCAATAAAAAAAGCAATTGAGCTAGCCCAAGCTGAAAAAAATAAACCCAGCCTTATTTGTTGTAAAACCATTATTGGCTATGGAAGTCCTAAAGTGGCAGGAACTGCCAAAAGCCATGGCTCTCCTTTAGGACCCGATGAGCTTATTAAAACTAAATTACAATTAAATTGGCCTTATGAAGCATTTAATATCCCCGCTGAGATTTATGCAGCTTGGGATTTTAAACAACAAGGACACTTACTTGAATCGAATTGGAATGAGTTATTTAAAGCGTATTCGATAAAATTTCCTAAAAAGGCGCAAGAATTTAATAGAAGAATTCATAAACAATTACCGAGTAAACTATCAGAACTTTTTGCAACCTTAGTCCAATATTTTCTTCTGAAAAAAGAAAATATAGCGACTCGAAAATCTTCACAAAAAGTAATTGAGCATATTTTACCTCTATTACCCGAATTGATTGGGGGCTCGGCTGATTTGTCTGAATCTAATTCTACTTTTTGTCAGCATTCCATTCCTTTAAATGCCAATCAATTATTAGGTAATTACATTTTTTATGGAGTAAGAGAATTTGGCATGTCAGCCATAATGAATGGCATCGCTTTATATAATGGTTTTATTCCCTATGGGGGCACTTTCTTAAGCTTCCTAGATTATGGAAGAAATGCCGTGCGCTTGGCGGCTTTAATGAAAATAAGGGTAATTTTTATTTATTCTCATGATTCCATTGGTTTAGGAGAAGATGGCCCTACCCATCAGCCTATTGAACAATTAAGCCTCTTAAGAATGACCCCCAATATGAATGTTTGGCGCCCAGCAGACAGTGTCGAAACGGCTTTTGCCTGGCAAGGGGCGCTTTCTCGCTTAGAAGGGCCTAGCAGTATTATTTTATCCCGTCAGAATCTTAAGGCGCTCAATTACTCGCCTGCCATGATTCAGAACATTGCACGAGGGGGTTATGTATTGGTAGAGTGTAAAGAAATCCCAAAGATTATAATTTTGGCAACTGGCTCAGAAGTAAGTTTAGCCTGTGAAGCAGCCTCTGCCTTACAAGATAAATATCCAATTCGAGTGGTATCCCTCCCTTGCATTGAAGTTTTTTTATCACAGCCAAAATCTTATCAGGATAGGGTGCTGCCGCCAAAGATAAAAAGAATAGCCGTGGAGGCTAGTGCTATTGATTATTGGTATAAATGGGTAGGCTTTGAAGGTAGGGTTGTTGGTTTGAAAAATTTTGGACTATCAGCCCCTGGTGAAATGGTTTTTGAAGCAATGGGATTGACCGTAGAGGCTGTTATTAAGGCTTGCCTTGAATGTTTAACAATTGATGAATAAATTGAAGGAGTAGAAATGTCTATTAGAGTTGCAATTAATGGCTATGGCCGTATTGGTCGAAACATTTTAAGAGCTTTGTATGAAGCTAAAAGAACTCATGAAATCCAAATCGTTGCTATTAATGATTTAGGCAATGTAGAAACCAATGCACATTTAACTCAATATGACACTACCCATGGACCTTTTAAGGGAAGTGTTAAAACCGAAAAAGACTTTTTAATAATTAACGATGATAAAATCAAAGTTTTAGCGGAAAGAAATCCAGAAAATTTGCCTTGGAAAGAACTTAGCATCGACGTGGTATTAGAATGTACTGGTTTTTTTGCTACAAAAGAAAAGGCATCTTTACATATTAAAGCAGGTGCTAAAAAAGTATTAATTTCAGCTCCCGCTGGTAAAGAAGTCGATGCCACTATTGTTTATGGCATCAACCATTCTATCTTAAGAAAAGAACATACCGTTATTTCCAATGCTTCATGTACAACCAATTGCTTAGCACCAATCGTCAAACCTTTGCACCAAAAAATTGGTCTTGAAAGTGGTCTAATGACAACTATTCATGCTTATACCAATGATCAAGTGCTAACAGATGTTTATCATGAAGATTTAAGACGAGCACGTTCTGCTACTCAGTCCATGATCCCAACCAAAACTGGTGCAGCCGCGGCTGTGGGTTTAGTGATGCCAGAATTAGATGGTAAATTAGATGGTTTTGCCATGCGGGTGCCGACAATTAATGTGTCAGTGGTTGATTTAAGTTTTATAGCCTCCAGAAATACAACCGTCGATGAAGTCAATAATATTTTAATTGAAGCGGCTAATAATGAGTTAAAAAATATTTTAACTATTAATAAAGCTCCTTTAGTTTCTGTTGATTTTAACCATAACCCCTCTTCTAGTGTTTTCGATACCACACAGACAAAAGTCATTGGTAAATTGGTTAAAGTATTAGCTTGGTATGATAACGAATGGGGCTTTTCTAATCGTATGTTAGATACGGCTTTAGCACTTGCTAGAGCATAAGTTATGAAATTTAAGCAGTTAAGTGATATAGAAGTTGCAAATAAAAAAGTCGTTGTAAGGCTTGATTTAAATGTGCCCATCCTTGATGGGCACATTAGCAGTGACGCTCGCATAAAAGCGGCTATTCCTACTATAAAATATTTATTAGATAAAAATGCGGCTATTATTTTGCTTTCACATTTAGGGAGACCCATTGAAGGACAATGGGATGCTCAATATTCCTTGCAAAGTGTGGCAGAAAGATTAGCAAATATTTTAAATCACCCTGTTAGATTTGAGAAAAATTGGTTGAATGGTCTTGATGTGAATCATAAGGAAATTATTCTTTGTGAAAATGTGCGCTTTAATGTTGGAGAAGAGGCTAATGATAAAGTGCTAGCACAGCAAATGGCAAATTTAGGCGATGTATTTGTTATGGATGCATTTGGGAGTGCTCATAGGGCTCATGCCTCGACCGAAGGAATTGCTCATTACGCTCTAGAAAAAGCCGCAGGTTTATTGTTAAGTGCTGAATTAGAGGCGCTTTCAAAAGCCATAGAAAAGCCTAAGCCTCCTGTTATTGCAATTGTTGGGGGTTCTAAAGTATCCAGCAAACTATTTGTATTAGAAGCTTTATGTCAAAAAGTGGATAAGTTAATGGTTGGTGGGGGTATTGCAAATACTTTTTTAAAAGCTGCAGGCTTTGAAATTGGTAGCTCTTTGTTCGAACCCAATTTAATTAAAACAGCTTCGGACCTATTAATAAAAGCGAAAGAAGAAGGTTGTGAAATTGTTCTACCGCAGGATGTGGTTGTGGCAAATACCTTAGACGAAAATGCAGAAGCCTGCATTAAATCTTTAAATGAAATTGACGTTCTCGATAAGATATTTGATATAGGGCCAAAATCTATTTTACAAAATGAACATTTATTAAAAAGTGCAGGCACCATTATATGGAATGGGCCAGTTGGGGTATTTGAAATAGAAAAGTTTGCTAAAGGGACCCAAGAGCTTGCTAAAACTATTGCTAATTCTTCAGCATTTTCTTTAGCGGGAGGGGGAGATACCTTAGCGGCTATTGAAAAATATCAGATTTGGAATAACATTTCCTATATTTCTACCGGCGGGGGCGCCTTTTTAGAATATTTAGAAGGCAAGGTTTTACCCGGTGTTGCCGCTTTACAGCTTTAATTGTTTTGAGGTTATTTATGAGTTTACAAACATTAAGACGTACTAAAATTATTGCCACTTTAGGCCCTGCTGTCGATCAGGATGGAATGCTTGAAAAAATTATAAAAGCCGGGGTAAATCTTGTACGGATTAACATGTCGCATGGTTCTTATGAAGAACACCAAAAACGGATTGATTTAACCCGTTCAATTGCTAGGTCCTTAAATAAATCAATTGGCATTTTAATCGATTTACAAGGACCAAAAATTAGAATTGCCCGCTTTAAAGAAGGCCCCATTCAATTAACCAATGGGCAAAGGTTTATTTTAGATGCAGAATTTGACACCAATTCCGGTAACAAAGATAAAGTAGGTATTGATTACAAGGCTTTACCACAAGATGTCAAAATAGAGGACATTTTATTACTAGATGATGGCAGAATCACATTAAAAGTAAAAAATATTAATAAACATATTATTGAATGTGTGGTTATTCAAGGAGGAGAGTTATCTAATAATAAAGGAATTAACCGCCAAGGAGGAGGCCTTACGGCTGAAGCTTTGACGGATAAAGACAAACAAGATATGCAATTTGCAGCAAAAATGAAGGCAGATTATGTAGCTATTTCATTTCCCCGATGTGCTAAAGATATTCAGCAGGCTCGATTGTTATTAAATGAAGCAGGAAGTTTTGCAGCCCTCATAGCTAAAATTGAGCGTACAGAAGCCATTGAAGCCCTTGAAGAAATTATAGAATATTCAGATGCGGTAATGGTGGCGCGGGGCGATTTAGGGGTGGAAATTGGATATGCAGAGGTGCCCTCTGTACAAAAAATGATTATAAAACGGGCTCGTAATTTGGATAAAGTGGTGATAACGGCAACACAAATGATGGAATCGATGATTACGAATTCTATTCCTACACGAGCCGAGGTCTCAGATGTAGCCAATGCAGTTATAGATGGTACCGATGCCGTTATGTTATCTGCTGAGACTGCAACGGGACTTTATCCCGATAAAGTCGTTGAAATTATGAGCGGGATTTGTCTTGCGGCCGAACGTGAACGTTCTACACAAGTATCAGGGCATCGTTTGGAATCACGATTTTCATTAATCGATGAAGCCATTGCAATGGCAGCAATGTATACGGCTAATCATATTAATACAAAAGCCATTATAGCATTTACCGAAACGGGTTCAACTCCTTTATGGATGTCGCGTATAAGTTCGGGTATCCCTATTTTTGGACTTACCCCCCAAATAAAAACGGTTGGTAAAATGACTCTTTTTCGAGGAGTTTATCCACTTGAATTTAATGCGGATAAATTTACCCGATCGGATGATGCTATTTATGAAGCTATTCAATTACTAATCAAAAAAGAATTAATACAAAAAAATGATAAAATTATTATAACGTTTGGTAAATCTCTTTTTGAACAAGGGGGCACCAACGTTTTAAAACTGGTTACGGTTTAAAAATATTTAAATAGAGCGAGGATAAAAATGGCTTTAATTAGTTTAAGAGAATTATTAGATCATGCTGCCGAACATCAATATGGTGTCCCAGCTTTTAATGTCAATAATTTAGAACAAATGCGGGCAATTATGGAAGCAGCCAATGCGACTAATAGTCCAGTAATTGTTCAAGCATCAGCTGGGGCGAGATCTTATGCAGGTCCGAGATTTTTAAAACATCTTATAGAAGCGGCTATTGAAGAATTTCCCCATATTCCAGTTTGTATGCATCAAGATCATGGAGCATCTCCTAAAGTATGCCAACAGTCTATTCAGCTTGGATTTAGTTCGGTGATGATGGATGGATCTCTTAAAGAAGATATGAAAACGCCTTCTGATTATGAATATAATATGGAAGTAACCCGCTTAGTGGTTAAAATGGCTCATGCTTGTGGAGTTTCCGTTGAAGGGGAATTAGGTTGTCTAGGTTCTTTAGAAACTGGCATGGCAGGAGATGAAGATGGATCGGGGGCTGAAGGTAAACTTACCCACGACATGCTGCTAACCGATCCTGAAGAAGCTGCTCGTTTTGTAAAAGATACCCAAGTGGATGCCTTAGCAATTGCTATAGGTACAAGCCATGGTGCTTATAAATTTACTCGCCCCCCCACCGGTGATGTATTAGCTATGGAAAGAGTTAAAGCGATTCATAAACGTATCCCAGATACTCATTTAGTGATGCATGGATCTTCCTCTGTACCTCAAGATTGGCTTGCTATTATTCATGAATATGGTGGTAATATTGGTCAAACTTATGGTGTGCCGCTTGAAGAAATTCAAGAAGGAATTAAACACGGGGTTAGAAAAATTAATATTGATACGGATTTACGTTTAGCAGCTACGGGTGCCATTCGTCGCTATTTAGGTAAAAATCCAGCTGAGTTTGATCCACGCAAATACAATAATGAAGCAAAAAAAGCGATGACTGAAATTTGTAAAATTCGTTATGAAGCTTTCAATACAGCGGGTCAAGCCTCTAAACTCAAAGTACATTCTTTAGAAGAGATGGCTGATTTATATGCAAAAGGAAAGTTAATTGCCAGAGTCCAGTAATAAGTTATCAACTCATAAGGAAGAAGTATTTAAATATTATACGGTCTTAGCAATAGGCTTTGTCAGCCTATTGCTAACCGCTAATATCATAGGTGAAAAACCTATTCAAATAGGCTCAATTATTTTACCCGCAGGTTTATTGATTTTTCCTTTAACCTATTTACTTGGGGATGCTATCACCGAGGTTTATGGGTTTGCTTTATCTCGCAAAGTGATTTGGGGAGCACTTATTGCTAATCTGTTTATGGCTTTGGCCTGTCAACTAGCGATATCTTTACCCCATGCCAGTTATTGGCACAAGCAAGAAGCCTATCAAACCATATTTGGTATGACTGCTCGGTTAATGATGGTATCTGTGTTTACCTATTTTATAGGTGAATTTATGAATACTCTGATAATTTCTAAGCTAAAAATATACATGCGAGGAAGAAATTTTTGGTTAAGAGCCCTATGTAGTAGCGCGGTGGGAGAATTGATTGAGACCTCCCTTTTTATTCCCTTAGCATTTTGGGGAAGTATGGGCCGTACCGAAATGATAAAATTAATGGGTTTTTTTTATAACTTTAAAGTGCTCTATGCTTTATTAGCTATGCCCCTATTAAGTATTTTAGTTAAATTTTTAAAAAAAGCAGAACAGCTTGATTCTTACGACTACCAAACCAATTATAGCCCGCTTAAGTTTTAGTCAGTTTATTAAATTCTTTTCTTATCTTGTATAATTAAAAACCTTACACTAAATTTAAACTATTAGGAGTTTAATTTAGTGGAACCAAGTATTTCAAGCTATGAAGAAAAACGCTTAGAAGCATTATATGCTCTAGACCTTCTATACCCATTACACTTCAAGATGCGAGAATGGGTGAGTGTAACAAATTAAATTTATCAGTAATTCGTGTACGTAATATTTTTTTCTTTCTACCAATTGTTTTCAAAAAACTCAATATAGATTCTT
>JAQGOH010000069.1 GCA_028293705.1 Francisellaceae bacterium | reverse complement strand
ATTGGTTAAAGGTAATAGCTCAAAAATTAAAGGGTTTTCATTAATTGAATTAATGATAGTAATTGCCATTATTGGAATTTTAGCAGCGGTTGCCATACCCAATTATCAAAATTATGTTAAAAAATCTCAAATGACAGAAGTCATCGGTTTACTTGAAAATTTTAAAAATGACTTAATTCAACAATATGATGTGACTGGAACTTGGCCTACACAATCCTTGGGGTATCCAAGAGGCGCCTTTAGTACATTCAATGCCTCCACAGGAGGTACAAACAATACGGTACTCATGAATTGGGATAATAGTGGTAACAATCATGTCACAATTACTATTAAAGTTATTGCTGCTTTAGGATCTGGATGGCCACGTATTTTAATTCTTCCTCCAAATACTACCGGTAATACTAGTTCTAGTTACATTACCTTATGTGGATTTTGGGATACTTCAGCGGGTAGTGGTTCTAATGGGGGATTATCACTTCCTTATATGCCTTCTACTTGCTCTCGTACTGATTTAAGCACTATATTTTAATAGGATTTTTTATTGATTTGGCAAAGGATTTAATTTTACTTTTATATTTTCAAATAAAGCTTGGTTATAAAGAGAATATTCTAAATCGGCTTTGTAATTAATTAAATTTTGTTTATAAGCTTCTAAATTATCTTTGGGGATATTTTTAACATTTCCTGGTGTTACTTTATTTAAAATAACTATGGCATGATCACCCGTCGGTAAAATAATATTTTCAAGACTTATTGATTTATCATTTTTATGATTAGGGTTACTTAAAGTAAAAGCCGCATTTAATATTTTTGGGGAAATTTTTGGATCTGTGCGCGCAATTTGTTTTTCGCTACCAACATCCAATTGAAACGCTTTTGCGACTTCTTTTAAGGATTGGCCTGATTTAATTGCAGTTGCCACTGTCTCTGAAAAAATCTTGGCTTTTTCTACAGTTTGAATATTAGTAAACAGTTCTTTTACTTTGTTTTCAACGGTTTTAAAATCCAATAAACTGGATGGTTTGTATTCTTTAACTCTAAAAATTACAAAAGACTCATTATCATCAAGGGGTAATACTTCACTATTAAGATGATGCTCTTTAAGCTCTGGGCTAAAGGCTGCAGTAATGACCGCTGGGTGTTGGGTTATACCTTCCCCACCTCTTTTATCAAAAAAGGGTGTTTCTTTAATTTCTAAACCCATTTTTTCACTTATAACATTTAAATTAGAGTGATTTTCGTAAGCTAGTGTATTTAATTCTTCATATTGTTGAGTCAGAATAGGTTCTGCTTTTTGTCTTTTAATTTGTTCTTCTATAAGTTTTTTTACAAGTTCAAAGGCTTGAGTGGTTTCGGGTTTTTTATCAATTAACTGTATTAGGTGGAACCCATATTGAGTTTTAACGACAGGACTTATTTCATTAGGGGTTGATAGTTTGAAGGCAGCCTCTTCAAATTCAGGCACCATGTCTCCTTTTTCAAACCATCCAAGCTCGCCTTCCTTAGTGTTAGAACCCTTATCATCTGAATATTCTTTAACTAAGGCCTTAAAGTCTTCCCCATTTTTTAGTTTTTCAATTAAGGATTCAATTTTTGTTTTAGCTTTAGCTTCATCTTCTGCCGCCGAGAAACTAATCAGTATGTGTCTTGCATTTATTTTTTCTGGCAAAGTAAAATTGGCAATGTTTTCTTTATAATAATCTTGCAGTTCCTGAGGAGAGACTTCTATATTATCCATAATTTGTTTCAATGAAAGCTTTATATACTGCAGGTTAACTAATTCGGGGCTCATAAACTGTGATTTATTAGCAGTATAATAATTTTCTAATTCGTGGGTTTTTGGTTGAATTTCTTTTTTAAATCGCTCTAATGAAATGTTAATGACATCAAAGTCCCTTTTCTGATCAAATATTTCTGCCATTTGATTTAATTCAAATGAAGTGTAAAAATTTGAAAGGGTTAATCCTTGTAAAAACTGAGTAATTAATAAACTTTGTTGTAGATCTTTTACAAAATTGCTTTCTTTGATAGCATGTTGCGCAAGCACTTGATGATATTTTTCTTTTGAAAATTGGCCTTCTTCTTGAAAATAAGGCATTGTTTTTATAAATTCTGCGATTTCTTCTTCGCTAACTCTAAATCCTTTTTTAAGCGCTCCGGCAACTAATACCGCTTTTTGAACCAGGATATCACGAGCATCACTTTTTAGCTGTTTTTCAAAGCCTGGGGCATTCGGCAAATCTTTTCTTTCTTGCCTCATTTTCTCATAGATGTAATCCACATTTTGCCAAGTAATAGGTTCTCCATTAACAGTCGCTGCAATAGGGGAATTACTTTTACTCAAAAAATAATTACTAACTCCTAATAGTACAAAGCTTGAGCTTATTAAGAGTATAATTATCCAGGTGATAGGTCCCTGTGCTTTATCCCTAATACTTTGTAACATGATATAGCTCGCAATTAATTTTTTAAATGAGAAAACAACTAGGCTGGCGGAGCGGACGGGACTCGAACCCGCGACCCTCGGCGTGACAGGCCGATATTCTAACCAACTGAACTACCGCTCCAAAAATAACATGGTGGGTGCTGAGGGGTTCGAACCCCCGACCCTCGCCTTGTAAGGGCGATGCTCTACCAGCTGAGCTAAGCACCCGAGACTATTATGCTTCTTCTAAAATCTCTACTCCGTTTACAGTATCTTTCAACTCTTTTCCTGCTTTATAGCTTACTACTCTCGTTTCAGGGATCTGAAGTGCATCCCCAGTCTGAGGATTACGTCCTGAACGAGCGGCTCGTGTCTTAACTAAGAACTTACCTAAAGGTGGTAAGGATACTTCTGAATCTTCAAGTAATCCTTTTGTAATTCCTTTTATAGTTGCTTCTACCACTCTTGCTGCTTGAGCTTTTGCCATCTCTAAAGATAAAGCTACATGTTCAACCAATTGTGTTTTATTCACAGGGGTCCCCTTTTTTAAAATTACTTAAAGCTTCAAAATAACATTTAGAAAAAGCTATCATCCTATACATTTTCTAAAGTTTCTAAGCTTGTGGTTTTATAACAACTTAAACTACTATTCGTCAAGGGGTAAATTGAATTTTACCCCATAAATATTTAAGAAGCCCAACTCATATTATTAATTAGGTAAGGTAATATCGCTCTTAGTAGAGCTTTTAGCTCGTTTTTTTACCAAGGTATTTTTTGAGACCATTTTTAGTTTTGGATTGATAATTTTAGGCATCCGAGTCAATGCGAGAGCAAATACTTCATCGATCCACTGGACTTTATGAATATGCATCCCTTTGTAAAGCTCTTCATTAATTTCTTTTAATTCTTCTAAATTGGCTTCCGGGATAATAACATTTAAAATACCGGCCCGCTTTGCAGCTAAAAGCTTTTCTTTTAAGCCTCCAATGGGTAAAACCTGACCTCTTAAGGTAATTTCGCCAGTCATAGCAAATTCTTTCTTAACGGCAATACCGGTTAACACAGAGACTAGGGCGGTACACATTCCAATACCAGCACTGGGGCCGTCTTTTGGAGTGGCTCCTTCTGGCACATGAACATGCATATCATAGTTTTCATAAAAATCTTTTGCGATCCCAAGACTCATCGCCCGACTTCTTACAACGGTCAAAGCAGCTTGAATCGATTCTTGCATTACCTCCCCAAGCTTACCTGTGGAAATAATTTTACCTTTACCTGATACCGCACTGGCCTCAATGGTTAGTATTTCACCCCCCACTTCTGTCCATGCAAGACCTGTTACTTGTCCAATCTGATCTTTTTCTTCTACTACACCAAATCTATATTTTCTTACCCCTAAAAATAATTCTAAATCCTTACTATTGATAATTTGTTTAGTGATATCTTGATTCAGCAATAATTTCTTCACGACTTTGCGACAAATTTTTGCGATTTCTCTGTCTAAATTTCGCACCCCAGCTTCGCGGGTATAATAGCGGATAATATCTAAAATGGCTTGATCTTTAAACTTCAATTCTTCAGGAAATAACCCATTATTTTTAAGTTGTTTAGGAATTAAATACTGAATAGCTATCGTTAATTTTTCACATTCGGTGTATCCTGAAAGCCTAATGATTTCCATGCGATCAAGCAGGGGCGCTGGAATATTTAAAGAATTAGCAGTAGTAATAAATAAAACTTCTGATAAATCATAATCGACCTCTAGGTAATGATCATTAAATGTTTTATTTTGTTCAGGATCTAGCACTTCAAGCAAAGCAGAAGCGGGATCGCCTCTAAAATCCATTGCCATTTTATCAATTTCATCTAATAAAAATAAAGGATTTTTAACTTTGACTTTGGCTAACTTTTGTATAATTTTTCCAGGTTGGGCACCAATATAAGTCCTTCGATGTCCCCTTATTTCAGCTTCGTCCCGTACCCCCCCTAAAGACATTCTAACAAATTCTCGACCGGTAGCTAAAGCAATTGCTTGTCCTAATGAAGTTTTTCCTACCCCAGGGGGACCCACTAGACATAATATAGGCCCCTTAACGGTTTTCATTCTTTTGTGAACTGCCAACAGTTCAAGTACCCGCTCATTTACTTTCTCAAGTCCATGATGTCCCGCTTTTAAGTGAGCTTCTGCTTTCGCTAGGTTTAATTGTACTTTAGTTCTTTTTTTCCAAGGAACCCCTATCAAGCTATCAATATAAGTCCTACTAACCGTAGCTTCTGCAGCCATTGGAGACATCATTTTTAATTTATTGATTTCCTGAATGCATTTTTCTTTAGGTTCTTTAGGCATCCCTGAGGCGTCTACTTTTTTTAATAAAATCTCAAATTCATTTTGGGACTCAGATCCTAATTCTCCTAATTCCTTGTGAATCGCTTGAATCTGTTCATTTAAATAATATTCCCTATGCCTTTTTTCCATTTGTTTTTTTACTTGATTTTTAATTCTTTTATCAACTTGAAAAAGATCTATTTCGGTTCCTAAAATATTTAATAAGGATTCAATCCGAGATTTAAGATTATCTAATTCCAATAATTGTTGTTTTTGAGGAATTTTTAAAGACATATGTGCTGCAATGGTATCAGCTAAGCGAGAAGGATCTGTAATTCCTCCTACTGCAGTAATAACTTCTAAAGGGATTTTTTTATTTAACTTAACATATAATTCAAACTGAGAAGTCAAAGAACGAATTAAACCTTCTATATCAGAATGATCTTGTCCTTTAGTCGAAATGGGGATAACCATAGCGTTAAAATAAGGTTCATTTTGGATAAAAGTATGTTCAACTTTACCTCTTCTCAAACCTTCTACTAACACTTTCACAGTACCATCAGGTAATTTTAATAATTGTAATATAGTTGAAATAGTACCGGTATGATAAATGGAATCAGGAGTGGGTTCATCTTCACTGGATTCCTTCTGAGTAACTAATAATATCTGCTTACTTTCACCAAGTGCTGCGGCTTCTAAGGCATGAATCGATTTTTCTCTGCCAACAAACAAAGGAACAACCATGTGGGGATATATTACCACATCTCTTAAGGGTAATATTGGCATTGCAATGGACTGGTTTTCTAAAATAGACTCGTTTGAAGATTTAGACATTCCACTCGCTCATAATAAAAATTTTTTAACTTTTTAAAATTATACTGAATTAAGATCCTGTTTTAGACTCTTCTGCATTTTCAAAAATAAGCAAAGGCTTGGCATCGCCTTTAATGACTGTCTCATCAATTACTACTTTGGAAACATTTTCTAATGAAGGTAAATCATACATAGTGTCTAATAAAACTTGCTCTAAAATAGAACGTAATCCTCTAGCACCTGTTTTTCTTTCCATTGCTTGCTTAGCAATATATTTGAGTGCCCCTTCTCTAAACTCAATATCAACATTTTCCATTTCAAATAATTTTTTATATTGTTTAGTTAAAGCATTTTTTGGTTCCGTTAAAATGCTCATTAAAGCTTTTTCGTCTAATTCTTCTAATGTAGCAATGACTGGCAATCTTCCTACAAATTCAGGAATTAAACCAAATTTGATTAAATCTTCAGGCTCAACATGTCTTAGGGTTTCATTCATGGTTTTTTTATCATCTTTACTAGAAATTTCTGCTGAAAAACCAATCCCACCTTTCTCAGAACGCTGGCGAATGATTTTATCTATGCCGGCAAAAGCACCGCCACAAATAAATAAAATACCAGAAGTATCAACTTGCAAAAATTCTTGTTGAGGATGTTTTCGTCCTCCTTGGGGAGGAACAGAGGCTACAGTACCTTCAATTAACTTTAATAAGGCCTGTTGAACGCCTTCTCCAGAAACATCCCTTGTAATCGAAGGATTTTCAGATTTACGCGAAATTTTGTCAATTTCATCAATATAAACAATACCGGTTTGGGCTTTTTCTACATCATATTCACATTTTTGTAATAATTTTTGAATGATATTTTCAACATCTTCTCCTACATAACCTGCTTCGGTTAAAGTAGTAGCATCCGCAATGGTAAAGGGTACATCTAATAAACGAGCCAAGGTCTCCGCTAATAAAGTTTTACCACTACCAGTAGGACCAATTAATAAAATATTACTTTTGCCAAGTTCAACTTCATCATCTTTTACATTAGATTTTAAGCCTTTATAATGATTATAAACCGCCACAGAAAGAACTTTTTTCGCATGGGTTTGCCCAATTACATATTGATCTAAAATTTTATCAATTTCTTTTGGGGTAGGTAATTTTGTACGTATATGAGGCATATGACGTTCTTCAATTTCTTCCCTGATAATGTCATTACAAAGTTCTACACATTCATCACAAATAAATACTGAAGGACCAGCAATTAATTTCTTGACTTCATGTTGACTTTTTCCACAAAAAGAACAGTATAAAAGCTTTCCTTGATCATTCCTGCCATTTTGTTTATCGCCCATTATCTACCTCGTAAGTTAATTGCCTTTAAATTAATAAATTGGGTCAAAAAGTGGCTTTTCAAGTAAAATAATAAATAAAAATTTAAAAAAAAGCTATTCAACTTATTAATAAAAATTATTTGTCTTCATGCGCTTTTTTATCAACGAGATCTTTCATATTCCGTCGAGTTATTACGGCGTCTACAATGCCATAAGATTTTGCTTCTTCAGCACCCATAAAATTATCTCGATCGGTATCCTTCTGAATTCTTTCAATTGGTTGATTTGTATGATAGGCTAAAATTTGATTTAACCTATCTCGCATACCTAATATTTCTCTAGTATGAATTTCAATATCACTAGCCTGCCCCTGAAAACCACCCAATGGTTGGTGAATCATCACTCTAGAACTGGGTAAACAATGTCTCTTTCCTGCAGCACCTCCTGCCAATAATAAGGCTCCCATACTACAGGCTTGCCCGATACATAGAGTACTGACATTGGGTTTGATAAATTGCATGGTGTCATAAATTGCCATACCAGCTGTTACGGCACCACCTGGCGAATTTATATAAAGTGAAATATCTTTATCAGGATTTTCAGATTCTAGAAAAAGTAATTGAGCCACTATTAAATTAGCCATATTATCTTCAACTTGTCCTACAAGAAATATGACTCTTTCTTTTAATAATCGAGAATAAATATCATAAGCACGCTCACCTCTAGCCGATTGTTCGACTACCATTGGCACTAATCCTATACCACGTGTTTCTATCATTAGTCCTATCCCTCTTAATAAATATCTACCTGAAAAATAACCGCTTATGGTTTAACTATTTTTGTACTAACTCATCAAAAGAGCATGCATTTTCGATGGTTTGCGCTTTTTGTAGAAGATGATCTACTGCTTGATCCATGAAAACACTATTTTGTATATTTTGTAAAAGATGTTCTGATTCATAATACATACTTTCTACAAAATCCGAATTTCCGAATGCTTGCCCTATTTCAGCAATTTTCTCTTTCACTTTATCTTTATTTAAAGTTAAATTTTCTTTTTTAATAACTTCACTTAATAATAAACCTAGAGCTACTCTTCTTTTAGCTTCTTCCTCAAGACCCTGATGCTGGCAATCATGATGATTAACATGTTTCTCATTTTGATGCATCTCATCATGCATATCTTGCATCTCTCGTTCTATTAAGGATTGGGGTAAATCAATAGGATTAGCAGCCAAAACTTTTTTTAATAAATCTTCTCGGGCTTTTATTTTAATTAATTCTTGAACCTGTTTTTCTAAATTTTTACGTACCATTTGTTTAATATCTTCTTCGGTATCGCCATTTGCCCCAATTTTCTTAGCAAAATCTTGATCTAACTGCGCTTTATTCTTGACAGATACTTCTTTAACATCCACTACAAAGTGAGATTGTTTTCCTCTAATAGATTCGATACGCCAATCAAAAGGAAATTGTAAGTCCATCTCTACTTTATCGCCTTTTTTAGCACCCAATAATCCTTCTTCAAATCCTTCAATAAAATGCTTAGCCCCTAACTCTACTAAGACATCTTTACCTGAATTATTTTCATAAGATTTTCCATCGATAGTGCTAAAGTAATCCATTTTAATTCTATCGCCCATATTGGCTGGTCTATCAACAGTTACCCAGTCAGCGAATTGTTCAGATAATTTTTCAGTGGCATTTTCAACATCAGTATCTGTAATGGAAACGGTTAATTTTTCTACGGTTAATTGACTGATGTCAGATAAATTTATTTCAGGAAATATTTCAATTAATACGGTAAAAGATAAATCTTCACCTGTTTCATATTTAATTTCTTCAACTAATGGACGACCTGCAGGTTTTAAATCTTTTTCTTTTAATATTTCTAAAAGATTGGATTCTAAAATTTTGTTTATTGCTTGTGATCTGTCGGTGGAAGTATTAAACTTTTTTTCTACAATTTTGGGATTAACTTTCCCTTTTTGAAAACCTGGAACAAATAAATTTTTAGCAAATTGTTTCATAGCATTATTAAGCGCTATTTGTACCTTCTCAGCTGGCACAGTAATTATTAGTTTTCGACCAAGGGAACTGGTATTTTCTATTGATACCTGTGATGCCTGCATGAGCCAACCTCTTATTTTAAAATAAAACCAAAGAATAAATGGTGCGAAAGGAGAGACTCGAACTCTCACGGGTCGCCCCGCTGGAACCTAAATCCAGTGCGTCTACCAATTCCGCCACTTTCGCTTAAGTTTAAAAAACAATGATACCGTTTTATCTCAAAAAATTAAAGCCTAGGTTTATTTTCTAGGCTTTATTAAAGTCTGGTGGGCCGTCTAGGGATCGAACCAAGGACCCGCTGATTAAGAGTCAGCTGCTCTACCAACTGAGCTAACGGCCCATAACTTTGAAATATGGGGTGAACGATGGGATTTGAACCCACGACGACCGGAATCACAATCCGGGGCTCTACCAACTGAGCTACGCCCACCATAAAAACATCTAAAATAACCGCTTCTATCTTTAACCAAGCTTACCAGTTACTGGCGCGCCCGGCAGGATTCGAACCTGCTACCCTCGGCTTAGAAGGCCGATGCTCTATCCAAATGAGCTACGGGCGCTTTATTTAGAAAGCATCAGCTTAAACATTATTCTAACTGGTCGGGGTAGAGGGATTTGAACCCCCGACACCCTGCTCCCAAAGCAGGTGCGCTACCAGGCTGCGCTATACCCCGTAACTTTTAATTAAAGCATAAAAGCTTAGAACGAGGAATCATAACGGGGTTTTTTATAAAGGTCAAGAATATTGAACTTGGACTTTTTTAATTATATTTTTAGTGATTTAGCTAAAAACCAACGTATATATTTACAAAAACTTTTAATTTATTTTCTTTTTTATAAATTATTTTGCTCATTACCCTTCAGAAATAATTATAGCAATCGCTGTGGATTAATTACTGAATTTTTTATTACAGAACTTAGTAATGAAAATAGCTATAGGTCGGTTAAGATTTATTTAAGGGAAAACACTTAATAAACTTTTAAATTATTTAATAATTATCCATAAAATGTTAGTTTGCTTTACGTATTATTAAGCCTAGTCTTAATATAAGTTTAATAAATATTTTGAGAGTACCTACACATAATGAGCGCACAAATTTTAAATGGAAAAAAATTAAGCCTTTTTTTAGAACAAGAACTTAAAACTACTGTCGAAAAAAGAAAAATTTTAAACCAAAAAATTCCTGGCCTTGCAGTAATTTTAGTGGGGAATGATGCTGCTTCAGAAGTGTATGTTGCCAATAAACGTAAAGCCTGTGCCCGGGTAGGATTTAATTCTTTTGCTTATAATTTACCAAGCTCTGTGACTGAAGCTGAAATTTTATTACTTATAAATGATTTAAATGAAAATAATGAGATAGATGGTATATTAGTGCAATTACCCCTACCTCCACAGGTGAATACCCTTAACATCATTAAAGCGATTGATCCCTTAAAGGATGTCGATGGATTTCATCCCTATAATATAGGGCTTTTATCCTTACAAGCCCCTTGTTTAAGAGCCTGCACACCAGCTGGGATTATGACCTTATTAGCGAGTACTGGAATTGCCCTTCAAGGTTTAAATGCTACCATAATTGGAATCTCAAATATTGTAGGGCGCCCTATGATCTTAGAGCTACTGCAAGCAGGTTGTACCGTTACGGCCTGCCATAAAAAAACTAAAGATTTGCCTTTTTTTGTTAAAAATGCTGATATTTTGATAGTCGCCATTGGAAAACCTAATATAATCAAGGGAGAATGGATAAAAAAAGGAGCAATAATCGTGGACGTTGGCATTAATCGTTTACCTAATGGAAAAATGGTGGGGGATATAGAATTTGAAAAAGCTGCCGTTAAAGCTTCATGGATAACCCCAGTACCAGGTGGGGTTGGACCTATGACTGTAATTAGCTTATTACAGAACACTTTATATGCAACATTACTGAGAGAAGCACAAGTATTATGAAATCATGGTTTAGAAGAATTCCTTTATTATTTAAATCATCAGCGCCTAAAGTGGCTCCTTTATTACTGAAACCAAAACCTTCTAATATTGAGCAGGCTTGGTGGGGCTCGTATGAAGTTTTACCCCAACAATTGGTTTATTGGCATATTGGGAATAGAATTATAGGCATCCAAAACGATATTCATCAATGGAAAATCGGTGCTTGGTACCCAAGACACTTTAAAATCGAGCCGGATGAATTAGTCAATGATGCAGAAAATTCATTGAATTTACATCATGAAATATTTAAAGAAGCCATCCATCATAAAACATTTGTCTTTAATAACTTAAGCCAACAAATTGCTCTTAAACCCGTTTTAGCAGATAGGCCTTTAGTATCCCGTTTACAGCACCCCATCTATATACCCGCAGAAATGGAAACCACTTTATATGCCAGTTTTCCAGTTTCTATAAGGGTATTAAACCTTTTACCACCTATTATTCTAGATGAAATTTCTACCACTCATTTATCAGACTCTTGGTTTGGTGTGAACACATTAGAAGGTGAACTATGTTATGGGGGAAATATTAATTGCTTTGCGAATTTTAAAGAATTACCCACTCATTTTGATCAAGTTATTACTCGTATGCATATTAAAAATCATTCTCATTCGACTTTAGTATTAGATCAAATCACTCTACCCTTACCCTATTTATCCGTCTTCACAGATAAAAATCATTGTCTTTGGACTGAACAATTAATTTTCAAACGGGAAGGTGATAATAATTTAGAGGTAAAAATTGTGAAAGGTCCTGGACGAGATTTAGAAGAGCCATTGTTGTTATCAGCTCCCCGCTTAGACTTTTCTACCAGTGCGGGACTTAAAAATTTTTTTAATGCTTTAATACGGAACTAATTATGCTTTTTTCTCAGTTGATTGACCCTACTCAGCTTTTTGCTAATTTAAAACTCCCTCAAGCTTTAACGAATTGTTTTGAAGCCAGTTTATTTTTTGTTTCAGGTTTTGTAGTTGCTAATATTGTAGGTTCAATTGTTGCAAAAATCACCTTAAAAAGAGCATCCGCCCATCACTCGATGTTACTTAAACGAGTTGTTTATTATTTTGTAGTTTTACTTTTTATAATGCTTTCTCTTAAAACATTAGGCGTAGAAGTTGGTACTTTATTAGGAGCTGCGGGAATCGGTGCGGTAGCTATTTCTTTTGCATCCCAAACAGGGATGTCTAATATTATTAGTGGTATATTTTTAATTATCGAAAAACCATTTGTAGTAGGCGACTTTATTGTCATCAATGATACTATAGGGGAAATTTTATCTATAGAATTGTTATCCATTAATATACGCACCCGAGATAATACTTTGGTTAGAATTCCTAATGAGCTACTTTTAAAATCCCAATTTCAAAATTTATCACGTTTCCCAATTCGGCGATTAGATTTAACTTTTCGTTTTTCATTTGATGAGGATATCGACCTTATTAAAAAGATATTATTCGAAGCCGCTCAAAATAATCCGTTATCTTTAGAAAGTCCTTTACCAGAGTTTTTCTTCTTGGAATTCGGGGAATCGGGGATATCCATCCAATTCTCTATTTATGCTAGACAAACTAATTATACTGAATTAAAGACCAATATTCAGTTGGAAATTCAAAAAGCTTTTAAAGCTCATCATATTGTGATCCCTTTCTACTATCAGACTATTGCACATGATTTTCTGATGGATGAGGTTAAGCCCCGTACAAATCCGACCCAAACGGATAGCCTATAATTTGTTTTTTTTAATTTAGTGTGCTAAACTTTTTTATCGTAAGAGCTGTAAAAATCAATACATTTGGCTTATTATCCAAGAGTTTAGAAGAGTCACGGCTTTTATTTTAGAATTTGTTTTATCTTATTTAACCTGGAGAATATTACGATGAAAACTTTAATGGCAGCCCTTTTAGTTTCTTTTGCAGCAGGTTCAGCTTTTGCTTTTGATCAAGCTCAATGCGATATGGAAAAAGCAAAATGTAATGGTGATAAAGCTTGCGAAATGAAAGCTATGAGCATGGATGTTTGTAATTCAATGCCCAATATGCCAAGTTCAAACAACCCAGCTCCCGCTACCCCAGTTCAATAAACATTCTATTAAACACCATAAAGGGTAAATGTTTTATTTACCCTTTATTTTTGGATAATTACCTAATCTTACCATTCACTTTTTTGCTCCGCCTGCTCTTCAATTATCTTAAACTGTTCAGACAATTTTGTTAACTTATCTGAAAAATGACCCAGGTTAGTTGCAGCATCCATAATGTTTTTCATGTGTTTAATTTTTTCCTCATTACTAATGCTTGTCTTAGATTCTGGTTGCTGATTTTTTTCATTTTTGTCAAACAAAGAAATTTCTTCGAGTGTGTTTTTAACTAACTTGGATGATTGTAGAGCTTCCATGCAAATATGTTGAAAATTGGCTAAAAGACCATTCAAGGAGGAAGCCATTTCTCCAATTTCATCGTTAGAAGTAACTTGTAATCTTTTGGTTAAATCCTGATGCTTAGCTAAATATTGAATTTCATCACTTATTTTTTCTATAGGCTCGCTACAAATTAATACTAATCTTTTTCCCATAATAAATGAAAGACTGACTAAAACAACCATCAAAATCAGGGAAGAAAAATATATTTTATGCCCTAGTGTATTTATACCCGCTAAAGCTTCTTCTTTTGAAATACTACATACAATTTCCCATTTAAGATCTTCAATTGACAAAGGAGAAACACTTGCTAAATATTTGTGCCCTAAAAAATCTTCAATAGTTTTATAATTACTGGTTTGATTTAAATCAACTGCTAAATCAGGAGAAATAATTTTTTGTAGTCCAATGGTGGTATGCTTAGTTTTAATCAAAGTTAAGGTGTCTTTCGATAAATAACTTTCCATAATTTCAGCGTAATTATTTGGGGATTCAAGAAATAATCTATTTTCAGTTCTTAATTTATTATCTTCTCCTACAATATAAACTTCCCCGGTTTTACCCATCCAGGAAGAGGCTAAATTTTTATTTTTAACAAGTATATTATTGATAACATCCTGGTGTATTTGAAAAATTAATACACCAATTTTAATGCCCTCTTTAAAAATGGGAGTTGCGATAAATGCGACTTCATCTCCATAAGAAGGAATATACGGCTTAAAATCTGATAAAAATGAAAAGTCATTATTAGGAGATGCTTTGGCCATATTAAATACCTTGGCTAATTGGCTATCGGCAAAAGGGCCATCGATTAGAGAGCTTGTAAAATCAACTTTTTTTTCTTTGGTATAATAGACAACCCCGTCTAAACCCACTAGAAACATATCATAAAAGTTAAATTTTTCTAAATAATCTCTAAAAAAAGGATGGAATTTATTATGTACCTTGCTATAAGTCGTATTATCTTGCCCTTCATCTAATCTTGCTTTTTGACCGATAGAAAATTTATTATTAAAAATATAAAAATATTGTAAAGCAAAAGTCTCATTTGAATTTAAATTAATTAATTTTGCCGTATTGCTAGGCAGCGCACTTATATTTTTTTCTTTATATCGATTTGAAAATTCTTCAAGATAAATCTCAATGTCGGCTTTCTTATATTTTGCTAAATTATTTTCTCCTATTTCTTTTCCATAGATTTCAAAAGCGCTTTTAAAACTTTCAAGTGCTGTACTAATCATTTTATCATCAGAAAAGCTTAGTACCTGTGCTCTAATGGTTTTAAAATAATTCTCAACTTGCTCTTTTTTAAGTTCCTGTATACTGGTTAAATGATTCTGGACATTTTGTTTAAGAGCCTCTTTGGAAAGTTTATAAGATAAATACCCAATGATGCCTGAGGCAAGAATAACTGCAATGATTGCTATGAAGGTGGTGACAAATAGCAATTGATGTTTAATGCGCATAGTCTTATCCTATAAAGAAATCTTTTCATAGGTAACGGCTAAAATTAATTTTTCTAAAGGAAAATAACTATTTTGGAGAAAAAATGTCAAAACAAATACCCGTAATTGATGCTGAAGTTAAATTAAAATTAGCCCAAGCCTACCGCATTTTAAGCCTTTGGGGACTGGATGATGCGACCTATACCCATTTATCAGCAAGACCCCCAAATGCGCCTTATTATTACATTTACCCTTTTGGCTTATTATTTGAAGAAGTGACCCCTTTTAATTTATTGAAAGTATCTTTAGAGGGTAAAATTTTAGAAGGAGAAGAATATCAATACAATCAAACTGGGTATGTCATACATGGATCCATTTATAGGAATAGAGGTGATTTAAATGCTATTTTTCATTTACATACTGTGGCGGGGGTAGCGGTTTCTTGTACTAAAAAGGGCTTGTTACCCATAAGCCAATGGGCCTTACATTTTTATAAAAAAATTGCGTATCATCCCTACCAATGCCTAGCTTTAAATACTGATGATCATGAACTTCAATTAATAAAAGATTTAAGTAATTATAAGGTTATGTTTATGCAAAATCATGGAACACTTACCTGTGGCAAAACAGTACCTGAAGCCCTGTATTACTGCTATCATTTAGAAAAAGCCTGTCAAACACAGATAGCGGCTTTAAGTATGAATCAAGACTTGTGTATTTTAAGTGAAACAGTTGCTTGCAAAACTAATGAGCAATTATTAAATTTTGAAGAAAATTTAGGGGAACGGGATTGGCTGGCTTGGGTTAGAAAGATTCAATTTTAAAAAATAAGCTTACGCTGGTAAATTTTAAGTATTGCTTCAATTAAAGGCCAAATCAGCATACTGCTAAGAGTGGACATCCAAATTAAGATATTTTGAGGAGGGTGGGTTTTTCCCATAAACCAATGCACTATCACAAAAATTAATTGTCCAAATCCTATTATGACTAGAATACTTAAACTTTTTTGCCATAGAGAAAACAATCTAATCCGGTTTCTTAAAATAATAGTAAGAAAAGCAACCACACTAAGACTTAAGGCATATTGGCCCAAAAATCTTCCTCCTAAAATATCCATACTAAGTCCTAGACACCAAGCGGTCATTATACCAATTAATCTGGGTGTAAAAGTTACCCAATAGATAATAACCAAGCTTAACCACTGCGGCCAGGCTGCTTGTAAATTTTTTGAAATAGGAATAATCATTAAAACCAATGCAACCACTAATGAAAAACTAATACTAGCTAATTGTCTTAATCTTATAATTTGTATTCTTCTCACTAGAATAGATCCTTATCCGATGTTAACCCATCTAAAGGTTGAATTAATAATACTTGTTTACTCTGTTCTAAATGGGCCTTAGGTTTTATCCAAATTTTAGAAAAAGCCGCACCCTTGGTATAAATAACTTTATCCACCGTGCCAACAGGAAGCCCCATGGGATATTTGCCTCCTAGTCCTGAAGTAACTAATTCATCCCCTTCTTTAATATCCGCAGTTAAGGGAACATGCTGTAATTCCAAACGATTAATATTACCTACCCCTACCGCGATGGCACGCATACCATTGCGAAGGTTTTCTATGGGTAGGGCATGTGCTGTATCTGTGATAAGCATGGCCCGGCTGGTATCATTTTCTACCTCAATTATTTTTCCCATAATTCCGTTCGCATCAATTAAGGGTTGTCCAATAAAAACTCCATCGGTTTTACCTTTGTTTAAAACGATAATATGGCTAAAAGGATCGGGATCAATTTGTATAAGTTCAGCGCTTGTAAAGGACTCTTTTATTTTAGGGGACGATTGAAGTAATGCTCGAAGACGAATATTTTCAGATTCTAAAGCCATTAATTTTTGTAATTGAGCATTGAGCACTAACTGTTGTTGGTTTAATCTTATGTTTTCTTTTTGTAAAAAAGTATAAGAGCTTAAATAATGACTTAAATTGGCCAAAGATTGACCAGGAAGATTACTCAATTTTTGAATGGGTACTATTATTTTTGTAAAATTAGACCGTATGCTGGGTAAATAATGGTAATGATGGTCAATTGCCATTAAGGCAATTGACAGCACCAAAACAAATATAAAACGAAAACCATAAATGGGTTCTGCTGCAAAAATAGGCTTACTATTATCCACTGTTTTTTATTCCGTAGATAATAAATCACCCCCACGTTCATCCATCATTTCTAAAGCTCTTCCGCCCCCTCGTGCTACACAAGTTAACGGATCTTCGGCCACTATTACGGGCAATCCTGTTTCTTCCATTAATAACTTATCAAGATCTCGCAATAAGGCACCTCCCCCAGTTAATACTAAACCTCTTTCAGCAATGTCAGAAGCAAGTTCAGGTGGAGCTTGTTCTAAAGCTGCCCTAACGGCGCCAATAATACCAGATAAGGGCTCTTGAATGGCTTCTAAAATTTCATTGCTATTCAGGGTAAAGCTTCGAGGAATACCTTCGGCTAAATTTCGGCCTCTTACCTCAATTTCTTTCACTTCAGTTGTGGCAAAGGCTGTTCCAATTTCTTGCTTAATACGCTCAGCGGTCGCCTCCCCAATTAAGCTCCCATAATTGCGTCTTACATAATTAATAATACTTTCATCAAACCGATCTCCACCGATGCGTGCAGAAGCAGCATACACTACCCCACTAAGAGAAATAATAGCTACTTCGGTCGTGCCTCCGCCTATATCCACCACCATAGAACCACTGGCTTGTTCTACTGGCATCCCAGCCCCTATGGCAGCAGCCATGGGTTCTTCTATTAAGTAGACTTCTCTCGCACCTGCTCCTAAAGCGGATTCACGGATAGCACGTCGCTCTACTTGGGTAGAACCACAAGGGACACATACTAAGACTCGAGGACTTGGACGTAAGAACTTATTTTTATGAACTTTATGAATAAAATGCTGTAACATTTTCTCTGTAACATGAAAATCCGCAATAACCCCATCTTTTAAAGGTCTAATTGCGGTAATATTGCCCGGGGTTCGACCTAACATTTGTTTGGCTTCAAGGCCTACGGCTACGACTATTTTCTGTCCACCGGCTCCTCGTTCTTGCCGGAAAGCAACTACAGAGGGTTCATCAAGAACCATCCCTACGTTTCTGCCATAAATTAAAGTATTAGCCGTTCCCAAATCAATTGATAAATCATTGGAAAACATCCCGCGTAATGATTTGAACATATTTTTTATTTACCTCAGTTTAAATTCTTAAAATCCCTAAACCCTAATTTTAAAAAAAATGAAAAGTTGGGACTTGCAACGCATTATGTTAAAGTATGCCTTTTAAACTTTATAATATACCTCCATCGGAGATAAAAATGTCAATTAATTCAAAAGATATTCTTCAAGTTGCTCATCTTGCTCGTCTTAATGTAGAGCAAGGCAACACCTGCCACTCTTTACAAGAGGACTTATCTAGGATAATGAAGATGATTGATCAAATCAATGAAATTGATACTCAGAATATTACCCCACAAATTCATTCCTTAGCTACAAAACTTACCTGTCGTGAAGATAAAGTTATTGCCACAGATCAAAGAGACTTATTACAAAGTATTGCCCCACTTACTGAAGCCGGACTTTATCTTGTTCCTACAGTAAGAGACTAACTCATATTGGAATCTTTATATGTTTAATCAAACCTTAAGCGAATTGTCCCAGGGCTTAAAAACAAAGCAATTTTCAAGTCTTGAATTAACAAAAACTTATTTAGATCGTATCGAAAAATACAATCCTAAATTAAATGCTTTTATTACAGTGAATGCTGAAAAGGCATTAGAACAAGCATTACTTGCAGATAAAATCATAAGCCAAGGCGAAAACCATCCTTTGTGCGGGTTACCCATAGCCCATAAAGATATATTTTGTACCAAAGGAATTAAAACTTCCTGCGGATCTAAAATGTTAGATAATTTTATAGCACCTTATGATGCTACTTTGGTTGAAAAATTAAATTCGGTTGGCATGATTACTCTTGGCAAAACCAATATGGACGAATTTGCCATGGGTTCTAGCAATGAAACTAGTTTCTATGGCGCGGTTTGTAATCCTTGGGATTACCAACGGGTACCTGGGGGTTCTTCAGGGGGTGCTGCAGCAAGCATCGCTGCTCGCTTAGCTCCGATTGCCACTGGAACAGACACCGGGGGTTCTATCCGGCAACCCGCTGCCTTAACGAATATTACGGGTTTAAAACCCACTTATGGCCGCATTTCACGTTTTGGAATGATTGCTTTTGCATCAAGCCTAGATCAAGCAGGCCCCATGGCTCAAACTGCAGAAGATTGTGCTTTACTTTTAGAGACGATGGCAGGCTTTGATGAAAAAGATTCCACCAGTGTGGATAAACCCGTACCACAATACACACAATTCCTTAACCATTCTATAAAAGGCTTACGAATTGGCTTACCGAAAGAATTTTTTAATGAGAATTTAAATTCTGAAATGGCAAAACTGGTAACCGAGGGTATTAATGAGCTTAAAAAATTAGGGGTTGAATTTGTAGACATTGAATTACCCCACTCCTCTCTTTCAGTGCCTGTTTATTACATCATAGCTCCTGCTGAATGTTCTTCTAATTTGGCTCGTTTTGATGGGGTTCGGTATGGTTATCGCTGTCAAAATCCTAAAAACTTAGAAGATCTCTATGTGCGTTCTCGTACAGAGGCCTTTGGAGATGAAGTTAAACGCCGCATTTTAATAGGTACCTATGTATTATCGGCAGGTTATTATGACGCCTATTACCTTAAAGCTCAAAAAGTAAGACATTTAATTACCAATGATTATCAAAAAGCCTTTGAAAAAGTCGACCTTATCTTAGGGCCTACCAGCCCTCAAACTGCTTTTAAGAAAGGAGAAAAAACCCAAGACCCTATTAGTATGTATCTATCAGATATTTATACAATTAGTACAAATCTTGCAGGATTACCTGGGCTTTCAATGCCTGGGGGGTTTATAAATAGGCAGCCGGGAGGCATCCAATTAATTGGAAATTATTTTGAAGAAGCTCGTCTTCTAAATGTGGCTCACCAATATCAGCAAGTAACCAATTGGCATAAACATATGCCAAATCTTGATGCTTAATACTTACAAAATTTTCTAAGAGGATAAGATAGTTATGAAATGGGAAGTTGTGATAGGGCTTGAAGTACATGCTCAATTAGCCACTCAATCTAAAATTTTTTCTGGAAGCTCTACCGACTATGGCGCACAACCTAATACTCAGGCAAATATTATTGATCTTGGTATGCCTGGTGTGCTCCCTGTTTTAAATAAAGAAGCGGTTAGGATGGCGGTAAAATTTGGCCTTAGTATTAATGCAGAATTAGCTGCAGTTTCTGTTTTTGCCCGTAAAAATTATTTTTATCCGGACTTACCAAAAGGTTATCAAATCAGTCAATTTGAATTACCCATAGTAGGAAAGGGTTTTCTTAATATTATTGATGATAAGGGTCAAATTAAACGCATTGGAATAACTCGTGCGCATTTAGAAGAAGACGCTGGAAAATCCTTACATGAAAATTTTCAAGGATATTCAGGGATAGATTTGAATCGTGCTGGAGTCCCTTTGTTAGAAATTGTCTCCGAACCAGATTTACGTTCTGCTAATGATGCGGTTACTTATCTTAAAACCTTACATTCCTTAGTACGATATTTAGATATTTGTGATGGCAATATGCAAGAAGGCTCTTTTAGATGTGATGTCAATATATCCTTAAGACCTCAAGGTAGCACGCAACTTGGTACCAGGGCAGAAATTAAAAATGTAAATTCATTTAAGTTTGTTGAGAAAGCTATTAATTATGAAATTCAACGACAAATGGATATTCTAGAAAGCGGAGGAAATATTATTCAAGAAACACGTCTTTATGATGCCGAAAGGGACGAGACCCGTTCCATGCGCGGTAAAGAATCGGCTAATGACTATCGGTATTTTCCTGATCCTGATTTATTACCCCTTGAAATTTCTCCTGACTTTATTAAATCTGTCGCAGATACCTTACCAGAGTTACCCGAACAAAAAAGAGCAAGATTTGAAAACCAATATTCTTTATCTTCCTATGATGCTAATGTATTAACTGCCACTAAGGAATTGGGCCTTTATTTTGAAGAGGCCCTACGAACCATTGATAATAAAGATCCAAAATTAGTCGCCAATTGGGTGATGGGTGAATTATCCGCAGCCTTAAATAAGTCACAAATTCAATTACAAGACTCTCCCATTAAGGCTCAAGCTTTAGGAAAACTTATAAATCGTATTCTGGATAAAACGATTTCAGGAAAAATAGCTAAAACTATCTTTGAAAAAATGTGGCAAACCGGCCAAGATGTAGACAGTATTATTGAAACAGATGGTTTAAAACAAGTAACAGATTCTGGTGCTATTGAATCTATTATTGATAAAGTATTACAGGATAATGCTGATAAAGTACAAGAATATAAAAATGGTAAAGATAAATTATTTGGTTTCTTTATAGGACTTATTATGAAAGAAAGCCGAGGAAAGGCCAATCCCAATCAAGTTAATGAATTACTAAAACAAAAATTAAGTTAATTACCAATTATTAACCCTCTCTAATAAAAGAGAGGGTTATAGTATTTATTTATTTAAAAACTGTAGAAAACGCCGACGGAAGCAGAGTGTTGATCATGGAATACTTTTTTATATTGATTAAGATCAGCTACCCCACCTCTTCCTTTTAATTGGGAAGCGGTTTTCCAACGATAAAATACTCTTAAACCAGCATTGTCGGTAACTATAGCTTGAGCTCCTAATCCAACTCTTAGTAGACTAGAAGTTCTTGGTTTGAATATAAGGCCCTGGGCAAAATTTGAATCCGGGGCGTCCGTTGAAGTTCTAATTCTCATTCTGGTTGTTTCTGCTCCAAGCGAGAACAATAATCCATGATTACGCTCAGTATTCATCCATTTTTTAAAGGGTAAATATCCCATTAAATCTATATAAAAAGCTTGTAATCTAACGCCTGCTTTAGCATTTATATTAGAACCTGTGTTATTATTTATACCAAATAGCACATCGTTATTAGCTAAAATACTTTCTCGATTTGTACGAGAAGTATACTCATAGCCAAACTCCAACCCTAAGAAATCATTAAAATTTAAACCATAAAAAAAAGAGAGCCCATGATGTTTTTGTTTCACTAATGATTGCCAGTCATTTCTTCCTTTCATCCAAAAATTTTTAAGTTCCAATCCAGCATAACTTGGAAATTCTTCATTCTCATCCTCTTCCCATGCAAAGGCACAATTAGATATGAGGGTGCTGGTTAGTAATAACATTGATATGGTAGATTTCATGCCTTATTCCTTCCTGTTAATAATGTCTTCCTAAGTCTTAAAGACCTATCTAAAATTCACAGCTTTTTTATTAGATTCTTCTAAAGTTTAGCTAAAAAATGACATTTTACCAATACCATAAAAAAGGCCTTAAATTTAAGGCCTTTAAAACTATAATGTATCTTTTTATTAGAACTTGACAAAGGCACCCAAATTTAAAGCGGTAGCATCTTTAAAAGGTTTATTACTCACCCCTAAGGCTGCTAATTGTTCAGGATGCGATACGCGTAAGCGAGAGGTGCCTAAGTAACGTACCGTAGCTCGAAGTCCTACTTTCTCGTTGACCATACCTTGGAGACCCAGTCCCAGTCTTGCAACTGCTTTCGTTTTTCCTCCCACAGCTGATACTGAAACAGTTCCTGTTCTATCGGTACTTAAATTAAATTTAGGTTTGATAAAACCTACCCCTAATGAGCCTAATAGTTCAAGATTTTCCATAACGGGTAAATAGCCATTTACATCTAAATGTGCACCTGAAATTCTAACCCGACTATTTAATGTCTGCCCCGTGCTAAGTAAAGTGTTTTGGGTTTTACGTTTTGACCAATCATATCCTAATTCCACACCGGCATTTTGATGAAAGCGGCTTCCCACCAATAAATTAACACCAGGGTAGGTTTTATTAAGAAAAGGTTTCCAACTGGTTTTCCCTTTCATCCAAGTCGATTGAAATTCAGCTCCCATATAGGGATTGGTTTCTTCACAACAAGCAAAACTTGAGCTTGCCATTGCCATAAGACTTAAGCTTAAAATAGTTTTAGGTAAATGTTTCATTATTTAAATTCCTCTTATGTAAGATAATGACATAAGGTTAATCGACCTTATGTATTAATACTTTAGGAATACATTATTAACTATGCTAGGTCATAAAATGAGAACAAAAAAAGGCCCAGTAAACTGGGCCAATCGTGTAAATAGAAGAACCTATTTATTAGAACTGATAGAAAACACCAAAGTTAGCAGAGAAGCTATCTTTTAAAGGCTTAAAAGAAGTTCCTTTTACTTTAACTCTGGAAGTATTTTCCCAACGAGCCATAGCTCTTACACCTATATTTTCTTGGACCATCCCTTGCACACCTAAACCTACACGCGCAATAGGAGTCTGTTTAGACTTGGCACTATCATATAGTGCACCTGTATCTCTATAATGATCAGAACCTTTAATATTAAAAAGCCCTAACCCTGCACTGACTAAGAATTCAAAATCATTTTCAAGAGGTAGATAGCCTACAACATCTAAATGAACATTTTGAACTCTTGTTTTACTTTGCATATTTACATGAGCTGGAACCACATTACCTGCAAAATCTAATTCAGAGTTGTTTATTTCTGTGTAATTTTTCTTCTTTTTAGGGGAGAAATCATAACCTAATTCTAAGCCAATATTCTCATTAAATTTACCACCAATAAAAAGATTAGCACCTGAATAAGATTTAGGCATTTCATCTTTGAGTTCTTTATGGGGTGACATCCAAGTTTGTTTAAAATCTACACCAACGTATGGGCAGAAATCTTCAGCAGCAATTGCTGAATTAAAAGCAACACCAGCAATGGTGGCCATTACTAATTTTTTTGCAATATGTTTCATGTTTTAAAACCTCATGTTTACTTTTCGTTAAGCTTAAGCCGAATACAAGATACTACACCCATACTCGGTAGTACACAAAATCGACTTTACCTAGATCTGTTTAGGAAATCAACTTTTTTTTTGCCCTAGGGTTATTCTGTCCAAACCCCTTAAATCCTGATAATTTTGAATAGTTAAATAATCATTTTGCGAAAACAAGGTATTTACCGATAATTTTTGCATAAAACCATGCTCAAGCATTAATATACCCCCCGGCTTTAGGTATTGGTTAGAATTCTTAATAATTGTTTCTAAATCGGATAATCCTTTATTTTTACTAAATAAAGCCTCTTTTGGTTCATAAAGTTTTACCGATTCCTCTATATAAGGGTCTACTATATCTATATAAGGCGGATTACTGAGTATTAAGTCATAATAGAAAGTGTTATCTAGTTCTTCAAACCAATTACTTTTTATAAATTTAATATTATTTAATTGATGATCTAGAGCATTCCCTTGGGCAAGCTCAAGTGCACATTGGGATAAATCCGTGGCTGTAACCTCCCAATTTGGGCAGGTATAAGCTAAAGCAATTGCTATTGCTCCAGATCCTGTCCCCAGTTCTAGTACCTTAATTTTTTTTTGATTATCAAAAAGCTCTAAAGCTTTTTCAACTAATAATTCGGTTTCCGGTCGGGGTATTAAGACATCAGGGCTTACCTTTATATTTAAGGACCAAAATTCCTGAGATTGAAGTATATAAGCAAGAGGCTCACCCAAATCCCTTCTCTTTAATAAAGCTTCATACTCCGTTTGAAGTTTTGTATTGACTAAATATTCGGGATGGCTTTTAAAAAAAATTCGAGGTTGGTTTAAAATACTTTCCAAGAGTAACTCTCGGTCTAATATTTTTACATTATATAAACGATAGGTCTCATGTAATAAACTATGAATACTTTTCATTATTTTAATGATTAACCTGGGTGCTTAATAAGGCTAATTGATCTGCTTGATATTCTTTCGATAAAGATTCAATGATGGGTAATAATTCCCCATCCATAATTTCTGGTAAGCGGTAAAGGGTTAAATTAATCCGATGATCAGTCACCCTACCTTGTGGAAAATTATAGGTTCGAATCCGTTCAGAACGGTCCCCACTACCCACAAGGTTACGCCGAGTTTCGGCTTGTTCCAAACGTTGCTTTTCCTGTTCTTGGGCTAATAATTTAGATTGCAGTACAGACATTGCTCGAGCTTTATTTTTATGTTGCGAACGTTCATCTTGACATTCAACTACTAAGCCAGTGGGTAAATGGGTAATTCGGACTGCGGAATCGGTTCGGTTAACATGTTGCCCCCCTGCTCCTGAAGCTCGGTAGGTATCAATTCTCAGTTGAGTAGCATCAATCTTTATAGCATCGATTTCCTCTACCTCTGGCAAAATAGCGACTGTACAGGTAGAAGTATGAACCCGGCCTTGGGATTCGGTAGCTGGGACTCTTTGAACCCTATGAGCCCCGGATTCAAATTTCAGTTTAGCGAAAACAGAAAGACCACTAAGGCGCACAATGATTTCTTTAAATCCACCGTGTTCCCCTTGGTTTTCACTAATGATTTCAGCTTGCCATCCTTGCCTTTCAGCAAAACGCGTATACATTCTATATAAATTTCCAGCAAAAATAGCAGCTTCATCACCACCCGTCCCTGCCCTTACCTCTAAAAATATATTTCGGTTATCATTGGGGTCTTTGGGTAATAACAATAAATGAAGTGATTCTTCAAGCTGAAGGATTTGATTTTTTGTTTCTTTATATTCTTCTTCTGCCAATTGTCGCATTTCAAAATCAGAATCTTTTAACATACCTTCTGTAGCATTTAAATTTTTTAAAGCTTTTTTATATTCATTAAAACATTTAACTAAAGATTCCAATTCACTATATTCTTTAGATAAATTCCGAAATTTACTTTGATCTTGAAGAATAGATTGATCGCTCAATAAGCGTCCTAATTCTTCATACCGTTCACTAAGAGATTCTAATTTGTTTTGGATCGAGCTTAACATAAGAATTAACCATCGCTTAAGTTATATAATTGACGGGCCAATGTTAGCATGTTTTCATCATTTTCAAAAGCTGCTCGCCTTAATTGGAGTGTGGGTATATGCATAAATTGGTTTAATAACTTATAAGCCATATTTTTCAATATCATTTCTGGATTTTGTCCTTTTTTTAGGTCTTGTTTGGCTTTTTCAAGGGCTTCGTCTCTTAAACCAATACATTTTTCCCTAAAATTTTTAATGGTATTGAGCGCATGATGAGATTTTAACCACTTCATAAAACACTCAGATTCTTTAATTATCATTTGCTCTGCATGAAGGGCCGCTTCAGAACGAGAGCGTTGATTTTCTTGAATAATGGTATGTAAATCATCTATCGCATATAAATAAGCGTCCTCCAAAGTTGATACTTCTGGTTCAACATTTCTAGGGACACCTAGATCCGCAATAAATACCGGTTTATGTTTTCGTTGTTTTAAAGCCGTTTCAATCATTCCTTTCCCAATAAGCGGTAATGGAGCATGAGTCGCTACAATAATTATGTCCGCCGCCCATAAAAACTCAGGGATTTTCTCAAGTGTTATTATTTCAAAAATCGGTGTAACAGACTTTGTTTTATTTAATAAATCATCTATTAGGATTTGAGCTTTATCAATTGTCCGATTAGCCAGAAAAATTTTTTTAACCTTTAATCCAATTAAATGTAAGGCAGATATTCGAATCATGTCGCCCGCACCCACTAAAAGTGCACTTGCATCCTTCAAATCAGAAAAAATATTCTGTGATAACTTTACCGCACAGGCAGCCGCCGAAATGGAATTATTACTAATCATTGTTTTATTTCGAATGGTTTTAGCTACCGAGAAAGCAAAAGGAAACAAACGCCCTAAATACCTGCCCAAGGATTTTATAGATTGAGCTTCTTGATAAGCTTGTTTCATTTGTCCGAGGATTTCAGTCTCTCCTAGAATCATTGAATCAAGTCCGGAAGCCACCCTTAAGAGATGTCTCACCATCAATATATCGGAATGAGAATAAATATATATCTTTAATTCATGCATTTTTAGACTTTGCTGTTTTTTAAGCCAACGAATTAATGCACGGGGAGTACGAGTATAACAATAAATTTCTGTGCGGTTACACGTAGAAAGCCATACCGCTTCATCTGCGAGCTTAGATTGAATAATAGATACTAATAAACTTTTTCTTTTATCGGGATTAATTATAAATTTTTCTCTAATTGATAGAGTAGCTGTTTTATGGTTAAGCCCAATTGCCAATAATACCATCCTCATATCCTATCAGGGTTTTAGGTCGAAATATTTACAACAACCTTATTTAAAGTTATAGATTTCCCATTTTCTGCCGATTATTCAAATTACCACTTCTTAATAAGCAAAAAATTTTTATTAATTAAATTTAAGACCAATATTACCACTAATCGAGGAATTTGAAATGAAACAAATTGGACTAGTATATATCACTAGTTTTCTTATGGCGATTGGAATAGAACCTACCCCTGTAAAATATTTATCGGCTGGTAATTTTAAAGTATCTCATCAAGATTTTACTACGCAAAATAAGTCAATCGGCTTAAGCTCTAAATTTGATCAATCTGTTCTTTATAAATTATTATTAGCAGAGTTTGCCTTGGAACGAAATTTACCTCAGGAAGGACTCCTTTATTACTCAGAGGCTGCTGCCATAAGCCAAGATCCTGAAATGGCAAAATTGGCAAGCCAACTTGCCATCCAATTAGACAACGAAATCTTGATAAGTCAAAACCTTGAACGCTGGGCTTTTCTCTCTCCTAATAATGCTTTGGCACAGCTTAGTGCTTGTATATTTTTTCTAGAACACGATGCAAAAAAAGCTTATATTTATCTTTTGAAATTCGCAAATTTAACTCCTCCCAATATAATCGATGATCTAAGTTATGCCCAAATTAATTTACCCCTAAAGAGTCAAATTCTTTTAAAAAATCTATTCATAAAAATGGCAAAGGACTTCCCTTTTAATTTAGATATTCAATTTATGGCAGCCCAAGGAATGGCCTTAGATAATGATTTTGAGCTATCAAAACCCCTTTTAGAGCAAATATTAATTAAACAGCCAAGTCATAGTTATGCCTTAATGCTTGAGGCAAAAATAATCATGCAAGAACAAGGCGTAGCTCAAAGTTTAGAATTTTTATCTAAAAAAACAGAACAATATCCTTACTTAAAAACATTAAAATTATTTTATATACAAAGCTTAATCAATAATAATCATCAAGATAAAGCCCTAGCAATTTTAGCTACTTTAAATCTAGCCACTATTAACCATCCTCAGGATTTATTGCTTTTAGCAGATATTTACTTAATCCTAAATCATCTCTCTCAAGCAAAAAATACTTTTCTAAAAGTGTTAGCTTACCCAACAGCTGTTAATACGGCTAAGTATTTCTTAGGTAAAATAGAAGAAGAAACTCAAAACTATCCACAAGCCCTAAAATATTATTTAAGTGTTGAAAGCGGGATTTTTAAAATGGATGCTTTTATTAGAGCGGCTTATATTTTACAGTTGGCACAAAGGTATGAAGAAGCAATTGTAATTTTAAATAACATAAGCCCATTAACTTATTTTGAGAAAAAACAAATCTTTTTGGCAAAAGTAAATATCTTAATAGAAATGGGAGAACTAAAAAGGGCTTATCAGGAGGTTACCTATTTTTTACAAAAACATAACAATGATATTAATTTATTATTTACAAGAAGCTTTATAGCCCTTAAATTAACTCAATACGATAAAGCCGAAAATGATTTATTGAAAGTTATCCATTTAGAACCTCAAAATTCAGAGGCTTTGGACACCCTAGCTTTTATTTTAAGTCATAATCCCAATCGTTTTAAAGACGCCCTTAGGTATTTAAATGAAGCCCTACTTATATCTCCTAATAACCCTCGTTATATAGGCACGATGGGTTGGTTGCAATATCGAATGGGTAATTTAGATATAGCTATTTCATTTTTATCTAAAGCTAGACAATTAAGTAATGATCCTACCATTGCAGCCCATTTAGGTGAAGTGCTATGGATTAAAGGAAATAAGAAGGAAGCCTTGAAAATATGGGGAATTGCAATTCAAACTGCCCCAAACGCTTCTGAATTACTAGATACTCTTGGCAGATTTAACATTCCAGCCCAGGGGCTTTAAGCCTTGGCGATCATTTTGCATTTATTAAAAATTCAGATAATTTATATTTTTCAGTTATAATTTTATTAATCTATTTTTTTAAGTGAATTCTAATGCGTTATCTATTCATTTTAATGAGTCTTATTTTGGTTGGCTGTAAAACTATCTCTTCTCAAAATTCAGTTAATAAGCTTGAATGGAAGACCCTACAAAATAATAATGCCACTCTTAAAAACTGGTCAATAAAGGGTAAGTTAGGGATTAAGCAAAACTCCAGTGCTACCCAAGCTAATTTTTTTTGGCAACAAAACCTTGAAAGTTATGCAATTGAAATTTTTGGACCCTTTGGGGCTGACCGAGCCATTCTACAGGGTAAACCTGGATTGGTTACCTTAAGACAAGCCGATGGTAAGCTTATGCAAGCCTCAAGTTTAGAGGCATTATTAAATCAGGAAAATAAAAAATATTTGCCCTTAACTTATTTACAATATTGGTTACGAGGCTTATATGTTCCTCTTATTCCTATTGATAATATTAATTTTTCAAAAAATAAAGAAGCGATTTATTTTGAGCAGGATAAATGGTCAATTAAATACTTAAGTTTTAAATTGGTGGATAAATATATGCTTCCCACTAAACTATTAGTTACAAAACACGATATAAAACTTAAAATCCATATCAGTAGTTGGTCAACTTCATGATAAAGATCATATATACTTAAGCGTATATTGACAAACTAAAGCCTTAACGTACATAATGATGACCTTTCAGGCCAAGTGTAATTGGGGTGTCGCCAAGTGGTAAGGCACAGGGTTTTGATCCCTGCATACCTAGGTTCGAATCCTAGCACCCCAGCCAATTTAATGTAATTTGGTTCTGCACTATTTTTATTATTTTTAAACCCTATTATTCTTTATTAATTGCCCAATATTAAACCCTATATCATTTGAACAGTCTAAATTGACTCCCTTCGTTTCTAACCATTCTTTAATTTCCATATGATTTTTATCTACCGCTATTAGATAGGGAGTATTACCTAAATCATTAGTTTTATTTAAGTCCGCATTAAACTGAAATAGAAGTTTTAAAGCGGATAAATTATTATTTTGTACAGCTAGTGTAGTCGGTAAATGTAAATTTTTTGGATGTATTTGATTAACATCATCTCGAACAAAACCATTAGAATGTAAAAAAATTATTAGATCTGCATAGTCATTATTAATATTTTTACGTGCTCCATGCCTAATTAACAAGCTAATCATTGAATAATTTTGCAACTTACAGGCATAATCTAAGGCTGTATAATTATCCTCATCTAGCAAATTAAGTCTATCTTGAATATTTAAGGATGGATTTTTTAAATATACATATACTTCATCTAAGCGATTAGCTTTTATCAAACTCAATAAAGAATATTGATTAATATTTTCTTTTAATTTCTCAATGTATGGTTCAATTAAGGATTGATTATTAAATACTCTAGCATACTCATCACAAGTCTGTCCGTCATTATTGCGATTTGAAATTAAACTATTATTTGCCATTAACCAATCCACTAATGAAGTCTCTTTATGCTCCAATGCAATATGTAAAGCTGTATTGCCAAATTGATTTCCTTCATTTAATATTGTTTCGATAGGGAGATTTTCATAGTCAATAATCCACTGAATTAAGCTAAGCCGCTCTGCAATAGGTAGCTTAGTAGTTGAATCTGCCAATTTAGTGATTAGACTGTGGCCTTGATCATTCCGGGTATTATATTTATTTCCCAAGAAATTAAATTTTACTTTAAAATCATTAAGCATTTTTATGGTTTTTATTCTTTGCTCAAAAAACAATCCTGCATAAGAATCTAACAAAATTCTATCAAATACTTCAATAGCAATAGAAGCACTCGGACGGTATTTATAATTTTTTTCAATTAACCATAGTAAAAAACTTTTTATAAGAGGATTAACACCAGGCGCCAAACTTGAGTTTAATATTTGATACCTTTTATCATTTTCATCAGTTCCCTTAGGTCCCCCATTTAAAAAAGCATTCACATCTATTCCTAACTCGCTCGCAAAAAGTTGAACCATTAATATTCCTATACAATATATATCCGTACGTTTGGAATAAAAGCCGTTAAATGATTCTTGAGGTGCCCTTTCTGGTAAATCTGCATTGGGAATTCCATCAACATTAAAAGGTAAAACCTTAGAGAAAGCAAAGTCAATTAATGTGGCACTATAGTGATTATTTTTATTAATAATAAAGTTTTTACCATGAATATCGCAATGTAAAATATTTTTTTGATGGAGTTCATTAATCTGCAACAATAAATTTCTTATTATTTTATATTTGGATTCAGTTGGTAAATTAATAGAAATCATTTCATCTAAGGTTTTTCCGGAATACCAGGGCATTACTAAATAAAATTTTAAATGTTGCTTCCCCTGTCTTGTCATTAAGCCATCGGTTACATTTCGCTTTAATATTCTTAATATGTTTTTTTCATTGCGCATCATCGCTTTTGCATGTAACATTTTATTTTCTACAGATTTTATTGCTACTTCTTTCTCACAAAGAGAGGAATTAGGGGCTTTAAAAATCACTCCTTTTTTAATAGTAGAAAAAAAGCCTTTTATTGTTTGATAGTTCCTATCTATCGAAATATAAATATTTTCAATTTTAAAGACTGATGATGACAAAGAAAATTCTTTTCTTGGAAATTTTACCAAATCCCTCCACAATTCTTTATTAGTGGTAGAAATTAAATCAGATTTTTTTTCTTGCGTGACATCCTCAAACAATTGTTTGTATGCTGTCAAACTATTGTTTATGGAGTCTGAGGACCAAACATAATAATTTCTTGCAAAATTACTAATATCAGATAAAGCATTTTCTAGATCTTGATTTTGGTTTTTTTGTTCAATTAATAATAATATTTTATCTAATGAAGGCCCAATGGTTTTGGAATCACAATAATCAAAAAAATACCCATTTACCCCTTCAAAAACTGTATCTTGTAAACCACCCACTTTTGAAGCTAAAATATAATTGGCATTCAGTTGGGCTTCCATTGAGACTAATCCACAGGCCTCAAGCCTTGATGGAATAAAAGTTATATCTGCCGCTAATCTTATATCTTTTCCATATTTATTCTGGGTTTGCATATCAGTAATAAATAAAACTTGTGCTTCTGCCTGATATTTATTAATTAAATCATTCATAAATTCAGCGCTTTTATCATTACCAGACATCCCCATGCAAATAAAGCTACCATTCCTCTCTAATACTATTTTTATGGCTTCTTCAATTTTATCAATCCCTTTTTCTTCTAAAAACCTTCCCACAAATAAAACTAATGGAAAACGTAGGCTTTTATCAAAATATTTTCCAAGCTCTCCTTTAAGGCTTTTTTTGATATTAATAAAATTCATTTTAAATTGGGAAGACGATAAATGATTAAAATTGATCAAAGGATCAAAATCTTGCCCGATATTATTCAAAATAATTTGAGTTTTACCTTCCCTATCAAGCATTTGGATTAATTCATGTAAAGGATAATGCGGAATAGGCTCATTTAATGCTTCCCTCATTAAGGCTTTAGAAACAAAAACTATTTTTTCAGAATTCGAAATTCCTTCTTTTAGCAAAGAAATTTCATCTTTATCAAAACTCACTCCACAATCTGGTAAAACTTCTTTGGTACATAGACCTTGCTCCTTTAAACTTGAGTGAATTGTTAAAATTATTTTTGGCGTCTTTAATTGGTCAAGTAATTTATAACGACGTTGTATAATTTTTGCAATAAGTGCTGTGCCCCAACTATGGCAATTTAATATATCTATTTGGTGGGGGGTATCTTGTAAAACCACACTGAAAGCCGCGACCGCCGAACAAAAATAAGCAGCTTTTTCATGTAAATTATCATAAATACTTTCTTTATTTATATAAGATACGTTTTCAAATAAATGGGTATATTGTAAAGGTTTCACTAAATAGTGGATAATACCTTCCTGAATAAAACAATAAATTTCTGATTGTATATATTCATTTTTAAAACGATGCCTTAGGGTTTGAATTTTTTGGATACTATATTGGTTTTGTCCAGTTTCTATAGAGTTATAATAAGGGGTAATCACTCGCATTGAGACAGATTGATGGTGACTTGCCATAGCTTTGTTTAAAGAACTAATGAACGTTGTGATTCCCCCATAGGGCATATAAAAATACTCATAGGTGACATGCAGGACTTTAATGCTTCCTTCCTTATAAAAGGGTGGATTCAATATTTTTTTTTTGGGAATTAGGATTTGATTAAAATACAATTCTTTTTGATATAAATATTTTTCAATACTTAACCTACCATTTTTACTGGCGACATCTATGGCACGATTTCCATCCATTGAGCGCTTCTCAATATCAGCCCCATTCTCTACCAAGTATTTTACCGCGACTAAATTGCCTCGTTCTGCAGCTAACATCAATGGGGTAATATTGTACTCACCCAATTCATCTATATTTCCGCCCCATTCGATAGCTTCTTTTAAGTCCTCCAGAGTAGCTTTTAATATTGCATCTAATACTGAAATTTCTTGTGTAATTAAAGGTGTCCTTAATATTTTACGGTATAATTTTAGGTATGCAGGTTGACAATATTGGTTTATATCAAAAGTTTTATTAGCACTAAATGCTATTGCCTTTTGAATTTCTTTTAAATTATTTAATTCTCGAGCTTCCTGTAAGGTCTTAATAGCATTATTAAATATTAGCTTAAAATCAGTGTCCTCATTAAAAAAAATTCCATTGGCATTTTCTTTAATAACTTCTTTTAATCCACCGGTTTTTCTGGCAATAACCAAACCACCATATAAACCTGCTTCCATAGCCACTAAACCACACGCTTCTTCTTTGGAGGGCACTAAATAAATATCTGCAGCACATCTTATCAATTCATCCATTTTTTGATCATAATTATTATCATATAAGGTCACGACGTTCGGAAGGTGTTTATGCTGTTTTTCTAAGCTTTTTACCGAAATCTGACTATGTTTGCCGGCTATTATTAGGTTTATATTGTTTCTAACTGCACATAACAAAGCATCATTTAAAACTGACACCCCTTTTTCCCCAGAAAATCTTCCCAAATATAAGGCAGTTAATGCATTTTCGTTTAATTTTTTATTTTTTAAGTCTTTATTATTAACCAATATTTTATTTATTTTATCCAGATATGCTTTTTTTTCTTCGACCATTTTCTCTTCTGGTGGGTTAATACCATTTAATATACAGGTTTCATGTGATTTTTTCTTATTATATAAAGGTAAAATATCATTCTGTAAATAATGAGAAACGTATACTACTTCATCAGCATTATTTTCAACTAAGGTCCTTAAGCATACTGAAAGACTTGGTATTACGATACCAATATCTGGTATTTCATCATAATGATAAATGCACTCTAAACGATGCGAACTATGAGCTGTGTAAATGGTTTTATAGCCTAATTTATGAATTGAATTTTGATATTGTTTTAATTTTGCTATCAATAGGGACAGAACTGGACTATGCACTTGTATGATTTCTGGATTTATACTATTTGGATAATTAGAGAGAAAACTTGCTACAGCACTTGAAAAATAAGCTGATTTTTCGATAATAGTTTTCTGATTATAAATATGAGGAGCCATTTTAACTTCATCAAATAAAAATGATAGTTCAGGATGAGCTTCTATTAGATAAATAGGAGTCTTATCCATGACAATTTTATGAACCTTGGAATTATAATCTTTACCTTTATAATAATGAGTAACAGAGATTACAAAACTTTTTGTAAAATTTTTTAATAATTCTTTATAATACGGTAAGATTACTACTGATTCTAAATAGCGCGTTTTATTTTGGGCAACTACTAATGACTCTAAAAAACTACCAATTCCGCCTACGCCGCATATGCTTTTATTAGGGGATCCATATTCTAATGCAACATGCACCACCCGGATTTTGTCGGAATATTTTTTTCTAGAATATCTCCCCTTTAAATGGTTTGTTTCACCCTCTACAAATAAAGTTTTCTCTTGCTCTTTTTGAATGGCATTAGCAATCTTTCTAAATGGATTGGTAGTTAACATAAGACAGCCTTAACTCTTTATTAGATATAGGGATTATTTTGCGGTTTTTCCGGCTCTACCCAATGCTGAGTTAAAGGATGTTTCAAGTCTTTCAGCTTTATCGGCTTTAAATTATTAAGCCAACCTTCTCCTTGTTCAAAGGTTTCGGCAACATCTTCAAAAATAGGTAAATAATTTATCCTTATTTCTTTATTTTCATACCAATTTGCAATAGTTGAAAAAAAACTTGACTCCTTGCATAGTATTTTATTTAAATAATCGACTGTTTTTTCATTATTAAAGAATATGTCTAATTTTTCTTGATCATTTAACAATTTTTTAAACTTCTCAGCATCAGCTTCAATCTTCTCAGCTTCAGCTTTAAACTTCTCAGCTTTAAACTTCTTAGCATCAACTTTAAACTTCTTAGCATCAACTTTAAACTTCTCAGCTTCAGCTTTAAACTTTTCAGCATAAGCACTTAAATGTTTACCCTTATTTAATATTGCTTTATGCAAATCATGATTAAATGAATGATTTTTATAAAGCTCTAACAGATCTTTTACATAAGTTTGCTTTGGGTGGAGTTTATAGTACCAACTTACCGCTTCTGCTTCCTTATAGTACTTAAGATATAAGAGTACTAATGTAATTGGTGTATTAAAGTAAGGTTCTAATAATTGGGCTTTATGGTTGTGATTTTGACTTGAATGAGGATTAACTTTTGGCATTTTCACTCCTTGAAATTAGGTCCTGAATTTGAGAGAAACTAAGTAATTAAACTAAAAAACTTAAATAGGTGGTATCCCTTTCATTAAGATGGGATTATACCTTAAAAGTGTAATACCCCGATATATTATTTACTGGTTTTATTAATATTTTATCTTGCATTTATTTGAAGATTTGAGATAGACTTCCCCGTTAGGGTTCTGACCCAATAAAACCCCTTTTCTGGTCGCGGAAAGGGAACATTAGTTTAGGAGCTAAAAAATGAAAGCAACTTTTGAATTAAACGCCGAATTACGTAGTGATAAGGGGAAAGGTGCGAGCCGCCGCCTACGCCGCGTATTAGATAAAGTCCCTGGTATTGTATATGGTGGTAAAGAAGCTCCGGCCTTAATTATGGTTGATCATAAAAAGTTAATGCATGCCCTAGAACACGAAGCTTTTTATTCCCATCTTTTAACCTTGCATTTACCAAATGAACAAACACAACAAGTTATTCTTAAAGATTTACATCGTCACCACTTTAAAAAAGCGATAATGCATGTGGATTTCCAAAGAGTTCACAAAGATGATGTGATTACTATGAAAGTTCCTCTTCATTTCATTAATGAATCGACTTGCCCAGGTGTAAAAGCCGGTGGGATTATAAATCATCAATTAACCGAAGTTGAAATCCGTTGTAAAGCAGGAATTTTACCGGAATTTATCGAGGTAGATTTAGGTAACTTAGAATTAAATTCAAGTATTCATTTATCTGATCTTAAATTATTGCCTAATACAGATATTGTTGCTTTGCTTCAAGGTGAAGAATTCAATACCTCTGTAGTTAACGTACATTTACCTAAAACCTTAATACTAGATGAGGTCTCAAGCCCTGCTGCTTCAGCGGTACCTGCTATTAATGATAAAGCAGCTCTTAAAGCAAATACTCCAGCAGCATCTGCCAAAGGCGACTCCAAAAATAAAAAATAATAGCTCATTATTTTCTCTGGTATCATTTGATTGATATCAGAGAAACCTAATTAGGGGCGGGCATGCTGCATACCATTGAAAATGATTCCATAGAGCTTATAGTAGGATTAGGAAATCCAGGGCTTCAATACTCTATGACCCGTCATAATGCTGGAGCTATGTGGATTGAAGAATTATGCAATCAATTTGATTTACGTCTAAGTCCCGATCGAAAATTTAATAGTCATTTTTTGCAATGCCGCTTATTCGATAAAATAATTAAATTACAAATACCGATGAGTTATATGAATTTAAGTGGCCAAGCTGTTAGTTTCATCGCTAAATATTATAATATTAAACCTCAAAATATATTGATCCTACATGATGAATTGGATTTAGATCCTGGTTTTATACGTCTAAAGTTTGGGGGTGGCCATGGGGGCCATAATGGACTACGAGATATTATCAATCATCTAAATACTAAAGATTTTTATCGTTTACGATTAGGAATTGGTCATCCCGGACATAAGGATGAAGTCTCTGATTATGTTTTAAATAAACCTTCCAAAAATGAGAGTTTATTAATAGATGACTGTATTCAAGCATCCATCAAGATGCTACCAGCTATTTTAGAAGGTCAGTTTGATAAAGTTATGAACGAGCTTAATTCATATTCAGCTTAAGAATGCAATGTTTATATTTATAGGTGAAACATGGGATTTAAATGTGGAATTGTAGGTCTTCCTAATGTAGGAAAATCCACCCTTTTCAATGCTTTAACAAAGGCTCAAATTGAAGCTCAAAATTACCCTTTCTGTACTATTGAGCCCAACGTGGGAATTGTGCCCATGCCTGATCTACGTCTAAATCAATTAGCCGAAATCGTTAAACCTGAAAAAATTATACCCACTACCATGGAATTTGTAGATATTGCAGGCTTAGTAAAAGGGGCTTCTAAAGGAGAAGGACTGGGGAATCAATTCTTAGCTAATATTCGAGAAACAGAAGCTATCGCACATATTGTAAGATGTTTTGATGATTCTGATATTATTCATGTTAATGGTCGTATTGATCCATTAGACGATATCGAAGTTATCGATACCGAATTAATGTTGGCGGATCTTGAAGCCATTGAAAGAGCACTTTTCAAAGCTCAAAAAAATGCCAAAAGTGGCAATAAAACATTAGTAGAAGAAAAGAACCTTTTAGAATCCTTAAAAAACCATTTAGCTAAAGGATTACCAGCTAGAACCTTACCAGTTTCAGATCTTCTAAAACCTTATTTTAAGTCATTACAATTGTTAACTGCAAAACCGGTCATGTTCGTTGCAAATGTTGATGAAAATGGTTTTGAAAATAATCCTTATCTAGATAAAGTCAAAGCAAAAGCAATTCAAGAAGGGGCCACTGTAGTAAGTATTTGTGCTGCAATAGAATCCGAAATCGCTCAATTAGAAGAAAGTGAAAAGCAAGAATTTTTATTAAGTTTAAATTTAACCGAACCTGGATTGAACCGGGTTATTCGTGCTGGCTATGACCTCCTTAAATTACAAACCTATTTTACTGCAGGGGTAAAAGAAGTAAGGGCTTGGACAATCCCCCTTAACGCTACTGCGCCGCAAGCCGCAGGATGTATTCATACTGATTTTGAGAAAGGATTTATTAGAGCAGAGATCATTAGCTTTGATGATTTTATCACTTATAAAGGCGAACAAGGCGCAAAAGATGCAGGAAAATGGCGCTTAGAAGGTAAGGAATATATCGTCAAAGATGGAGATGTCGTGCATTTTCGTTTTAATGTTTAATCAATTGAATCAAACAACTTTATCTCTGACATAGATAGGTTGGGCTTGTTCTGGTAGAACGGCAAGCCCTTTTTCATAATCGGCTAAAGCAAGAGGGATGAGATCTTGCGCATCGGGTAATTCATCTGTTGCATAATACTGTTTATGACTATCAAAATTTATATTTTCATTGCTTGATACTTGTTCGCTTTCTATAGCTTGCATAATGCCATACTTATCTAATTCGAAAAGACCCCAATATATTTCCGACATACGAGCATCAATTTTTGACAATACTTTACTTACCTGTTTCTTACGGTAAGCACCTTGAGCTATCGTCCGTAAAGTTGAAATGGGCAGTACAGGCTTTTGTAAGCCTAAGGAAAGGCCTTGGACCAGGCTAGTGGCTATTCGTACCCCTGTGAAACTACCAGGCCCTCTACAAAAAGTTAATAAATCAACCTCTTTTATGGTTATAGAATTTAATTTTAAAAGATTATTTATTAAAGGTAAGATTAGCCCCGTATGCTTTTGAGGGGCTATTTCGAAGTGCGAAGTTATTTCCCCGCCCGTATAAAGAGCTAAGGAACATGCCTCAGTAGTAGTATCGATAGCCAGTAGATTGATTTTCATAAAAACTCTGTTTTTCAAAACGATATTATAACAGAGGACTTTATAAAACAGCTATCAGTCTTTAATATTTAAGAAATCTTAGTAAATATCTTAAACCGCCCCATTACATACTTCTATATGGGAACTAAACACTTGCTTAGTCCCTAACAAGTAATGGGGACAGGTAATTTGCCTTAGGCTGCCGCTTTTTTACGACTAGCAGTGCTTCTTCGTGTAGAAGCTCTCTTAGCGGTACTTCTACCAGCTGCTTTTCTTGCTTTTGGAGCAGCAGCTTTAGGGGCAGTAGTTGTTTTACGCTTAACAGCTGTTTTTTTAGCTGGAGCTTTTTTAGCAGTCGTTGCTTTCTTAACGCCAGTTTTCTTAGCAGTTGTTGCTTTCTTAACACCAGTTTTTTTAGCAGCGGTTGCTTTTTTAACACCGGTTTTCTTAGCAGTCGTTGCTTTCTTAACACCGGTTTTCTTAGCAGTCGTTGCTTTCTTAACGCCAGTTTTCTTAGCAGTCGTTGCTTTCTTAACACCAGTTTTCTTAGCGGTCGTTGCTTTTTTAACGCCAGTTTTCTTAGCAGCGGTTGCTTTCTTAACGCCAATTTTTTTAGCAGTGGTTGCTTTTTTAGCAGCAGGTTTTCTGGTAGCGGCTTTTTTAACGCCAGTTTTTTTAGCAGTTGCTTTTTTAGCCGTACGCTTTTTAGCGGTGGATTTTACTTTGGTCTCTTCATCAGTTGAAGAAGTTTTACCTTTAACAGTTGCCATAATATTTTCTCCTATAACGATATGCGAACAGATTGACAATACAAACATAGCACAAATACAGTGTTTGTACATACCCTAATTTTACAAAAATTAATTTTTTTTAATATTTTTTTAAGATAATTAATAATAATTGAATTTTTTTGCTTATTTTAGATTTTATAAAGCTCAAACTTTAAGAATTTATACATTCTAAAATCCGTTTTTTTATCACCTCAACCCCTTCCTCACCAGAAATTTTTATATACTTTGGAATTTTTTCATTAAAATGGGGTATATAATTTCTATACCAGTTAATGACTGGAGATGTTTGTTGATGATAAATCGCTAATCTTTGACGGATTACAGCCTCCTTATCATCCTCTCTTTGAATAAGTGGCTCTAAAGTAAGATCATCTAAATTCTTTATTTTAGGTGGATTAAAGTCTAAATGATAAGTCCTTCCAGAAGGTTCATGTATCCTTCTTCCACTTAGCCTATTAATGATACAGTTATCAGAAACTTCAATCTCTACTACAGAGTCAATTTCGATATGAGCATCTTGTAATGCCGAGGCTTGAGCAAGCGTTCTCGGAAATCCATCTAATAAAAAACCCGAATTACAATCAGCTTTATTTAATCTTTCTTGCACAAGACCTATTATGAGATCGTCATTAATTAATTCGCCTTTAGCAATTATACTTGCGGCTAAAATTCCTAAGGGATTTTGTAAGCGAATGGCTTCTCGTAGCATATCCCCGGTAGAAATTTTTGGAATAGCAAAATGCTGACATAAAAACTCAGCTTGCGTGCCTTTACCGGCCCCTGGGGCACCTAATAAAATAATACGCATACCTCATACCCCCTGAATTTATAATAGAAAAAATAAAAAAGATTATTGACTTTATTAACCAGTATTGCGCATACCTGCCGCTATGCCATTAATACTTATCATAAGTGTCCTTTCTAAAATATTCATATCTTCCCTATTTAATTCATTTAGCCTATTCCTGGCTAAAAGCTCTATTTGTAAAACATTCAAAACAGTGACATAAGGTTTACGAACTTCTATAGAGCGAGCAAGAGATGGCTCCTTGCTTAATAATTTCTTTACATTTAAGACCGAGAGTATCTCATTATTTGTTTTAATAAACAACTCTCTTAAATTTTTTCCTAACTCTAGTAGTGGTTTATCAACCAATCTTTCATCATAGGCTTTAGCAATTTGAATGTCCGCTTTTGATAAAACCATTTCGGTCATATTTAAAATAGAAACAAAAAATGGCCAATTTTCTACCATTTCCTGAATTTGTTCTTTACTTACCTGAGTTAAACGTTCATTAAAAGCTTCAAGCATAGATAGCCAAGAGGGCAATAATAAACGATTTTGTGTCCAGGAAAAAATCCATGGTATAGCACGTAATCCTTCTACCCCTGTAAGCTTTTGTCGTCTTTGTGGCCTACTTCCAATCGTCAACCGTCCTAATTCTAAGATAGGAGTTGCTTGAACAAAATAATTAAAAAAATTAGGAGTGAATTTAATTAAATTTTCATAATGAGTTTTAGAAATTTCTGTAATTTTATCCATATAGCCATACCAAGATTTTTTTGGATTTCGAGGCGGTATTAACATAGCCTCTAATAAAGAGGTCATATAGACTGAAAGGGTCCGCTTAGCGATATCTGGCAATCCAAATTTATTTCTAATGACTTCGCCTTGTTCGGTCACACGCATTTTTCCAGTTAAAGTATTAGCAGGCTGAGAACGAATCGCTACATGGGTTGGCCACCCCCCTCTTCCTATTGTGCCTCCCCTACCATGAAATAATTGAACCTTGATATTAAATTGATGTCCAACATCAATTAGAGCCTCTTGTGCCTTATACTGAGCCCAGGCAGCAGCTAAAAACCCAGCATCTTTAGCTGAATCTGAATATCCAATCATAATTTCTTGACGACCTTGAATGATAGCTTGATAGATTTTTAGGTTGAATAATCGTTGCATACATAAAGGGGCATTATTTAAATCATTTAAGGTTTCAAATAAGGGAACAACGGGTAAAAATTCTGTTATCAAAGCTTCTTTTTGTAACAAATATACAATAAGGACATCTTGAGGTTTTTTGGTTTGAGAAATAATATAAGAACCAAATCCATCCCGTGGAAGCGTATTAATTAGTTTAAACAAATTAAAAACTTTTTCAGATTTTTCACTTAAATGAATACCTTTAAGACCTAAAGATTCATTTGAGTTTAAATAATTGATTAAAAAATCTATTTGTTGTTGGTCTGTCCTATCCTTAAAGCTGCCTAAATTAAGATTTAGGCACACTTCTTCTAATAATTCCTCGTGCTGGCTTGCTTCTTCTCTCAAATCGAGGGGGACAAGTTGTAAGCCAAAACAGGAAAATCGGTATATAAAATCTTTTAAACGGTCATTGGCAATAATTTCGGCATTTTTTTCACATAGGGATTGATAACAGAGCATTAATATGTCAGAGACTTCTTCTTTTGGTAATAAATAATCAATTGGAGTTTCTTGATATAAATAGGCCTCGATAGAAGTTTTTGCTTTTATAAATTTATTTAATAATTCTTTTAATAAAACTCGGTAAGGTTCTTTAGCAAAATTCACTCTTTCTTTTAAACGCTCGCTTGCATCTTCCATTGATAATTCTTGTCTTAAAGCATAAATTTCCTTTTCATAAAGATCTGCTGCCATCCATCTTGCCAGCCAGATGGCCCGAGCGGTGACCTCTGGTGTCACATTAGGATTCCCATCTCTATCCCCTCCCATCCAGGAACCAAACCTTATCGGGGAAAAGCTTAAGGGAAAATTTTGACCGGTACAAGCCAGCACTTCCTCATTCAGTTCTCTCATAAAAGCAGGTACAGCTTGCCATAAGCTATTCTCGATAACCGAAAACCCCCATTTAGCTTCATCGATAGGGGTTGGTTTATTGGTTCTTATTTCTTCGCTAAGCCAACAGGCGGTTATTTCTAACTGAAGAGCATTGATTAAAATTTCAGTATCTTTACTCGATAAGTCTTTCTTATCTAATAATTCTAAGTTTCTGGAAATTTTATCATATTTATGGATTAAAGTCCGACGTATTACCTCAGTGGGATGAGCGGTTAACACTAATTGAATATCTAATTTTAATATAGCTTGATAGATATCTGTAGAAGAAACCCCTCTCTCTTTAAGGGTTTGAAAACTCTTTACTAAGGAACCTGGCTGAGCGCCTTTTAAAGGTAGCCTTTGATAATATCGATTACGTCTTATACGGTGGTATTGCTGGGCTATATTAGTTAGATTTAAAAATTGTGTAAAAGCACGCGTTATGGTCAATAACTCTTTATTATTCATTGGATTTATCATTTGCTGTAATTGATTAAATACTTTTTCAGGTTCGTTCTTATAATCTTTCGCTAGTTTTCTTATCTCTTCAATTTTATCATAGATATTAATTCCTTCCTGTTCTTTAAGTATTTTGCCTAATAAATTTCCTAAAAGTTTAACATCTTGTCGTAGCTGAAATTCTGAATCTTGCATTGTTCTATAACCTATTACCTAATTTGATAAGATTATACATTTTAATTATCCTAAAATCTAAATTGTTATAGGATGCTATAATTATAAATATAACTTTATTAGAGATTGTACTATGCCAAAAGATTTACCGACTGAATCGATCCCAAGGCCTAAAGCTCCTTCAATTAATGATTCCTTATTAAGCCCTGAATCATGGAAAATTTTCCAAGTTATTGCTGAGTTCGTAGAAGGCTTCGAACGATTAGCTCACATTAAACCCTCAGTCAGTATTTTTGGTTCAGCCAGACTCCTACCCGATCATCCCTTCTATACCTTAACGGTATCCATCACTGAAAAATTATCCAATGAGGGATTTTCAGTGGTGACAGGAGGTGGGCAGGGGTTAATGGAAGCTGGTAATAAAGGTGCTTTTCTTGGAAAAGCAACCAGTGTGGGACTAAATATAGTGCTGCCCACTCATGAAAACAATAATAAATATCAAGATATATCTTTACGTTTTAGACATTTTTTTACCCGAAAAGTCATGTTCGTTAAATATGCTACCGCCTTTGTAGTAATGCCTGGAGGATTTGGCACCCTGGATGAATTGGCAGAGATACTAACCCTCATCCAAACTGGGAAGGCCAAACGTATCCCTGTAATTTTGGTGGTTAAAGATTTCTGGAAAGATTTAATTGCCTGGTTCAAAAATAAGCTGCAAGTTGAAGGGATGATTGATGAACAAGACCTTAAGCTTTTTAAAGTAGTCGATACTGCAGATGAAGTATTAACGGTTATACAATCTTATTATCAAAAACGAAATATTAATCCAGAACATTTCGAACAAGAAGGTATTTAATTTTATTTGATAAGTCATAAAACTAAAAGAAATATAATCCCTAAATTATCCTATTTCGAATAAGGCCATTGCTTCAACATGATTTGTATGAGGGAACATATCTAAAGCAGTAACGCTTTTAAATTTATAATTCAATACATTTACCAAGTAATTAGCATCTCGAGCCAGGGTAGCTGGTTGACAAGAAACATAAACGATACGCTTAGGCTTTAATTTGCCCAATATGGGCAAAATTTCAAAAGCACCACTGCGAGGTGGATCGAGCAACACTTTATCGTATTGTCGTTTAAAACACTCTAACTTATCCAATGGTTGGGTTAAATCATGACAAAAGAATTCAACATTTTCTATTGAATTTAAATTCGCATTTTCATAACCCCGTTCGACCATGCTTAAGCCGCCTTCTATCCCTGTTACAAACCGTGCTCGTTTAGCCAAGGGTAAAGTGAAATTACCTATCCCACAAAATAAATCTAAAACCGTATCCGTCTCTTTAAGCTCTAATAAGTTAAGCGCCTGTTCTACCATAAGATCATTAATTTCTTTATTAACTTGAGTAAAATCAGCAGGATGGAAAACAATATTTATATTTTCACATTTAATAGTATATTTTAAACGATTAACATTATCTAAAGGCCATACTTTATGAATACTATCAAGGCCCTTGGGTTGTAAGTATAGTTGGATATCATGACATTTAGCGAATTCAATAATGGTTTTTATTTCCTCAGGTTGTATGCTTGATAAATGTCGTATGATCCAAGCCACAGAATCATCCCCTGAGGCAACTTCTATTTGAGCAATGCTATCTTTACAGTTAAGTTTCATTAATAATTCACTAAAAGGTATTAATAGCTTAGCTACCTCTGGAATTAGAACTTCGCAATATTGAATATCGGTTAATTTATTAGTTCTTTTTTCTCTAAAACCAATTAAAACTTTATTTTTTTTGTGAACAAATTTAACCCCTAATCGAGCTTTTTTCCGATATCCCCAGGTTTTAGCTTGGATGGGTGGTAAAACAAGTTCCGGTTTAACCTTACCTAAATGCATAAGTTGCTCTAACAATATTTTTTCTTTATTAAAAATTTGTCCTTTACTAGATAAATGCTGCAAAGAACACCCACCACAGACTCCAAAATGAAGACATTTTGGATCCACCCTTTCAGAAGAAACTTTTATTGTTTCTAATATCCGGGCTTCATCAAAGGTGGACTTTCTTTTAGTGTAATTAAAAGAAATCGTTTCTTCCGGTAGCGCCCCCTCAACAAAAAGAACTTTTCCTTCATAAAAAGCCACACCTTTAGCATCATGGCTTAAACTTTTTATCTCAGTAATTAAATTATTATGATTAACTGATTTTTTAGATAGGATATTTTGCTGCATTTCTTTTACTCTACTTTTAGTTTTCGGGCTTTTATTTAAAAAAAAATACCATAGTATAGAAATTCACCTTTTTTAGCTATTCTTTACTAAACTTAAGTTACCAAACTTAACTGAAGACGACTATGACACTTCCAGATAACCCCTTTGAAAAGCCTCTACTTTTTAGAAGTACAACCAATTGCGGGATGATACAGCAAACTAAACTTACCGAAATCTTAAATAAATATACCTTTAGCAAAGAGCACAACTCTGAGGCGAAAAAACTAGCCATTATAGCCGCTGAGCTTATAGGCCAAAACTGGAAAGAAAGTTTTAAAAATAAGGATAAATTTGATAAGCAAAAAGTTACAGAACTTAAATTTCGGTCTAAGTTATAAAATTATTTTTCCCAGTGTCTTAAAAACTCATGGAAATGTGGTTTGGAAGAAAGTTTAAGCTGTGCTTTCAATTTTTCACACTCTATTTCATGAGTTTCAACATTTAAATTTCCACGCATTAATTCAAAACGCAAATAAACCAAATAAGTATTAAGTACATCCGTCTCACAATAATGGCGAATGCTTTTTAAATCCTTCTCACAATAGGATTGGTATACTTGCGCTCCTGACATCCCCATTTTTCCAGGTAGGCCTAATAAAATAGCAATCGTTTCTAAAGAAGTAATAGCTCTATTATTATAACTGGATAAAACATCCATTAAATCTATATGCCTAAAATGATATCGATTGATATAATTATTCCATTTATAATTATTATCCTTTTCTCCCA
>JAQGOH010000004.1 GCA_028293705.1 Francisellaceae bacterium | reverse complement strand
ATTACGCACAGCCACTCAAAGACTTATTTCCACATCTTCCACAATTAATATTTAAGAATTTGAATGGCGTCTTGAAAAGATAGGCAGGGACTCCTCTTTTAAAATAATTTCATTATCATTTGGAGCTACAAATCGTTCAGGATCTTTAAGGTTAATTGATAAAGCTTCACGCAATCTATTTAATACTAATTCGCCCTTTGCAATACAACCATTCATTTTGACTTTTTTATAGGTTTCTAAGTTCTCATGGGTAATACTACTGGTAAGCGCATAAATTAGTACTGGATCTTTTTCATGCTCTAGTTCGAATTTTCTAATTAATTTAGTTGTTTTAATGCCATCCATGGTCTCATCTTTTAGATTAATATCCATCAAAATAGCTATAAGTTTACCAGATGAATCTCCTAAATCTTTGTCTTTAAAAAAATTATAAGCTGATTGTCCATCACTAAAGGCTAATACCGTAAACCCACCTTTCATTAATACTTTTTGTATTAATGTTTGATTTAATTTTTGATCTTCAATTAATAAAATATCCGGTATTATCTTAGGCATTAAAACTCCTTTTTTAAGCTTAAACTATCCCAATACTGGATTAAGTATTGGGACAAAAACAAACTTTATCGAATTCCTTTATTTGCAAAATCTAATTTAAGAGAAATAGTTTGACCAAAATAAGTGCCAATTCGATGAGACAGCCTATCTAATAAACCAAGCCCTGTTGTGTAATCCACTACATTGTCTTGTTTAATTAATTGGCTTGCTATATATCGCACATCTCCAAAACCATCTATAAGGCCTAATTTATGCGCTTCGACACCTGCCCAAAACCGACCTGAAAAAATATCAGGCGTTTCTCTTAAACGTTCCTTACGTCCAAACCTCACATTTTCAATAAAGGCCTTATGCACTAATTCAATTTGAGATTGTACTATATGATCTTGTTCAAGATTTCGTGGGGTGAAGGGATCTAACATGCCTTTATTTTTTCCAGAAGTATATAATCTTCTTTCCACACCAACCTTATTCATTATTTCCGTAAAACCAAACGAGTCTAAAATAACCCCAATCGAACCTACAATACTGGTTTGATCAGAATAAATTTCATCACAGGCTGAAGCTATTAAATAAGCAGCTGATGTACCCATATCCTCGATAGCTGCATAGATTTTTATTGCCGGTTTCATCTTTTTAAGTACCTGAATAGCATCAAAAATTTGACGGGCTTGTACAGCACTACCCCCTGGGCTATTAATCCGTAATACAACTCCTTTAACATTTTTATTATCAAAAGCTTTTTCAAGCGCTTCAATGGTACTGTCAGCATTTGCCTCTTTTTGACTATCAATCTCTCCGATAACATTGATCAATGCCGTATGCGGGCTAGTCGTTAGGATGGGTTGATTCATTTCTAATTTTAATAAAGTAAAAGGTAAAATAAAGAAATACCCAAGCAAACCGACAAATATTAATTTAAAGAAAATATTCCACCGGCGGGTTAAACGTTGTTCTTTTAAATAAGATTGAAATAAATGGGACCATTCGGTCGATGAAGAATTATTTTCATTTGAATTAAGCATGTAAGTTCTCCTTCGATAAATTATTTAAACAGTTTTCTAAGATACTATCCATTTTAGCCTCGACCACTAAAGGGGGTTGATCGGGTAAAGGAATAGTTAATTTTTGCGCATGTAAAAAAAGTCTAGTCAATTCTTTAGTTTTTATATAAACATTAAATGCTTTATCGCCATATTTCATGTCGAATGCGATAGGATGTTGGGCAAAATTTGCATGCACCCGTATTTGGTGGGTTCGTCCTGTAATGGGAAAGGCTCTCATTAAACAACAATGCTTGAACTTTTTTTCTAATTTAAATAGTGTTTGGCTTGGTTGTCCTTCTTCATCAACTTTTACAATTCTTTCACCACTTTGTAATTGATTTTTTAATAAAGGGGCTTTAACGAGCTCTCCTGCCCAGTCTCCATTCACTAGCGCTAAATATTCTTTTTTGATTTGGCCAACCCGTAGCATTTCATGTAATAATTTTAACATGCTACGTTTTTTAGCTATCATAAGACAGCCAGAAGTTTCTTTATCTAAGCGATGGACCAATTCTAAATTTTTATGCTGGGGATATACTTGACGTAGGGCCTCTATTACGCCAAAACTGAGTCCACTACCTCCATGTACAGCCATGCCAGCGGGTTTATTAAGGATTAATAAAGCTTCATCTTCGTATAAAATTTGGCTAATAATTTTTTCTTTAAAATCTTTCGGCAAAATTAATTCTTTGTCACTTAACTCGCCAACCCTAACAGGGGGAACTCGGATTAGATCATTTTCTTTAACCCTATAACAGGGTTTAACCCGGCCTTTATTAACCCGTACCTCGCCTTTTCTAACAATTTTATAAATTAAACTTTTAGGTACACCTTTAAGATGATTAATTAAAAAATTATCAATACGTTGACCTTCGGCATTATTGGATACAGTTACATAAGAAACTGAACTGGGGGTTGTTGAGGATTTTAAATTTATCATATCGGTATTCTATCATCGTTTAGACTTTAATTCTTTAAATTTTCATCCATACTAACAGAGAGGGAGTCAAAATAGAATAAGTTGCTAAGTAAATGGTTTCTGATATACTCCTTTCAAAAAGGGCACAAGGTGTAGGCACCCCATACTATATGGTAGAGTGGCTTAACTTTTGATAAAGTTTATTTATCACTTTTTAATATAAAGTATAGTAAAGTGTTACATAGTTTCTTATTTATTACCCTTGTGGTTATTAAACT
>JAQGOH010000138.1 GCA_028293705.1 Francisellaceae bacterium | reverse complement strand
GGGCAAATTACCAATTTTAGTTTAGTGTCAGGAACCCAAGTTCAAACAGGCCAAGCTCTTTTTGCCTTAATCAAACAAGAAGGTTTTTGGGTGGATGTAAATTTTAAAGAAACTGAATTAATCAATATAAAACCTGGTCAAACAGCCAATATCCAGTTTGATATTTACCCTAAGCTTACTTTTAAAGGGAAGGTGGAAAGTATTAGCGGAGGAACAGGTACCGTTTTTTCATTATTGCCCCCACAAAATGCCACGGGAAACTGGGTAAAGGTTACTCAACGGGTGCCTGTTAAAGTGCTCATCGTTAATAAAGAAAAAGAATTAGTTTTACCTGTCGGTATCAGTGCCTCGGTCAGGGTAAATTTAAAGGATTTTTCACCATAAATAATAAATTGGCATTATTTGACACCAAAAAGGTTATAACCATAGCGCTTATGAGTGCAACGGTTATGCAGGTTCTCGATACCACAATTGTCAATGTAGCTCTCCCCAACATGCAAGGTAGTTTTTCAGCGAGTTCAGATCAAATTAGCTGGGTATTAACCAGTTATTTAATTGCTACCGCAATCATGATGCCTTTAACGGGTTTTTTGACTGATATTTTAGGCCGTAAAAGATACTTATTAATGAGCATTGGAGGTTTTGTAATTTCTTCCATGCTGTGTGGCATGTCACCAAATCTTGGCAATATGATTTTATTTAGATTATTACAAGGCGTATTTGGGGCAGCACTGGTTCCCCTTTCCCAAGCTATTATGATTAGTACTTATCCCGCTGATGAACGTAATAAGGCAATGGCTATTTGGGGGATGGGAATAATGGTCGGGCCTATCTTAGGACCTACCTTAGGAGGCTATTTAACGGAGTATTTTAATTGGCGTTGGACTTTCTATATTAATGTCCCAATCGGTATTTTATCCTTAATTTTATGCTGGAAAACCATACCTAATACTACCATTAAAAAACGTTCTTTAGATTGGTGGGGACTTGCTTTCATTAGTTTATTTATTGCTTCTTTACAATATATCTTAGATAGAGGCAATCAAGAAGATTGGTTTAATTCATCTTATATCAAAACTATGACTGTGTTAGGCGTTAGTGGCTTTATAGCTTTTTTATTGTATAAACCCAATAAAGTTAATCCTATCTTTGATATCAAAATATTCCTAGATAGAAACTTTTTAGTCGCTAGCAGCATGGTGATGTGTATGGGTTTAGGTTTATATGGTTGCATGGTTTTACAACCGATTTTATTAGAAGACATATTAGGCTATCCCACCTTAAGCACTGGTCTTTTAATGGCACCACGTGGTTTTGCTAGCATGTTTAGTATGATGCTAGTAGGGAAATATTTAAATAAATATCCAAGCCAATATTTTATTGCCTTAGGAATTACTTTAAGTACTATAGGTTCTTATGCTTGTACCTTTTATTCTTTAGAAATAAATGAATGGTGGATTATTTGGCCCATTATCTTACAAGGGTTAGGATCTGGTTTTATTATGGGTCCCTTATCTTCTTTGGCTTTATGGAGTTTACTTTCAGATAAAATTAATGAGGCAGCTGGTATATTTAGTTTAATGCGAACTCTAGGCTCATCTATTGGGATTTCCTTAGTCAGTACACTTTTTGCTCGTCAATCACAAGTTGCCTGGAATGAATTGGGAGGATTTATTAATCCTTATAATCCTGCCCTTAGAAATTATTTAAGTCAATTAAAGCTAACCCTTCAAGATAATATTTCCTACCTATTATTAGCCCAGGAGTTAGGAATTCAATCTCAAATTAAAACCGCCGTCAATTTATTTATGATTATTAGCATAAGTTTTTTCATGTTATTTCCTTTAATATTTTTACTCAAGAAAAGGTAAAGGCCCTTATTAATTTTAAAACTCATTCTTTCATAGCGCATGGAATTAGCCTATAAATTTTTCTGAAATCCATGGCTTGTAAAAATTGCTTTTAATTTTTTGCATTATATCAAACCCCAAACATTTCTTTTATTGCGATTCAATTCTCGAGAAATGAGAAAAGCGTGTATGACTAGTTTTTCTAAAACATATTCAAAAAAGCCATTTGATTCTAAAATCGAAATTTGATATCTTGAACAACAACTCTAATGATGGAAGTCTTTTGACCTATTAACTTCGTTTAAGATGGTGCCAATGAGAATAATGGCTTTACTTGAATTAGCTTTGTTTTTTTCAATTTCATTCATCGCTAAAATATTAAATTCTCTTATGCACATCATCACATTAATGCATAACTACACATTTCTAAATTACGCTTGGAAATTAAATTTATATCCTAAGAATTATATTAAAAAATACTTTTTTAGCCTTGACAGTATAGTCAGTCAATGTATGATAGCAACCACAATATAATAATTCAAGATGTATTAACTCAAGCATTGATATGTAATAGGAAGGAACAAATGTCTACTGAATTTCAATTTATAAAAGCATTAGAACTATCTGATATAAGTACTATTAGAAGATTAGTAACCGAGCACCCGGATTTACTTGATATCCAGAGAGACGACAATCTGTTATTTATTACGGTAGAAAAAGCTAAAGAAAATACTAAAGAAGAAATTTCATTCAAAAAAGAGGTAATTGACTTTTTATTACAAGCTAAACCAAATTTTTTAGAATATATTAACAAAAGAGGACTTAATATATTAATGGTTGCTGCACAATATGGCCAGAATGAGAGTATTAAAGTCTTATTAGAAAAAAAATTCGCTCTTTTAGATAAAACTTCTAAAGATGGCACTACTGTTTTAATGGTAGCAGCACAAAATGGTCGAAATGAAATTATTAAACTTTTATTAGAAAAAGATCATAATCTTATAAATAAAAGCGATAACCATGGTCACAGTGTTTTAATGGCAGCTGCACAAGCTGGTCACAATGAAACTATTAAATTCTTATTAGAAAAAAAATCCTCTCTTTTACATAAAACCACTAATGATGGCATTACTGTTTTAATGGTAGCAGCACAAAATGGTCAAAATGAAACCATTAAACTTTTATTAGAAATAAACTCTTCTCTTTTGTATAAATGCGATAACTATGGTTTCACCATTTTAATGGTAGCAGCACACGTTGGCCACAATGAAACTATTAAACTCTTATTAGAAATAAATCGCACTCTTTTACATAAAACCGCTAATGATGGTACTACTGTTTTAATGGTAGCAGCACAAAATGGTCAAAATGAAGTCATTAAACTTTTATTAGAAAAAGAGCCTCCTCTTTTATATAAACGCAATAACTTTGGTTTCAGTGTTTTAATGGCAGCCGCACAAGCCGGTCAAAATGAAACGGTTAAACTTTTATTAAAAAAAAATCCTGATTTTCTACACGAAACTACAACAGAGGGTCTCAACGTCGTAATGGTTGCAGCTATGGAGGGTCATATAGAAACCATAAAATTATTATTATTAGAAAATGATAAAAGCTTATTACCAGAAACGATTGATTTATTAAAAACTTCATTATTAAAGTGTGTATTTTCTCATAAATTTAAAAGAATGCAAATTCATCTCCAACCTTTTATCGATGAATTTCGAATACAAATAAACCAAAAACACAATGCTTTATTACAAAGTGATTTAGCTAAGTTTATCATACATTTAAACAGCTTTATCCCCAAAAATATGCTTAATATCGAAGACGGCCAATATCATTATTTTGCTAAAGAATTGTTTTTTTTAGAGGCTGAATTTAAGAATGAGCAATTGATTATCACAACATTAAAACACTTTTCTCTTCATTTACCTAACCCTATTAAATCTCTTTCCTTTAAGCCTGACCATTTAATTAAAGTTTTTCAGGACTGGGAGAAGACAACTGATCCCGCCGACAACTATTTTCAATCTTTATTAATTAAGTATGCTATTGAAATGGAAAATTATAATAAAGAACGGCAGACTAAGGCACAAGAAGAAGCGTTTCGCGAACAATCTAATAAGATCATGAGCGAGCTTTTTAATTTAACCATCTTGATGAATAAAGTTTCTGAATTAGATTTAACCCCTAAAATAAAGGAATTTAGAGAAAATTTAACTGAAACTCAAAAGAGAATGAACGAACATCAAGCCATAGTAAGTGAATTACTAAAATATCCTACTAAGATAGTGAGTAATTTTAAAGAATGGCTTGAAATATTAGAAAAACTAACTCATACCGTTGAAACTTCTGAAGAGCAATTAATTATCTTTCAAGAGCATTTTAAAAAGGTTTATAAACTTAAAGGGTCTTTAATACAAAAAAATGTTAAATTAGGAAATTTTAATAAAGCTAAAAAGCAATTGCTATCTATTCATCAAATTTATGTAAAATCCCAAACTTTAATTAATACCATTAATCAAGCTAGGAAAGAACTATCAAACTTAAACGATAAAATTGAAGAAGCTAATATAAAAAATTGTAAAACGCTTCAACATGCAGTTAAAAAAACTATTAAAACTTCTAATTCACTCGCAGTAGAAAATAAAGAAGAATTATGGCAGGCATTTGAACGCTTAGAAGCCCAATTTAAAGAGTTACAGCAAAAGAAAGATACCTTAATATTGCAGCAAGAAAGCAAAAAAGCTATTTTAAGCATAAGAAGAATAAATTTAACTAAAAAACCATCCTTAGAAGTGCATAGCAATAAACTTATAAGCCAAGGTCTATTTTATACTAAAAAGCCTAAGGCTTTAACCCTGGATTCTTTAAGTGACTTACCTAAAAGAATGGTGGTTAACAAAGAAAAAGCCTTATTAAAACAATTACTTCAAATTGAAATAGTGGAAGTTCATCCCTCTCTTTATTGTTATGCTTTATTAGGTACTATTGCTCGTTTAATGGAGCATTATAAAAATAGTCAGGGATTATCTCCTTTCTCTAAGGAGATAGCTAAGAACTTTAGAAATGCCATTTTTCATTATCCTGACTTAATAAAGAAAGTAAGCATTGAGGAAGTTCGAGATTTAAGCTTACAAATATTAAGCTTTATCGAAGATAAAAAAGCTTGGAAAGCTCAATTGTTAGAAGCGATACCTTCCCGACTATTCGCATTAGGAATTGGTAAAATAGAAAATATTCCCTTAACCTTAGATCTTTGTAAAGAACAACTTAAGCAAGCTCAATTAGAGCTTAATCTTTACCCTTCGCATAGCATTTACTCAGCTGTAGAGCAAGCCGCCTTAGGATTTATTTATGCTAAAGTCAGCACTTATGCTTCTGCCTTAAAAAGAATAGATAAAGATGAATATCAATTATTAAACAAAGAATTTAACTATAAATTAAATAAATATATTCAATTAGGGAATCAATATCGACATGAGGCTTTTCCTTCTTCCACATTCATGATAAATAACCAATTCAATAAAGTAGCAGATAATAGCTTAAGTGCATTTGAATATAAGTCAGAGGAAGAAGAGCATAAAACTAATCAACATTTTATTTAAGTAATTTAATATCAAACCATATATGTGTGATTCACAGACATCCTTTCAATTTTCTTAGTTGCATTTCAAAAAAATAGTTTGGATTTTGGATATGTTCTTTAGAAACGTCGTAGAGGGTTTCTATTTCTTCCTGTAAAGGAGTCTTATCACATAATTCACAATCAATTTGAGAGGGTGTTTTACCCTTTAATGCGCCATGTGGTCTTTGCCAATTATAAAAAAATTGCCAATAAGCTAGTTCTTCTTTGAGTTTTTCAAAATTTGAACGGTCTACTGTTGGATAAAATTCTTCTAAATCTGTTTTTTGAGAGCGTTCTACCTTGCCGTTTAAATGGGGGGAAGCAGGCTTATTAGGACGAAATTTTATGCAATATTCCATCATTTTTAGCTGAACTTTTTCTGCAAAAAACTCATACCCTCTGTCGCTTTGGATCCGCTGAATAGGAAAAGGAAATTCTTCAAGCATTTTATCTAGAAACTTTAAGGTGTTATCTGCGGTTCGTCTTTTATAAAGTTCTAATACTCTTTTTGATTCTAGATAAAGATTAACCCATCCTAAACGAGCTTTAACTTGCCTATTCATAGGGGGTTAGAATACTAAATTACTGAAACGATGTCTATGAATCACACACCTATATAAATATAAGATTATAGTTTTTATATAATAATTTAAGATATATTAATTCTAGCCTTTTTAGTTAGAAAAGGTTATCAATTAGTCACAGGTAAGCTTTGCTAAACCCTCTATATTTTTTTCATGCATTTCAATCCATCGACCGGCTCTTAAAAATTTTGGTAGCAAAATGTTTCCAAAACGAACTCTAATTAAGCGACTCACCACTAAGTTTTGTGACTCCCATAAACGTCGAACTAGTCGATTTCGTCCCTCTCTGACGATAACATGGTACCAATGGTTAGCCCCTTCTCCCCCTGCGTCCCATAATCTATCAAACTTCATCACGCCATCTTCAAGTTCTACCCCGTGCTGCAGTTTATCGAGACTATCTTTTGAAGGATTACCTAATATTCTTACAGCGTATTCCCGCTCAATTTCACTAGAAGGGTGCATTAGCCGATTCGCCAATTCTCCATCATTGGTAAATAGCAGTAAACCCGCTGTATTCATATCAAGACGACCCACACTTATCCATCGCTCACCAACTAAACGCGGTAATCTATCAAAAACCGTAGGTCTTCCTTCTTCATCTTTTCGGGTACACATCTCACCCACTGGCTTATGATAAATTAATACTTTTGTCTTAAAATTTTTCTTTAAATCTTTCCTAATCAGTTTTCCATCAATCGTAATTTTATCAAGTAAAATAACCCTATCACCAATTTTTGCGACTTTACCATTTACGGTTATACGATTTTCCATAATCCAATTTTCAATTTGACGTCGAGATCCTAATCCTAAATTAGCTAAGAGCTTTTGTAATTTTTCACCTTTAAGAGGCTTCTTATTCTGGGAGCTCGAAGGACTCGTCGGATTCGCATTCGAAGGCAGATTGGGTTTGGTTGTTTTCGGTTTCATGTGTCTCTCTTATATCTTCATGTATGTTTATGGATGGGTTCGGGGTTTGGTTTTCTAATAATTTTGCTTCCAATTGCTGCTCTAGCGCTTCAAGTGGAATATCTTGAATAAGGTTCATTTCGGGTAAATTGGGTAATTGCTCTAAATCTTTTAAACCAAAATAATCTAAGAAATGCTTGGTGGTGGCATATAAAGCAGGACGCCCAGGTAACATTTTATGTCCTACTACTTTAATCCAATTTCTTTCTTCTACTAATACTTTAAAAATGGAGCTACTAACCGAGACACCTCTTATTTCTTCTATTTCACCTCGGGTAATGGGTTGTCGGTAAGCTACCAATGCTAAAGTTTCTAAAAGGGCCCTGGAATAACGAGCGGGTTTTTCTTCCCATAGTTTAGCTATGTATCCAGCCCACTCCTGCTTAATTTGTATTCGATAACCACTAGCAACTTCAATTAATTCTATTGCTCTTAATTTTAATTCTTCTTTTAATTCATTTAAAGCTGTCTTAAAAGCCGGGATACTGGGTTTTTCTTCTGGTTCCCAGAGAGCTTGCAGTGATTCAATAGACATCGCTTGTCCTTTAGCCAATAAGATGGCCTCACACCAAGATTTTAAATTAAAGTCATCCGTTCTCATGCAGCTTTCCTAATATATATGGGCCCAAATTCTTCTGATTGAACCAGTTCAATAATAGCTTCTTTAGCTAATTCTAAAATAGCTAAAAAAGTAACTACTATGCCTGAGCATCCTTCTTTGGGATCGAAGAAGCTAGTAAAATCGACAAATTGATCGTCAATTAATAGGGATAAAATTCGGCTCATGCGTTCTCTAACCGATAATACCTCTCGCCTTATTTTATGTACGGATTGTAAATCCACTCGTTTAAATACATCTCTTAGCGCTTTTACTATCTCTTGTAAATCAACTTCAGGTAAAGGCTTGACTAAATTTAAATCAGGCAAGCCAGCTTCTGCGGTAAATATATCTCGCCCTTCTCTTGGCATTTCATCTAAGGTCAGAGCTGCTATTTTAAATCTTTCATATTCTTGTAAACGTCTAACTAATTCTGCTCGGGGGTCTTCTTCATCTTCTAGCGACTCAGCAGGCTTAGGCAATAACATTCTGGACTTAATTTCGGTAAGTAAAGCTGCCATTTCTAAATAATCTGCTGCCAATTCTAACTGAAAGATAGTCATTAATTCTACATAGTCGACATATTGGCGCGTAATAGCCGCTACTGGAATATTAAGGATATCAAGGTTATGTTTTTTTATAAGGTATAATAATAAGTCTAAAGGGCCTTCGAAAACCTCAAGAATAACCTCTAAAGCGTCAGGCGGTATATATAAATCAACCGGCAATGCCGTTAAGGCTTCGCCTTTAAACCGTGCATAGACCGTGGGGTTCTCAGAAAGAGGGGGTGCGACTTCTCTAGCTTCCATTAAAAACTTGCTCCTGAATATCAAACTATTGTATAACGAGCTTAATAAGCCGTCTACTTATTATTAAGTTAGAAACTTATCAAAAATCTATATCAAGCTAGGGATGCCAATAAGACATGTTAAAAGTTTTATCTGAATTTTTCCCGATTATTTTATTCTTTATAAGCTTTAAAGTGGGTGGTATTTATGGCGCTACCGTGACAGCCATGGCTGCTTGCCTGATTCAAGTTATTTGGGGAAGAGTAAAAAAAGGTCATTTTGAAAAATTACCCCTTATTAGTCTTTTCTTAATTTGCGTCTTTGGGGGGGCTACCCTCTTTTTTAAGAATGAATGGTTTATAAAACTAAAGCCCACTGCCTTATATTGGATCTTAAGTCTTGCCTTCATTATTAATCATTTAATCGGACGTCAAACTATCGCTGAAACCATGATGGGTAAAAATATCAGTTTACCTCAACCCGTATGGTCTCGACTTAATATGAGTTGGGGGGTTTTCTTTTTAATAATGGGTATTTTAAATTTAGTCATTGTTTATCAATTTGATACTCAAACCTGGGTAAATTTTAAATTATTTGGCACTTTAATTTTGACCCTGATTTTTGTGGTAGGACAAGGATTTTTTATATCTAAACACCTAGAACTTAATAAAAAACATTGATGAATTCATCCAATCCTATACACACCATCCAAAAAATACAGGATTTATTAAATACGGCTCTCAAGCCTACTCGTTTAAACATTATTGATGAAAGTGCTAAACATGCCAATCATTTAGCCGCAAAGACCCATGGAGGAGGACATTTTGCCCTTTTTATTAATTCTCCTTCTTTCAATGATTTAACCTTAATTGAAAAACATAAGTTAATTTATAAAATCCTTCATCCATTAATGAGCACAGAAATTCATGCCCTACGTATTATTATCGATAATAAGTAAATTCCTCCTCATTATTTTAGGCTTTAGTTTTAGTATTGCAGTATTAATGCCTTTAATTACTCATGGAGTTTTAATTTATCATTTATATAAAAGTAAAGAAGGTTATTCCGCCACTCATTTAATGCAAAGTTTTTTCATAGAGATCTTTTGTACCTTTTTAGCTATTCTCTTAAAACCATTTAAAAATTGGGCGCTAAAATCTAAACCAGAAACGCTAAGCTCTAATTATCCCCCCATTCTATTGGTCCATGGTTATCTGCATAACCAGACAGGTTGGTTATGGTTTTGTTATAAATTACAAAAGCAATACAAGGGACCTATTTATACAGTTAATCTTTATCCCTGGTTTGCTTCTTTAAAAACTCAAGCTCAAAGAGTAGAGGAAAAAATAAAAATCATTAAATCAGAAGGAAATTTTAAGGAAATAAATTTAATAGGGCACTCAATGGGGGGATTAGTGAGTAGTTTTTATGCTGAAAATTTTGTCTCTCCTATTAAAGTCTCTAAAGTGTTTACCTTAGGCTCACCCTTACAAGGGACCCAGCTCGCCAAATTAGGTCTTGGTACCAGTGCAAAGCAAATGACCCTTCATCATCCATTTGTTTTAAATTTATCAAAACAAATGGAAGCATCTACCATTGCTTATTACCATATTGCTAGCAAATTAGATAATTTAATCGTGCCTTGGCAAAATGCCCTGCCCCCATTTAAGCGAACTACTCAGCAATATTTTATATTAGAAAACAAAGGACATTTAAGTCTGTTAGTATCCAAAAACGTTATAGATCTTATCGCTCACCATATTTGAGTCATAGCTTTCAATTGATTATTAAGATAAAGTGGTGAGAGTAAGAAGGTTATGATTATTAGGCAGAAATACTATGACTCAAATTTTTCATTTATCCCCCGATCTTGAATCAGCCCGTAGAGCTATTAATTTTTTAAAAGCATCAGGAATTAAAGAGCAAGCTATTGCCGTCATCACCCATAATAAACAACATTTAGAAATCTTAGATGCCCATGCGCCTGATGCTTTAGAAAAATCAGATTTATTGGGTGCCTTACAAAAAGGGTCTCTAGTAGGGGCCTCTATTGGGTTGTTAGCGGGGCTTGGGGCAGTATTTTTACCTCCACCAATCGATCTAATTGTAGGGGGGCGGGCTTTGTTAGGTTTGACCCTTTTTGGCAGTGGGTTTGGGGCCTGGGCCAGTTCATTGATTGGTATTTCTATTACCAAACCTGAAATTAAGGAATATGAATTAGCTATCAAACAAGGAAAATTATTACTCGTGGTTGAAGTACCTGCAGAAGAGCTAGAACTTATTCAAAACAAACTTAAAACCCTTTGAAAATTTTATAATATGACGATGCGATTGCGACCATTTCCCTTAGCCAAATATAAAGCTTTATCAGCTCTAACCAATAACTCCTTAATGGATTCATGCTTAAGATATTGAGCCCCACCAATGGATACGGTAATTTTTAAAACAGATTCCTCATAATTAATAACTAGTTTCTCTATAATAGTTCTAATTCTTTCCGCATACTCCATTAGTTTATTTTTTTCCATTAAGGGAATAATTAAAATGAATTCTTCTCCCCCAAACCGACCGAAATAATCATTTTTTCTTAAAGAAATTTCCAAAGCCCTACAAAATTCAATTAATACATGATCCCCCGCCAAATGACCAAATTGATCATTAATTTTCTTAAAAAAATCTATATCAAATATACAAACGGAAAAACAATAATTAGGATCTTGCTCACATAAAGCGAATTGCTTATCTAAAACTTCCATTATAAAACGTCTATTTTTAACTTTCGTTAACTCATCCAGAACGGAAAGGGATTCAATTTTCTCTAATGCAAGTTTTAAATCTTCAGATTTATTTTTTAAATAGCTTCGTAATTTGCTCAAATCCCAGGCTACGGTAATGGTTTCAAATAGAACTCCCATCAATACAAAAATAGTAACAATTTCCCCTTTGAAATTGATTGAATTTGGATGCCATTTATATAAAGCTAACACCACCATTATATATCCCATCAAACTAAAAGAAGATATATAAATATATTGTTTTAAGCTTAATTTAAAAGAACCGTATACCAAACTAAACACTAAAAGCAGTATAGTAGTGCCCCGATATAATAAGCTTAAGTAATTAACAGTTAATATCGTTATGATGCACCATATTAAAATTGGACCGTTTAAAGTTGGATCTTTTAATTTCCTGTGTTTGCCGAAATAAATAACTAATAATACTCCAACATTTATCAACCAGTAAGTGATAAATAAGCATATAAATTGAATATGAGTGGTTCTAAACAGCCCAGCTGAAAATAATAGAGCAGATAAAAGAGTTAATACTGTTCCTCCACTAATGACTACTCTAAGCTTTTTTATGAGTATTAAGTTATTTTTTTTCAATTCTCTTATATCATTCACGGGTATTATTCCATTAAATTAAATAAACTAGTTAAAAACTATAAAAATACTGCTTGATTTCTACCTTGTTCTTTAGCCTTATATAATCCTTTATCTGCCCTAATTAGCATATCTTTCACCGAGTCTGAGACTTTATATTCTGTAAAACCAATTGAAGTGGTGAGCCTTAAATTGAGTTCTCCATGAGAAATAGTCGTATTTTCTAAATTTATTCTGATTTTTTCAATAAGTATTTTCATGTTTTTTTTATTAGTCGACGGAGAAACCAGCATAAATTCCTCCCCTCCTATGCGTCCAAAATAATCGATATTTCTTAAGGAGCTCGTAATGATTTTACAAAATTCCATTAAAACTATATCCCCTATTAAATGGCCATATTCATCATTAATTCTTTTAAAATAATCAATATCTAGGATGCCGATAGAAAAAAAATAGTGAGGATCCCGGGTAGCTAAACTTAATTGTTTTTCTAATACTTCCATAATATATTTTCTGTTTTTAACTTGAGTTAATTCGTCTTTTTCTGATAATAATTCAATTTGTTTTAAAGCTTTTTCTAACTTATTATTGTTAATTTTTAAATGGCACCTAAATTTACTCATCTGCGAGGCTAAACTCGATGCTGAAGATAATAAAAAACCAAATATAATCAAGTTGGTAATTTCATAATTTACGTTAATGAATTGCGGGTGAAAAAAATATATCAAACTATAACATATGAGGGTTCCAATCATTGTTATTAAAGACAGAATAAAAAATTGAGAAGGTCTTAAACGGAAAGAGCCATAAGTAACTACTATCAATAACTGGGTTAAAATTATTTCCCTTAAATGGTAACTTAAATATATGCCTCCTAATATACAAATATCACACCAAATAAGAATAGGAATGGTAAGACTGGTATCTTTAAATTTTTGGTTCCATCCTTTATAAATGATTAATATGAACCCAGAGGAAATGGTGCCCATAATAATAGATAGAATAACAAATTGATTAAAAGTGGTACGAAAATATTTTAAATAATATAAAATAAGATAGGTAATATATAAGAAAACCCCATTAAGAAATCCCATTAAAGCCCTTCTTAATAAAATCTTATTTTTTTTATTGAATGTAGCTTCTTCTATATCCATGCACTCGATTCCCTGTATTTTAATCCCTTTATTACCTTTTAAAAGAGATAGTCATTATAAATATTATTAGGTGTTTTATACTAAGCATACACTTGTTCTTATTAAATATTAAATTTAAAAATTCTTTATTTAGTATAGGTCTGAATAAGAGGGGTGTAAATCTTAATTAATATTTTAAATTGATTATAATAAGATTAACTATAACGATTCCCCTCTTAGCTGGTAAAAGGGGAACTCAAGGATTTTGAATAAGATTATTCAGAAGCAGTATTGTCGGAAGCTTCTATGTCATTAGCATTTTTGGTAATAGATTGCTTACCTAGCTTTTCTTTAATCCTAGCAGCCTTACCGGTTAAACCACGTAAATGATACAATTTAGCTTTACGCACATCACCACGGCGTTTGACTTCTATCGTTTTAATGATAGGACTATGGGTTTGAAAAACTTGTTCCGTCCCTTCCCCATGAGAAATTTTTCTAACCGTAAAAGCAGAGTTTAAACCACGATTACGTTTAGCAATCACCACTCCTTCAAATGCTTGCAATCTACGACGAGTTCCTTCAACCACTTCTGATCTAACAATAATCGTATCACCCGTTTTAAAGGTGGGCAAATCGGTCCTCAATTGAGATTCTTCAACGTGATCTATTAATTTTTGCATGGTTTATTCCCCCTTTGGCTTATATTCTGCAATAAATTCATCTAATAAACTTTGTTCATCATCTGATAATATTCTATTCTTTAACAAATCTGGCCTTTTAAGCCAGGTATGACCCAATTTCTCTTTTAAGCGCCATCTTTTTATCTCAATATGATTACCACTTAAAAGTACCGCTGGGGTTTCTAAGTCCTCATATATCTTGGGCCTCGTATAATGGGGACAATCGAGAAGACCTTCTTGAAAAGAATCTTCGATAACCGATTGGCTCTCATTAAGACTACCGGGTATTAATCGGATGATAGCGTCCATCAATACCATTACTGCCAACTCACCCCCACTAATAACAAAATCACCAAGAGAATATTCTTCTCCAGGCTCACATTGCATTAAGCGCTCATCTAAACCTTCATAACGAGCTGCCACAAAGATAAGGGCGGTTTCTCGGCTTAATACTTGTATTAGGCTTTGGGTTAAGGGCTTTCCTTGAGGAGAAAGATAAATTAACCGAGGTAATACAGAGCCTGGGCAATGCTGTTTAGCTTGTTTAATTGCCTCCCTTAAGGGCGCTACTTTCATTACCATCCCAGGCCCCCCTCCATAAGGTCTGTCATCAACCGTTTTATGAAGGTCGGTTGCAAAGTCTCGAGGGTTAAAAAAGGATCCTTCTATTAATCCTCTTTTAAAAGCCCGTCCGGTAATTCCATACTCTGTTAAGGCTTGGAACATTTGTGGAAAAAGTGTAACAACTCCACACCACACCTAAAACTCCGGGTCCCAATCTACCTTCATTATTCTCTTATTAATATCGATTTCTAATACGTAGTCATCTAAATAAGGAAGTAATCTTTCCCTCTCACCTTTTACGACTAAAATATCATTAGAGCCTGTGGCTAATAAATTATTCACAATGCCTAAAGTTATCCCATCTTGATTGATAACAGTTAAACCTATCAATTGTGCCCAGTAATATTCACCTTCTTTTAAACTCGGTAATCTATCCGCTGGAATATAAATTAATGAATTAACCAGTTCTCTTACCGATTCAGGACTTGTAAATAATTCAAGTCTAGCAACTAAATCTTTGCCGTGCGTTTTTAAATCCAGTGGAATAAAAATCTTTTTTTCATTCTTATAATCAATAAACCATTCTTTATGATTTAAAAGGTTACTCGCTGGCATAGTAAAAGATTGAACATGAAAGGCCCCTTTAATACCATAAGGGGCACCGATACGCCCGACTGCCACCCAATCGGACAACTGGGATTGATTAAGCGTATCCACAAAAATTACCTCGAATAAAGCGCTTCTAAATTAAGCAGCAGCATCTTTAGCCTCGGTAGTTTTCGAAGCTTCTTTTAATAAACTTTGAACCCTATCCGAAGGTTTAGCGCCTTGTGATATCCAATAGGCAACCCGTTCATCTTTTAAAGATAATCGTTTTTCCTGGCCTTTGGCAATCGGGTTAAAATAACCTAATTGTTCTAAGTACCGTCCATCACGACGGTTTCGGCTATCAGTAGCTACAATATGATAGAAAGGACGCTTTTTAGCTCCACCTCTTGTTAGACGAATTACAACCATCTGGGTCGTTCCTATTTGTTATAAAGTTAACTTATTAAAGTTAAAAACCTTAATGCGAA
>JAQGOH010000124.1 GCA_028293705.1 Francisellaceae bacterium | reverse complement strand
CTCCGGTTACTAAGCAATTAACCCATTGGTATGGAAAAAGAGAACGAGGCACCTGGTGGAGTGTATGCTCAAGTTCGCATAATGCCGGTGGTTACCTGATTGCTATCCTTGCGGCCTTATTAGCGGGTAAGTTTGGTTGGCGTTATGCCATGTACATTCCAGGTGTTATTTGTATAGCAGGGGGAATATTGTTATTAAATAGGTTAAGAGATTCTCCTCAATCTTTAGGACTTCCGCCTATTGAAAAATTTAAAAAAGAAGAAAATTTAACAAGCTCCCTTCACTCAGAAGATTCTGCCAAGCATGATTCTTTAAGTGTTAAACAAATATTATTTGAGCATGTCTTAATTAATAAATTTGTTTGGGCCTTAGCCATTTCTTATTTCTTTATTTATGTAGTGCGTACCGCCTTTAATGACTGGGGAATGTGGTATTTAGTAGAGGAAAAAAATTACTCGCAATATGTAGCAGGGCTAACGGTTTCCTGGTTTGAGGTAGGTGGGTTTTTGGGTACTATTTTTGCAGGCTGGGGCTCTGATTGCTTTTTTAAAGGCAAACGGGTTCCCTATATGGTATTTTGTGCTATTGCTTTAATTTTTCTTGTGCCAGCCTTTTGGTATTCTACTCAAGTAAATGTATTTTTGGATTCTTGTTTAATGGCAGGTATAGGTTTTTTTGTATTTGGACCTCAAATGCTAGCAGGCCTTGCAGCTGCGGAGCTTGTCCATAAAAAAGCAGCCGGTACTTCAAATGGTTTTGCTGGTTTATTTGGTTATCTAGGGGCTGCCGTATCGGGTTACCCCTTAGGCTTTGTTATTGAAAAATACCATTGGCGAGGCTTTTTTATAGCTCTATTTATTTGCTCAGCAGCAACCTTAATTATTTTATTGCCCATGTGGTCTGTAGGGGCTACGGACCAAACGCCTGAAAAACGCAAAGAAGAGGATGAAGCGGCAAATTTATTATGGGGAAATGCGGATTAATAAGGCTTAGATGTAAAAGGATTTTAGAATGTTACCATCACATGTTAACCATTGCTCCATTAATGAAGTTGAGCAAAAGGAGTTAAATTTTTTTCTAAAAGTATTCACTTTATTTATAAAAGAATTGGATGATTTTTTAAAAAAATCAAATTCAAAAACCCAAAAAAATGAGTCCCATAGTCAAGAAAATTTTGTCAATTTGATTGGTTATTGTAAGATGGCTTTAACATACAAAAAGAAAATGGGCCACAATAAAGATTTAACTTTTGAAAAGGTAATGAATTTTTTAAAACAAGTATTACATAACCATGAATTAAAATTATCTTCAAACTTATTATCCTTTCAGGATAATAAAATTGTTCATGAACTTTTATATGAAGATGAAATAGAAAATACGACACCAAGCTCTGTAAATTTTCCTGTGCAATTTAGTTCATCATCCTCATCTTCTTCACTGAAAACTTATAAAGAGGTTCAGAAAACTAATGATCTTAAAATAAATCTTTTGAAAGAACATAAAAATTTTGGTATGGAAGAACATAAAAATAATGAAACGGAAGAACATAAAGAACAAGAATTTAAACAAAATCATTTGTTTAATGAATCATTATTTTTAGAAAATCCTTTAAAATATTTAAGCAATGCTTTTGCTAAAAAATATTCCATACATTTGGGATTAGAAATTATTGCTACTAACAATATTTTTTCTTTAAATTTTAATAATTTTGACCTTGAAAATATTATTAAGTTTACCTCCTTATTCCCTGAAAATGCTTTACTTAATTGTGAGGAATATAGCTCGAATCATGATGATTGTGTTTATAATTCAACTTTAGTGCTTTCTAATTCTTTAATGATTTTATTAATGAATGCTTTAGATATTCCTGAGCCCTACCATAAATATATAATGATAAATTTAGATGAACAGTTAGCCATCCATGGAAAAAAATACGATATTAAAGTGAGTCATATAAAATCTGACATTACTTTTGAACAGAGTATAAAAGATATTGAACAAAATCTTAAAACTAAACTTGATATTCAGATTGAAAATTCTTTTTCGGTATTTATAGAGCCCAACTCCCGTTCTCCATTAACAAAGTGGTTATTTATCTTTTTAAAGTCTGAAGCTTTAGAAAAATTTACTATTTTTTTTGATAAATTTGGTGCTGAAAACCTATTGCTTATGGAAGAAATCGAACTTAAGTCTACTATTTATAAAAACCTTATTCCGTGTGCTAGGGGCTTTCACTTTATTTATTATATATCAGTGGATGCAATGACAGAGTTTTTACACTTTATAAATTTTAAAACCAAGTTTTCTATCGAACAAAACCCATCGATTGCTAATCTTTCATCTTTTGATAATCATTTAAGCTTAATTGAAAAAATGAAAAATTATTTAATGGATTGGAAATCTATCAATTCACTCTACGATCCTAAAAAATATTCTACTTTAAGTCATTTGTTAGAATTTATAAAATTAACTCTCAAATATCTTTATGAAACCGAGCAGATAGAAATGAGTGAGGAAATGAATCGACAGCAATTACAATTGAATAATTCTTTTTGTTTGATTACCAAAAATGATATAAAAGCATTACACGCCATTAATGAATCAATTAAGGAAATTGATAAACAATACCCTGAATTTAATGTTAATAATTCTATTAAAATTGAAAACCCAGATGATAAATTTATTAAATTACTTATGAATAAAAATATTTTATATATTATTATTAAGGATTTCATGAGGGATGAGGGAGTGAGTTCAGACCATTTACAAACTTTTCAAAAGTTTTTTAATGAAGCTTTAGCATGCGTTTACAAAATTAACCCAGCCTCTCCAATTATGTATAGTTATGAAACGAATACTCTTGAAATTCAAGCGGAATATAAACTTAATAATTCTAAAAAAGAAGGGCATTCAAATAGCCCTTCTGGTAAACCTTGATACCTAATAGATAAATTATCTTTTAGAAAAAGGCACAAATTCTCGCTGTTGCCTGCCGGTATATAATTGCCTGGGTCTATTAATTTTTAGATCAGACGCACTTATCATTTCGTTCCAATTCGCTATCCAACCTACGGTTCTGGCCAAAGCAAAAATGACCGTAAACATATTAATGGGTATGCCGATTGCTTTTAAAATAACACCTGAATAAAAATCAACATTTGGGTATAATTTTCTTTCAATAAAATACGGATCATTAAGGGCTATTTCTTCTAATTTCAAAGCTAATTTAAATAAGGGATCATCTTGCTTATTAAGGGCCTCTAATACTTCATGACAACTTTGGCGCATTATTTTAGCACGTGGGTCAAAATTTTTATAAACTCTATGGCCAAAACCCATTAACCTAAATGAACTGGTTTTATCCTTAGCTTTTGCTAAATATTTATCAATTTGTGAAACATCGCCAATTTGAGTTAACATATTGAGTACTGCTTCATTAGCACCCCCATGAGCAGGCCCCCACAAAGCTGCAATCCCTGAAGCGATACAGGCAAAAGGATTAGCCCCTGAGGAACCTGCAAGCCTTACCGTAGAGGTGGAAGCATTTTGTTCATGATCAGCATGTAATACGAAGATTCTATCCATAGCTTTAGATATAACGGGGTTTAAAATGTATTCTTCTGCAGGTACTGCAAACATCATCCTTAAAAAATTTTCCGCATAGCTTAAGTCATTTTGCGGATACACAAAAGGCTGACCAATTGAGTATTTGTAGGCCATAGCCGCTAGAGTAGGCATTTTTGCAATTAAACGCAGGGCTGCAACTTCCCGGTGCTGTTCATTATTAATATCTAAAGAATCATGATAAAAGGCAGAAAGAGCTCCTACTACCCCACACATAATAGCCATAGGATGGGAACCACGAGGAAATCCATATAAGAAATGACTTAATTGTTCATGAATTAAGGTGTGATGCTGAATTTTATAAGCAAATTCCTGTCTTTGTTTAAGGGTAGGAAGCTCTTTGTGTAATAATAAATAACACACTTCTAAATAATCAGAATGCTCTGCTAAATCTTCTATTTTGTATCCTCGGTGCAATAAAATTCCTTTATCACCATCAATAAAAGTAATTTCAGAGTCACAAGCTGCGGTGGACATAAATCCCGGATCAAAAGTAAAATAACCTTCTTTCACTAAAGAAGAAATTTCTATTACTTCTGGCCCTAAACTACCTGCGCGCATCGGTAACTTAATGGTGTTATGTCCTGGAATGTTCAATTCGGCTATTTTATCTGACATATGATTTCCTTTTATCAATAAGCTAGAGATTAATTACAGCATAGTCTTTTTAAGTTACTTTAAAAAAGAAAGATATAAAAAATAATAAATATACTTGTTAAATAAAGCTTAAATTTTTATAAAGTACATCCAGCTTGAGCAAAGACTCATTGCATGTTAAATTTTAAAAGTAACTTTCTTACTTTAACCTGACCATGGATGAATCTGTGCATAAAAAGCCTGTCAACCTAAATTTTCTAAGCATTCGTTTTCCTATCACAGCTTATGTGTCGATTGCTCATAGAGTCTCAGGACTTTTATTATTTTTTCTAATCCCCTTATTGTTAGGACTATTGGAAAAATCATTAAGTTCGAAGCAAAGTTTTGAATTACTGCAAAGCTATTTTAACTTGGTTTGGGCTAAGCTCTTAATATGGCTAAGCTTAAGCGCTTATTTTTATCATTTTTTTGCAGGAATTAGACATTTATTAATGGATATGCATATTGGGGAAAGTAAAAAAGGAGGAAAAAGAGGTGCTTTTATAGTAATTGGTTTAACTATCCTATTTGTTTTAAGTCTAGGAGCTTATTTATGGCTTTAAATAATCGGGGTTTAAAATATTGGGTCATACAACGCTTAAGTGCCTTATTTTTACTCGTTTACACCCTCTATTTTGTTTTCTATTTTTTTCACTATTCCCCGGTGCATTATAATACTTGGCATCATTTATTTACTCTGCCTCTCATTCGGTATGGCAATATACTGATATTAATTGGAATGCTTTGGCATGCATGGATTGGTCTATGGACTATTATAAGTGATTACATAAAATTTCCTAAGCTTAGATTATTAAGCCAGTTCCTAGTAGGGCTTGCGCTTATTTATTATTTATTTTGGGGATTGGAAGTAGTAGGAAATGTATAAAATATGAAATTAATTGAAAAAATGTTTGATGCAATTATTATTGGGGCAGGGGGAGCGGGTATGCGCGCTTCTTTACAACTTGCCAATGCCAATAAAAATGTCGCTTTAATCTCAAAAGTATTTCCAACCCGTTCTCATACCGTTTCAGCCCAAGGGGGAATTACTGCTGCCCTAGGCAATGTAGATGAAGATGATTGGCATTGGCATATGTTTGATACCGTAAAGGGCTCTGATTATTTAGGTGATCAAGATTGTATTGAATATATGTGTAAGATGGGGCCTGAAGCCGTTTATGAATTAGAACATATGGGCCTGCCCTTTTCACGTCTTGAAAATGGAAAAATTTATCAACGTCCCTTTGGAGGTCAATCCAAAGCTTTTGGCAAAGGTGGACAAGCCACCCGTACTTCAGCGGCCGCTGATAGAACAGGACATGCCTTATTGCATACCCTTTATCAGCAAAATTTAAAGGCTAATACCACCGTTTTTAGTGAGTGGTATGCCATTGATTTAGTTAAAAGCCCGGAAAAAACAATCGCTGGAGTTATTGTTATTAATATTGAGACAGGAGAGTTATCTCTTCTAAAAGCGCCAGCAATTATTTTAGCAACCGGGGGCGCTGGGCGCATATATCAATCAACCACTAATGCACTCATTAATACGGGTGATGGGCTCGGAATGATTTTACGAGCAGGTCTTCCGGTACAAGATATGGAAATGTGGCAATTTCACCCTACGGGTATTTATGGATCTGGGGTATTAATAACCGAAGGTACTCGCGGAGAAGGAGGATATTTATTAAATAAAACCGGTGAACGTTTTATGGAACGCTATGCCCCTAATGCTAAAGATTTGGCATCCCGTGATGTAGTGGCCCGGGCTATTGCCTTAGAAATTAGAGAGGGCCGGGGCTGTGGAAAATATCAAGATCATGTTTTATTAAAAATTGATCATCTGGGAGCTGACCTTATTCAATCAAGGTTACCTGGTATTCGGGAATTATCCAATACCTTCGCCGGGGTTGATCCTATTTATGGTCCCATTCCAGTGGTCCCTACTTGCCATTACATGATGGGTGGGATACCTACTAATAAATTCGGTCAGGTCTTAGCTATTGAGAAAGATGGTCAATCTAAAACGGTTCCAGGTCTTTATGCAGTTGGAGAGTGTGCCTGTGTCTCGGTACATGGTGCCAATCGCTTAGGGGGTAATTCGCTTTTAGATCTAGTTGTATTTGGTCGAGCAGCAGGGAATCATGTCATAGAAGCTATTAATAAAGAATTAAGTGCCCCTGAAGCTGCCTTATCTGAAATCGATAAAGTGCTAGAAAGGATCCATCATGTCCGTACCCATTCTGGAACTGAACGGTTTAGTGAAGTACGTAAAGATTTACAAAAAATAATGCAAAGTGATTTTGGGGTATTTAGAACCGGGCAATTTATGCAAGAAGGCATTGAAAAACTTCAAATCATTAAAGAACGCAGTAAAGATATAGCATTGTTGGATAAAAGTAAAATATTTAATACTAGTTTGATTGAGCGCTTAGAATTAGATAATTTAATAGAGGTGGCTTTGGCGACTGCAATTTCCGCTAATACTCGATGTGAAAGTAGGGGTGCTCATGCTAGAGAAGATTATCCCAAACGGGACGATATTAATTGGTTAAAACATACCGTTTATTTCCCCGATACTATAATAGGTTTTAGGGAAGTTAATAGGCAACCACAAACAGTTGAGCCTTTTATTCCGAAAGAACGCACATATTAAAGGACCTATTATGCATTTTTCTATCTATCGTTATAATCCAGAAATTCATGATAAACCGTTTATGCAGTCTTACCATTTAGATGAAAATGATTTTCATGGGGTAATGGTTTTAGATGCACTTAAGGCCTTTAAGACCATAGATGAGACTTTAAGTTTTAGACGTTCTTGTGGGGAAGGGGTCTGTGGAAGTGATGGCATGAACATAAATGGTAAAAATGCTTTAGCTTGTATCACACCCATTAAGGGGCTTAGTGAACCTATTATTATTAGACCACTGCCAGGGATGCCCATCATTAAAGATTTGATTGTGGATTTAACTAATTTTTTTAAACAATATGAAAAAGTTAAGCCTTATCTGCAAAATAAAAATGCAGCCCCAATTAAAGAACGCTTACAAACCCCTGCTGAGCGCGATAAACTTGATGGTCTTTATGAATGCATTTTATGTGGATGCTGTTCAAGCGCCTGCCCTTCTTATTGGTGGAATCCTGATAAATTTGTAGGACCTGCTGCAGCCTTACAGGCAACTCGTTTTATTCAAGATTCTCGGGATGAAGCTACTGCTGATCGTCTAGAACATTTAGAAGACGCTTATAGTATTTTTAAATGTCGCAGTATTATGAGTTGTGCTGATGTTTGTCCAAAGGGTTTAAATCCAACCAAAGCGATTAATATCATAAGGACTAAAATGTTGGATAATAAATCATGAATGAAAATGATTCAAAAAATTTTCTACAAGGGGAAAATGCACTTTATATTGAGAGTTTATATGAATCTTTTTTGAAAAATCCTACCAGTGTGAGCGTTGAATGGCAAACTTATTTCAATCAGTTTGATAATACGAATGTGCCTCTACACTCCACAGTGCGAGAAGAATTTTTACAATTAGGCCTGCATAAAAAAAGTCAAAACAAGGTAGCTGAACAACGCGAAATAACGAATGCTAAGGAGCTAGCAGCCCTATTATTACATGAAAGAAAACAAACTCGTGTCCTAGAATTAATTAATGCTCACCGTTTATTAGGGCATTTGTATTCAGAAATTGACCCTTTAAATTTTAGAGAACGCCTCAGTGTTCCAGAACTTGAACTCATTTATTATGGTTTAAGTGAAGATGATTTTGAAACAGTTTTTGAAGTGGGTAATTTCGGCACTCAAGCCAAACGCACATTAAAACAATTATTAATTGAATTAAACACCATTTATTGTGGACATATTGCAAGCGAATTTATGCATGTGACAAATTCCAGTGAAAGATGGTGGGTGCAAACTCAGGTAGAAACAAGATTAATTAATCCGAGTTTAAGTCTAACTGAAAAAGGAATTATTTTAAGGGCTCTCACCCAAGCAGAAGGCTTGGAAAAATATTTAGGGGCTAAATATCCAGGAGCTAAACGATTCTCATTAGAGGGTAGTGATAGTTTAATTGTATTGCTAGAAAAAATAATCGATTTAAGTGGGGTACAAGGTTCTAAAGAAGTCGTAATAGGCATGGCTCATCGAGGCCGACTAAATGTCTTGGTCAATATTTTAGGTAAATATCCTAGTCAATTATTTAATGAATTTGAAGATAAAATTGATGAAGTAGAAGCCTCAGGTGATGTAAAATATCATCAAGGATTTTCTTCAAATGTTCGAACAAGTGGTGGAATTGTTCATTTATCTTTAGCTTTTAACCCCTCTCATTTAGAAATAGTAGCACCCGTGGTTGCCGGTTCTGTGAAAGCGCGTTTGCAACGCCATAATCAAGGTAGACAATACAATGAGGTAGTGCCTATTTTAATTCATGGGGATGCCTCCTTTTCTGGACAAGGCGTTATTATGGAAACCCTTAATATGTCTCAAACTAGAGGCTATACCATAGGAGGAGCTATCCATATTATTGTTAATAACCAAATTGGATTTACTACCAGTGATCCAAAGGATGCCCGTTCGACTCTTTATTGTTCGGACGCGGCTAAAATGATTCAAGCACCTATTTTTCATGTAAATGCTGATGATCCTGAAGCTTGTTATGTAATTGCTCAGTTAGCATTTGAATATCGTGCTAAATTTAACAAAGATGTATTTATTGATTTAGTTTCATACCGCCGACATGGTCATAATGAAGCTGATGAACCTGCCGCTACTCAACCGAATATGTACCTTAAAATTAGACAACAAGCTACCGTTTTGAATATATATGCTAAAGCATTAATTGCCCAACAATTAATGACTCAAATGCAAATTGATGAACTAGCCCTAAATTTTAGAAAATTGTTAGATGAAGCCAAAGAAAGTGGCGCTAATAATTTAGTAAAAGATTGGAAAGGGAATTTTACGGTAGATTGGAGTCCTTATTTTAATAAAGATTGGCGGGATTCACCTTCTACACAAGTGGATAGCAAAATTATAGAAACTTTATATACCCGTTTAGAGCAATTACCTGAAAATTTAAAGTTACATCCACGAGTTGCCAAAATTATGGATGATAGACGTAAAATGTCTCAAGGTCTCTTACCTCTCGATTGGGGTTATGCTGAAACCATGGCTTATGCAACCCTATTAAATGAAGGACATATGGTGCGTTTAGCAGGTCAAGATACAGGCCGGGGTACTTTTTTTCATCGCCATGCAGTTTTACATAATCAAGTCGATCATTTTACCTATACCCCTTTATGTCACTTAAATGAAGGACAAGGTTCTTTTTATGTCATTGATACCTTATTATCAGAGTTAGCAGTTTTAGGCTTCGAATATGGCTTCGCAGCTTCCGAACCTCGCGGTTTGGTAATTTGGGAAGCACAATTTGGTGACTTTGCTAATGGAGCTCAAATTGTTATCGATCAATTTATTTCCTCTGGAGAACAAAAGTGGCGTCGTTTATGTGGCTTAACTCTTTTACTCCCGCATGGATATGAAGGGATGGGCCCAGAACATTCCTCGGCACGTTTGGAACGTTTTCTGCAATTGTGTGCCGAAAATAATATGCAAGTCTGTGTACCGAGTACACCTGCCCAAATATTTCATTTATTAAGACGACAAGTACTGCGTTGGATGCGTAAGCCCCTCATAATCATGTCCCCTAAAAGTTTATTAAGGCATCCCTTAGCGGTATCTAAACTTGAAGAATTATCAAATGGTAAATTTCAATTATTAATCCAGGAAACTGATCAAACCATAGAAATAGATAAAGTAAAAAGAGTTATTCTATGTAGCGGTAAAGTTTATTATGATTTAATAGAAGCACGTTTAAAAGAAAAAAGAACGAATGTTAGTGTGATAAGAATTGAACAATTATATCCTTTCCCGGATAAAGAATTGCTTGAGGTTCTGGCTGAATATAAAGAAGATGCCTCGATTGTTTGGTGTCAAGAAGAACCACAGAACCAAGGCGCTTGGGATTATATACAACCCTATTTAAAAAATTGTTTAAAAGAAAAACAACATTTAAGCTATGCTGGTCGTCAGGCCGCGGCCGCTCCTGCAAGTGGTTACCACCATCTACATCAACTTCAATTAGAAGCTTTTATTAGAGAAGCTTTGGGACAACCATAGGAAAAAAAGTATGTCAATTGAAATTAAAGTACCTGTCCTTCCAGAATCGGTAAGTGATGCTACTATTGCAAGCTGGCATAAAAAACCCGGTGAATTTATTAAACGAGATGAAAACCTCGTGGATGTAGAAACGGATAAAGTTGTCTTAGAAGTGGTTGCTCCCCAAGATGGATACTTAGAAACTATTTTAAAACCAGAAGGTAGTATTGTAGGACCACAAGAGCTTATAGCTTGGTTTACAGAAAATTTAAGTCCTAAAAAAGAAGGGGTTGAAACGGTAGCTCAATCTCCCTTGGCTACTACTTTAACAAACATAAGCCAAGCGCCTAGTGTGGTACCTGTTAATCCAGCAGTTAACAATCAAGTAACCCTAAATAAGCAACCAGAACTTGAGCCTGCTAACAATCGACCCATTATAGCTAGTCAAAATTTATCTCCTTCCTTAAGAAGACAATTGTCAGAAAAAGCTACAGAAACCCAACCTACTATAAAGGTTGAAAAAGTTAAAACGCCTGCTCCACCCATCATTACCTCAATTGAGAATTCATCAGCTAGCAACAATAGACCCGAAAAACGCGTACCCATGACACGCCTGCGTGCGAGAATTGCCCAAAGACTGATTTCTGCTCAACAAAATTCTGCAATTTTAACTACTTTTAATGAAATTAATATGCAAGGGGTTATGAATTTAAGAGCTAAAAACAAAGATGCTTTTGAGAAAAAATTTGGGGTGCGTTTAGGGTTTATGTCTTTTTTTACCACTGCCGTGATAGAAGCCTTAAAACAATTTCCCTCAGTTAATGCTTCAATCGACAATCAAGATATTATTTATCATGGATATTATGATATTGGAATTGCCGTTTCAAGCCCAAGAGGATTAGTTGTACCTATCCTTCGAGATGCAGATTTATTAGGTATGCATGAAATCGAACAAAAGATTGCCGAGTTTGGCAAAAAATCTTTGGATGGTCAGTTAACCTTAGAGGAAATGACAGGAGGCACCTTTACCATTTCTAATGGGGGAGTATTTGGTTCCCTTATGTCAACTCCCATTATTAACCCTCCTCAAAGTGCTATTCTAGGTATGCATAAAATTCAAGAAAGACCAGTGGTAGAAAATGGACAAATTTTAATAAGACCGATGATGTATGTGGCTTTGTCTTATGATCACCGTCTAATAGATGGCTCTGAATCGGTGAAATTTTTAGTAGCTATTAAAGAATATTTAGAAAATCCACTTCGCTTTGTTTTTGGGCTATAAAAAATACTCAAGGAAAACCTATGAATTTGCATGAATATCAAGCTAAGGCCTTATTTGCAGAATATGGGCTACCTGTGCCCCATGGCATTGTGATAAGAAGTTTAGAAGAAGCACTCCTCGCTGTTACTCAATTAAAAACTAACCAGTGGGTTGTTAAAGCCCAAGTACACGCCGGGGGCCGTGGTAAAGCTGGCGGAGTAAAATTGGTTTCTAATAAAGATGAATTAAATGGTGTGATAAAAAATTTATTACATACTCGTTTAATCACTCAACAAACGAACCATTTAGGCCAACCCATTAATGAATTATTAATAGAGGAAACTTCCGAAATACAAAAGGAAATGTATTTAGGGGTTGTGATTGACCGTTCAAGCCAAAAGATTGTAATAATGGCTTCAACTGAGGGTGGAGTAGATATTGAAAAAGTAGCTAGAGAAACCCCAGAAAAAATTATTAAAATAATGATTGATCCTGCCATAGGCGTATCGCCTTATCAGGCTAGAGAAATAGCATTTGGTTTAGGGCTTCAGAATGATCAAATAAAACAATTTACCGATATTGTTTTAAAGCTTTATCAATTGTTTTTAGAAAAAGACTTAAGCTTAGTTGAAATTAATCCCTTAGTTATTACCCAAAGCTTAGCCTTAATTTGCTTAGATGCGAAGGTCAACATTGATGAAAACGCACTTTTTCGTCAAACAGCTCTTCGCGCCATTCGAGATACCTCTCAAGAAGATGAACGAG
>JAQGOH010000114.1 GCA_028293705.1 Francisellaceae bacterium | reverse complement strand
TTCTTTCAGAATTTTTTTGACAATGGTCATGAAATTTTTCTGTTCAAATTGTCTGGCTGAAATGTTTACAGATATAGTAAGTTTTGGTAATCCTTTATCTAACCAAATTTTATTTTGAAAACAAGCCTTCCTTAGAACCCATTCACCTATTTGTACAATAAGTCCTGCATGTTCTGCAGTTGGAATAAATTCAGCAGGATTAATCCAACCCTTAACAGGATGCTGCCATCGAATGAGAGCTTCACAACCAATAACTAAGCCTGTTTTAATATCGATTTTAGGTTGGTAAAAAAGAACAAACTCTTCATTCTTAATAGCTTTTTTTAGATTTTTTTCTAATTCTAGACGTTCATTTAATTTGTCATTCATTGATTTTAAGAAGCCTTGCTGATTATTACCCCCTAAATCTTTTGCACGTTGGGTGGCAATATAAGCATTTCTCAATAAGGTTTCTTCATTATCTCCATCAGAAGGATATAGGGTATATCCTATGCTGGCCGTTAAATCTATTTCATTGTGATCTATCGAATAACTTGTAGCTAAATTCGTTAATAAATTTTGTATGTATATCGCAATATTTCTGACATTTTCTTGATTGTTTAGTATTATAACAAACTCATCTGTGTTAAGTCTTGCTAAAAAATCATCAGCTTCAAGGTAATCTTTAATTCTTAAAGCGATGAGTTTTAAGATTTCATCTCCAATTAAATGCCCATAAGACTCATTTAATAATTTAAAATTATCCAAATTAATATTTACGACAGCAATTGAGTGGTGATTTTGTTTAGCAAATTCCAAAGATTGAACTAATTGTTGCTGCAATAAATTACGATTGGGCAAACTAGTAAGATTATCGTAATTATTCTTTTGCTCAAGCTCTAATTGATATTTATTAATTTGAGTCAAATCATTTAAGACACCTATATAATGGGTCACTGTTTGATCATTATTATAAACGGGGATAATACTTAATTCATGCCAAAAAAGTTCCCCATTTTTCTTTTTACCTTCTAGGTAACTTTTTGCCTCAAGATTATTATTAATAGCATGCACAATTTTTTTTAAATTTTTAGTATTCGTATATAAAAAATCCCAAGATTTTTCTAAAACTTCGGAAGCATTGTATCCTGTGATTTTTTGGAAAGCAGGATTGACATGTTTGATAACTTTGCGATCATTTTCATTTTGAATAATTAAAAAAGCATTAGTACTCGCATTAATAGCTTTACTGTATAATTGTAATTGAGCAGTAACATGGTTATGTTGGGTCAGATCTCGCATTACGATTTGACGGGCTTGCATGTCATTAAAAATAAAAGGAGCAGAAGTAGACTCAACCTCAAGTTTCGAACCATTTAATTTAATAATTTGATGTTCAAACCAATTTGATGAGTTAGAAGTTAGCTCTTTTTTACCATTTGCAAAGAATAAGGCCTGGTTTTCTTTGGGAATGAAATCAAGAATTGACTTATCTAATATTTGTGTGGGGCTAGTAGCACCTAATACCTCTAAACCTGCCTTGTTTATAAATTTAATAATACCATCTACATGGATTAAAATCGCCCCAGGAGTTTCTTCTACTAACTTTTCGTATTGTTTTTGTTTCTTGAAGATCTCTAAACTTTGGAAATAATTAACGATGATAAAATAGACTAAGCCTGACAATAAGATACTTAATAATAATCCTATTAACAAAGATAAGTTTTCAGTATTAATAAAGGGTTTAAGCAATAAATGATCATAAGCTTGAACCTGTAACTGAAAAATATGATTGTTAAATTGAAAGCTTAAAGACTTATGTAAAGTTTTTGATAATGGGCTAGTGTTTTTCTCTGAAATAAAATTCGAATATATTAATGTTGGATTATTTTGAAGAGTTCTGTCTTCAATTTGGATGCGCATATTTTTAATATAAGGCTTAGTAATAGAGTCAAATAAACGATTTAAATTAATTTCATTAAAGACAAAGCCACTAAAATTATTTATATTTTTTTCATTGGAATTAATATTATAGATGGGGGAGAGCATCATTATTTGTTTAAGAGAACCTGCTGATTTAAAATGAATGGGAAAAGTAACAGACGGGCTTTTTGTATAAAGAATATTTTTGATGGTAGCTTCTATTTCAGGAATTTGTAATAAGTCATCCCCTAGTTTAAAATCATAATTACCATTCAAATGGTTTATATAAATGATTGGATTTGAAAAAGAAGCGTTTGATAAAATATTATTCGCATTGGTAGTCGGTTTATATTTTGAAAAACCAATGCTTTCCATCGCAACATAATTATCCCTTATATTAAGAGAATTAATGTAAGCTTGCCATTCTTCACTTGAAATATTATTACTGCTATTAAATAAACTTACTACACTTTGAATAGCTTTATTATATTTATCTAAATTTTCTGAAAGTGCATTAGATATTAATTCAAATTGATTATTAAAATGTTCTTTTTCTTGTTCATCTATATCAGCTTTAATTAACGTGTAAATATAAAGCGTTAAAACTAAAACTATAAAAAAAACAAAAGCGGGTAAAATTAACCATTGTTTATTCAGCGATTTATTACAGAACGCAATATTAAATTTAGCCAGATACCTTGTATACATAGATTAAGCTTTGACCTTTCAGTGTATTTTAAAACAATATATCACAGCTTTGGGGATTGAAAACGATTGACAGGTAATAATCTTGTAGGTCATTGAAGGAAAGTAGGGGTTTTGTAAAGAAGTCCTAGGGACTGGTCACTCTTAAGTTCGTCAGGCATACTTATTATAGGTAATTTAAAAAGATGAGTTTGCTTTTATGAAAAAATTCTATTTGAGTCTGGTAGCCATCTCAGGCTTTCTATCGGGATGTGGACTTGAACCGGCTTCAGAACATGTCATTTTTAAAACAGAAAATAATAAACTTCATCCTGCTTTTAATTTAGAGCGTTACCAGACCTATGACTGGTTAAAATGTAAAGCGGAAGAGGGAAATGCTGATGCTGCAGCTCGTCTTGGCGAAATGTATGCTTTAGGAGATGAGGTAAAACCCGATCAAAATCAAGCAGTAAAGTGGTACACTATTGCTGCTGAAAGAGGATCTTTATTTGGACAATTTCATTTAGCGCTCGCTTATCGGGATGGAGATGGGATTCCCAAGAATAATGAGCGAGCTATCTTTTGGTTTGAACAGTCAGCCGCCCAAGGAGATATTAAATCGATGTTAGCTCTAGGTGAACTTTATAAAGGCTGGCATGGAGTGAAACCCAATCTGACTAAATCACAATTTTGGTATCAAAAGGCAGCCAACTTAAATTCTAAAGAGGCTATAAATGAATTAGGGACCTTATTAATTAGCAATAAAGAATGGTCTGCCCCCCATCATGAAAGCTTAACAGTATTAATAGAAAATGCTAAAAAAGGAAATGTGGAGGCTAAAAGCCATTTAGGCGATATCTACCTTAGAGGCAATCAAGGTAAGCAAAATATACCTTTAGCAAAAGAGTATTATGAATCAGCTGCTTTATTAGGTTCTTGGGAAAGTGCTTTTAAATTAGCTGAATTAGAAGAAAGAGATGCAAAAACCCCGATTGATTATGAGAAGGCCCATAAATTTTATAGCATTGCCGCTAATTTTGGACATGTATATTCTCAATATAAATTAGGAATTTTTTATAAAGAAGGAATAGGGGTCCAAAAGCAATATAAAGCGGCAGCTTATTGGTTTGAAAAAGCTGCTGTGGCTAATTTCTTATTAGCTGAGGTAGAAATAGCTGATCTCTATCATGCCGGAAAAGGGGTTCCAAGATATTTACCCCAAGCTTTTCATTGGTATGAAAAAGCGGCATTAAAAAATCATGCTTATGCCCAATACATGTTAAGCATAATGTACCAATTAGGGCGAGGGGTTGGACAGGATTTTGAAAAAAGTGTTACTTGGTTTCAAAAGGCAAAAAACTCCCCCTTATCTGATTTTGGTTTATACCAAATTGGATACAATTACGCTAAAGGCTGGGGTTTACCCAAAGATGATTCTGAAGCACATCGCTGGTATTTATGGTCGGCTAAAGAAGGGGTCGTACCGGCTTATCTAGCTCTAGGAGATCAATATTATAATGGAGTAGGGGTTGAAACGGATTATGAGCAAGCTATTATTTGGTATCAAAAGGCTGCTAGAGCTCATTCAAGCTATGCTGAATATTGTATTGCTGAGATGCTATTAAACGGCAAAGGCACAGATGCAGATCCCGAGGCTGCTTTAAAATGGTATACCCAAGCGGCCATGAAAGGGTCAAGACCTGCTCAATATCAATTGGGATTGTTGTATTTAGAGGGTATTGGTACTAAACAGAATGAAGTGAGAGCCTACGCCTGGCTAAAACTAGCCCTTAAAGATCAGAATGATGCCACTCCAGAAGTACTGGTTAATTTGATAGATACCTTAGAACCCGATCTTCGCTTTAAAGCGGTTAATCTTGCTAAAAGATACCAAAAACAGTATGGTTCAAAAGCCAAACCATAAATCAAAGTTTTTAGGGGCCAAAGGATATACACCAAGATATTCTGGCTCTTTATTTATTAAAAAAAGAGGATAATTATGAAGAAAATCACTCCCCCAGGGGGAAATCTAGGTGGGACTACACCTATTATTTGTAAAGCACTTTTAATATGGGGGCTTGCAGCCTTATTTTATTTTTACGATAATCTGCTTCAAATTTCTCCCAGCGCTATGAAACCTGAATTATCACGGGCCTTTAATATTGATGCTGAAACCTTTGGCAGTTTATCAGCCTATTGTTTATATGCTTATGGCTTGATGCAAATTCCAGCGGGCCTTTTGATGGACAAATATGGGCCACGTCGCTTAATCACTCTAGCCTGCGTTTTATGCGCAGTAGGTAGTTTTCTTTTTGGAGCTTCTACTAATTTATGGGAAGCCAAAATGGCTCGTTTATTAATTGGTTTAGGAGCCTCTTTTGCATGGATTACGGGTTTACGAATAGCTGCGGTGTGGTTTGCCCCTAAGCGATTTGCGCTTATGACAGGAGCGATGGTTACTATCGGATTTTTAGGAGCAGTTTTTGGTTTAGGAATGTTAAATGAAACCATCACCCATTTAGGATGGCGCCAAACGATGTTCGGGGGTGGTATCATCGGTGCTGTTTTGACGGTAGCCCTTTGGCTTATCGTTCGCGATCATTCCCCTATAGAAGAACAACCCATATTCAATAAGACTCATCCTAAAACATTAACCCTATGGGAGGGCTTACAGGAAGTTATTAATTCAAAAAACACCTGGATAGCCTCTCTATATGCTGGTCTAATGTTTATCCCAACCTTAGCATTTGGAGGTTTATGGGGTATTCCTTTTCTATCAGAAGCTAATCACATTGATAGACAAACCGCGGGCTGGTTAATTTCATTAATTTATATTGGCTGGATTTTTGGTAGTCCATTTTTTGGTTGGCTTTCAGATTATATAGGTCGACGCAATCCCGTTATGTATATGGCTAATATTGGTACTTTAGTATTAACTCTGATAATTATTTATGTTGATAATCTAAGTCTTTTTCAGATGCGTGCCATTTTATTTTTCTTAGGATTTTTTTCAAGTGGCTTTATTATGGCATTCGCAGTTGTGCGAGAAAATATATCAATAGAGGCATCTTCTACCGCCATTGGTTTTGTTAATGCTTTAAATACTTTAGGGGGCGCTTTAGCACAACCGCTTATTGGATATTTATTAGATAAAAAGGCTAATTTTGAAGCAGAACTTGCAGGAACCATTGCGGTTCGTGAATTCACTCTCGCTCATTATCGTGAAGCTTTTAGAGCCATTCCAATTTGTTTAATGGTTTCTTTATTTATTTTATTCTTTTTAAAAGAAACTTACTGTAAACGAATTAAAACATAATTAATGAAATCCCCTGAATGGTTAACAAGCATTCAGGGGGCTTAGATTATTAATAAAATCCTTTTCTTATTTATTTAAATTGACAGACCATTATTAAGGCGCTACCCAGAGCCGAAATTACCACGGGTAATTTAACCCTATTAATCCCTTTCCATTTATGAAGTATATTCATCACACATAACACAATTAAGGCTGGATATATAATATTTAAAATAGGTTCGGCATAATGCATAATCGTTTTAAATTCAAAATGACTCATTGAGAAAGTGACGATCATTACGCTTAAAAGACAATATTTTTTAGCTATTTTTTCTCTAAGTATAACTGAATACAGATAATGGCTTGAAACCTCAGCTAAAGCTAAAGCGGTTGCAATACAAGCAAAGGATACAGAAACCCCAACGAATAAGCCCCCAAATTTACCTAAAACAACTGTTGCTGTAGCACTAATCATTTGTTCGGCTTTATAACCTTGTAATGAAGGTGCGTGATTATAGGCAACCATCATAAAACCAATATAAACTAAACTTAAAATTAAAGCGCCAAATAAACTAGATTTTAACATTAGCGCATTTTTTTCCTTAAAGGAAAAATGCTTTTGAGTTTTGTTTTGCATAAGAGTTAAGGAACGAAAAGCTACTGAGCAAAAGAAAAAAGCAGCTAGCATGTCCATCGTGGTATAGCCAGTTTTTAATCCTTGTTCAAATGCATTTACAGAATTTAATTGAGATGCAATCCCAGGTTCATAAAAGCATAAACCTATCACTACTAATACTGAGAAAGTAATAATTTTAATTGGGCTTAAAACCAGACCTAAGATTTCGATAATTTTACTTTCACGATACCCCAAAATAAAAATTAAAGCACAATAGATAAAGTTAAAAGAAAAATCATTAAAATATTGACCATTGAAATAAGGGGCAAGTGAATTAAAAGTAGTAATAGCGGTTCTTGGAATAGCTACAAAAGGCCCTACAAAAAAAATTAAAAGTGTAATAAGTAAAAAAGCCGGAATTTTTCCTAGGCGACCAAAAAAAGCCCAATAGTCTCCTTGATAAAGACTTGTTGCATATAAGCCTAAAAAGGGAACACCCACCCCACCTATTATAAACCCAACTAAAGTCGGCCAAAAATTTTGTCCTGCATTAGCCCCTAAATATAAAGGGAAAATAATATTACCTGCACCAAAAAACATGGCGAATAAAGCCAGACCCGTGGCGATTACCATTTTTTTAGTTGAAATTTTAGGGATCCAATCCGATTCTTGGCCGATTTCCAAAGTATCAATAGCCATTGCAGTCCTCATATTTTGTTTGATTTAGTTTTTTACTCTACTGAGCTAGAGCATCATTTATACAGTGCTTTTCTTTTTAACATCCAAGGTTCTAAAATACAAACTTTTAAAGAGATTTTGCTTAAAAATAGTTAGTTAACTATTTCGTTGTAATGGATAAAAATGAAACAAATTAATTAAGAAATAGAATCCTTTAACGTCAGTTCGTTCTAAGATGAATTAAATTAGTTTTTCGGGACATTATTTCTTGTACCTGATTATCAGCCAATAAACCCTTTTATAATAGTTAGTTTAAAATTTATACATAGTTGATTTATGATAATAGTTGTTTAATAACCTAAATAGTAAAAACTAATAATTAGGATAAAAACCTGGTAACTTAGGAGAAAATAATGACAGCTCTATCTGATGCCTGCGCAAAGGGTGACTTAACTCTAGTTAATCTATTATTAGCTCAAGGGGAAGATGCCACAGTCAAGAATATGGCCGTTAGCTTGGCAGTAAGTTGTGGTCATTTGGCAGTGGTTGAGCGGCTTTTACAAGAGCCAGACGTGGATGTCCCAGCATATTCTAGTGCAGCCCTTCAATGTGCGGCTTGCAATGGTCATTTAGCAGTGGTTGAACGACTTTTACAAGAGCCAGATGTGGATGTCACAGCATATCATAATTCAGCTCTTAGCAATGCAGCAACAAAGGGTTATTTAGCAATCGTAGATATTATTTGTGAAACTTTACGGTTACAAATAGTATCTGATTTTTATGCAGCTCTCAGCAAGGAGGATAAAGGCTTATTCCATGAAAATATAAAGGAAGATTTAAAACTTAAATTCAAAGAAGCAGTTTACACTAAAATGGGTAAAAAAATTCATGACTTTATTGAAGTCAAACCCCTCATAAAGAAAAAGATTCTTCAAAAAACATATCAGCAATATGAAAGACAAAAAACCTTACATGAACGTATAGCTAAGCGTTTGCCTTTAGATATATTAGGATATATTTCAGATTTTGATGAAAGTCTAAACCAAAGACCTCAAATAGATTATTCGTTAAAAGAAGAACCTAGTGGAACTCAGACAAATAAGCAAAAAGAAAATCTTATTCCCAAGCGAAATATCATACTGAGCCAAATGCATTTTAAGCTGTATGAGTATTTTGATGAGAAATCAAAGTCTCCAAGCTGTAAACTGGAAAATAATGAAATTAATAATTCAGAAAGTATAAAGTTTAAAGTGAATTAAAAAAAAATTAAACAGGCATAAAAGGGGAACAAATTAGCGTATGTCTTTTCTGGGGTTACTCCACTCCAAGGGGAGTAGTACGAACAAGCAAGCAGCCTCTAAAGATGTTAAGGAATAATTTGGCCTAAATGAATAGTTCCTCTTTGTTTAGCCAGATCAAGCTGTTTTTGACGTTCTCGCGCTTTACTTATTTGTTTGGGAGTTAAGTTTTGTGCGCATTGAGGACAACTCACCCCTCTTTCATACAAGGGGGATAATCGCGCTTCAGCGGAAACGGGATGACGACAGGCTCCACAGCTTACAAAACTGCCAGGTTCTACTGCTTCTTTGACTGTTACCCGGTTATCAAATACAAAACATTCGCCTTTCCATAAGCTTTTGGAAGGAGGGATTTCTTCAAGATACTTTAAAACGCCACCTTCAAGGTGGTATACCTCTTCAAAACCGTTTTGCATTAAATAGGATGAAGCCTTTTCACAACGAATACCGCCCGTACAAAACATCGCAATTTTTTTATTAAGGCTGGGATCTAAGTTGTTTTTTACAAAACTAGGAAATTCACTGAAAGATTCTGTTTGTGGGTTAAGAGCTCTTTCAAAGGTGCCCGCTTTAATTTCATAATTATTTCTAGTATCCAGTACTAAAACATCTTCTTGGGAAATTAATTGATTCCAATCCTTAGGAGCTACATATTTACCCACTTTTTTGAGCACATCTACAGGCTTACCTAATGTGACAATTTCTTTTTTGATCATTACCTTTAAACGATAAAATGGCAATTTTTCAGCATAAGAAATTTTATAGTCTAAATGATCAATTTTAAGAATGTTTTTGATTAAAGCTATCAAGCCTAAGATCTTAGCCTCAGGACCTGCCACGGTACTGTTAATACCTTCATTGGCTAGAAGAATAGTCCCTTTAATACCCTGGTCTTGACAAAAACTTTTAAGGGTATCTTTTTTAGAATTTAAACTTTCTATATTCAAAAATTTATAAAAGGCTACAACAGCTATACGGGACATGACTAATTCCTATTATCTTTTAAAATTCGTTGGGAAAATGATTATCTAAGAGCCACTGAGTAAAAGAGCTACGCAAATAAAAACCCTTAGGGACAACCTTAATAGTGTTACAAAGCTCATCCATCGTCTCAGTTAAAATATTGGAGCTAGCAGCTTTTGGACGCACCTGTAAATGGGTTCCAAAACGGGCAGATAAGTGGGCAACTTGTCCGTGGTGTAGCATACTCATTAATTCCTCCCAATCTTTCTTTAAAATGGCCTCTGTTTCACTATTAAGTATAAACAAAAATGGAGAACCTATTTTGCGTTTAGGAAGTGGTATGGAAGGACAAGCCTCTATCGGTACCCATAACACTTTTGCTAATTTATTTCTGACCCGAGAAGTTTCCCAGGTTTCATAGCCAGAATCAAGCCCTATGGGGGCGGTACAAACATAGGTGGTTTCTTTTGGTTTCCCTGCTTTATTTAAGGGAAGTGTCTTAAGCTCTACCCCCAAATGGGTAAAGTCAGGACAACTTTTATTGTGGGCATCGGCCCCTAAAAACCATTCTAAAAGTTCCCCGATAAATCCTTTAGAGCGATGCAAGGTGGAGGGGAGGCTTACCCCTTTTAAAGCCGCTAATTCTGCAAAAGATTGTCCAGAGAGTGCATTTGCACGCTTTAATAATTCAGATAATGTTTGTGGAGGGTGGGGAGGCTTCATTTTTTTATAATATCCTGAACTCTTAGAAAAATCTAATTTTTATAAAAAAGGAACTATATTTTTTTATATTCCTTTTTTTTTATAAATAATTGAATGATTTGAAAAAAATATGCTATTTTACATTTTTTAAAAAGTGAAAACACAATGGAAGTAATGACTACCCAAAATAAGTTAATATCAGAAAAGCTGAGTGCCATAGATCACAGTTGGCAATTAGTTTTACAAGAAGAATTTAATAAACCCTATATGCAAAAGCTAAGAGCATTTTTAAAGGCAGAAAAAGATCAAAAAAAAATTATTTATCCTAAAAGTTCTAATGTTTTTAATGCCCTGAATTTAGCCCCTTTCGATAAGGTGAAAGTAGTGATTTTGGGACAAGATCCTTATCATGGGCCCAATCAAGCTCATGGACTTTGTTTTTCAGTTCAACCTCAGATACCTTTGCCGCCTTCTTTAAAAAATATCTATAAAGAACTTCAAAGCGACTTAAATATCTTACCCGCTAATCATGGTTGCCTAAGCTCATGGGCAAAACAAGGGGTCTTATTATTAAATGCAGTCCTTACCGTCGAACAAGGAAAGCCTAATTCTCATCAAGGCAAAGGATGGGAGGATTTTACCGATAAAATTATACAGTGTTTAAATAAACGTAATACCACCCCAATTGTTTTTTTATTATGGGGGACATATGCACAAAAAAAAGGAGAATTAGTAGACTCATCAAAACATTTAATATTAAAGGCACCTCATCCTTCTCCTCTTTCGGTACATAAGGGATTTTTTGGATGTCAGCATTTTTCTAAAACCAATGAATATTTAATTAAGACCCAGCAAAACCCGATTAATTGGGAATTACCTGCAAAAGAGGGTGCCAAGTTAACATGATTGGACGAATAATATTTTTTTTAATTTTTATGCCAGTAAAAGGGTATGCTGCTTTTAAGTGTGTAGACGAGCGAAATCAAGTCATTTATCAACAAATTCAATGTAGTAATGAATCTACTTACAGTAAAATTTTACCCATTAAAAGTAATAAAACTAATCCTAAACTTATTGATAAGGAAAATAAGGAGTGGCATAAAGTATATGTAAAACAAGAAAAAGAGGGTATGAAACTGATTAAAGCTCAAAATAAACTAAAAGAAAAAGACTTAAAAAAAAGAGAAAGCCATCATAACAAAAAATTAGAACGGTGTAAAAAGAATTCAATTAAAATGCAAGCTATTTATGAAATTCAAAGAAGAGGCTGTACTCTTAAAAAAGTTAATAAATTAAAAGAAAAATTAGTAGAATTGGAATTAATAGATAAAGAGTTTTGTAAGAGTTTTTGAATAAATATATTTGCTGTCTTTCAAGATATTGCTTTAAATATCGTTATTAAAATAGAGAGCTCATTGGATTTTTTTAAAAACTCTAAAAATTCAGTTCGATCAGAATATTTTTGGTAATCAATATTATGTCTCCCCATCTTTTTTTGGAGAGAAAAAGGGTTTCTAAAAATGCGAAGTAAAATCTCAACCTTTTAGTTTTCAAAAGGCTAGTGTTAAAATTGGTTGCTTAAATAACTTTGTGATATAAACAAACATAAAACAACATTATTTAATTTGCTATAAATCTTCATAAATCTTAAAATTAAAGAAGATATTGAGGAGAATTTGAAATGAAGGATTTTCAGAATAAAGTAGCTGTTATAACTGGTGCAGCTAGTGGGATAGGTAAGGCGTTAGCAGAAAAATGTGTAAATCAAAATATGAAAGTCGTTTTGGCAGATAAAGATCTTCTGGGGCTTTCAAAAATTGAAACCGAATTAAGGAAAATTAGTACAAATATTATTTCTGTAGTCACTGATGTATCAAACCAACAAGATATTCAGAACCTCGTCAAAAAAACTCTTGATGCCTTTAAAGAAGTACATTTGCTTTTCAATCATGCAGGCATTCCTGGTCCTGTTGGTCCCATTTGGGAAACAGAAATAACGGACTTAGAACAAACCGTAAAATGTAATTTATATAGTGTAATTTATGGGTTAAAAGAATTTATTCCTATAATGTTAAAGCAAAATAATGAGTGTTACATTGTTAATACCTCCTCCGGGTCAGGATTACATACAACTCCAAATATGTCGGGTTACCTTGCTACAAAATATGCTACAGTCGCTCTTTCAGAAGCTTTATTTTTTGATCTTAAGTCTCATCAACTAAAATTGGAATATCAGTGCTTTGCCCAGGTCTTGTGGCTACTAATTTCTCCAGTATGCTCAAGGAAAATTCTTCTGATACTGATGAAATAAAGAATTTAATTGCTGGGTTTAAAACAAAAATGAAAAAAGGACTCTCGGCATCGGAAGTTGCTAATGCCGTTTTTGAAGCAATTGAAAAAAATCAGTTTTATATCCTTACACACATTGCAGATCATAAAGAAGTTATTCAAAGGAGAACTGATTGCATTATTAACCAAAGGAATCCAGATTGGATTTAGGACTAATATATTATGTTTCGCCATATGATTTTGTTTAGATCTAAAGATAAAAACTTGGTTAGTAGTAATGAATCCACCTACAGTAAAATTTTACCCATTAACAGTAATAAAACTAATCCTAAACTTATTGATAAGGAAAATAAAGAGTGGCATAAAGTATATGCAAAATAAGAAAAATAGGGTATGAAACTTATAAAAGCTCAGAATAAACTAAAAGAAAAAGAGTTAAAAAAAAGAGAAAGCCATCATAATAAACAATTAGAACGGTGTAAAAAGAATTCTATTAAAATGCAAGCTATTTATGAAATTCAAAGAAGAGGTTGTACCCTTAAAAAATTTAATAAATTAAAAGAAAAATTAGTAGAGTTGGAATTAAAAGATAAAGAGTTTTGTAGGAATTTTTGAAAAATATATTTGCTGTTTTTCAAGATTTTGCTTAAAATATCGCCCTTAAAATAAAGGGCCTATTGGATTCTCTATATCAGAGTCCTTTGCCTTGACAGTGCCATTTCATAACTTCTTAATTTTAAATTAAGATATAAATCTTTAAGTTCATCCCTAACGTGTCTAAAGTACTTATAAAAACTCAGAAGTCATAAATTGCATGGCAAAACAATGGGCAGATTACCCAAAATTCGGCACATAGAGTGTGTTCACAATTCTGTGTAAACTTTACATGGCATTCCTTGTAACTCGCGAGCTAAGATTAAAATCTTATTACGCAAGTTACAATGAATGCTTGCCAATGACAATTTAAATGCCAACATTTAAAGATATCAGTTTATCAAGCATTCCTAGCCCACTCTTTCTAGGACTCTTTCAACTACTAGTAGACAAAGTCTTTAGTGGTACTTTGATATTTTAGGGGTAATGCACATATTTTAAATACCCAAAAAGCTTCACAGCTAACAATTAATTGTGACATAATCTGTTAAATAAAATAATTTAATTTAGGAGAGAGAAATAATTATGGAACCTGATTTAAACAATGAGCTTAATATAAATCCTAATCCTGGTAACCCTGTGTGGACTCGATTGGCTAGGATCCCTGTGCTTGGGTATTTATTTAATCACTTGCATCGAGCTCCGGATAGAATGATAGATATAGGCGAGCAAAATGTACAGGGACTTGCTGCTGCGCGCCCGGATGACCTTGAGGGAAGGCGGGATGAGCTAAGACAGCTCCATCAAATACAAATGATGTGGGATGATATGGTGCAAGTTCAAAATCACCATCTACCTAGGGCTGCAAGGGACTTCTTGGTACTACCACTACACGAACTTCATTTAAGAATTGGACAACCTGGGGAACCTGGTCTAGTAGAAATAAGTCAGCCAAGGGCTGAAGCCTCTGAAGTAAAATTCAAAGCCTTTACTGAGGCGGAAATTAATTTAATAGAGAACTCTCCCACTATTACGGATGAAGAAAAAGAAGGGTGTGAGTGTCCTTTTTCCTATAAAATTATGCGCTATCCGGCTTTATCCTTAGATGACAACATGGTCTACGATAAAGAATCTGTACTGGAAGCTATAAAACATAATAGAGAAGCCCGTGGAATGAATGGCTTGCCCTTAAAAGTTGAAAATTTACACCCTATCGGCCCTTTGTTTCAGAAAATTCATAAATTACTAGATAAAGCAAAAACAGCTTTAAAAACGGAAGAAACGGCACTTGAGGCGCAAATAGTCAATCAAAGCCCACGAATTTAAAGTAAAAAAATATAGGCACTCTTTGAAATAAAGGTATTTTGATTGATTAAAAAATTAAATATACGGGTTCTAAATAATTCAGAATCCGTATAAAAATGGATTTCTATATCTTTACCTAGTAAATATCTCATGTTCAATACAGTCTTATTTCATTAGAATTACTCCGTCCATATACGTTTGATCTAAATATTTTTTACAGTCCACGCCCCCTACTAACGCGCCACGTTTGTGACCTGCTGGTTTCCTTCCGCGGTCGCCATTCATGGCGCTGCGCTTGGGAAATTTTGTCCAGGCAAACTAATTCTTATAGGATTATTATATTCTAAACTGCGGTAATCTATCGCCAAATTCAATCATAAATCGTCTCATGGCTGCATTCCAATTTCGGATTGGCATGGTCTTTTTCTTCGAAATATTCTTCAGACCGAGATATAGCTGCTTAAAGACTGCCCCATCACTAAGGAAAAATGCTTATTTTTAAGTACCCTCTCATGGTCATATAAAGATTCAAGGGCAATGGTAGTGTACAATACCCGTCTAATGTTGGTGGATAATTAAAAAAAGGGATAATATTCGCCCATTTATCAAACCATCATCGGCTAATAGAGGCAAATTATTTATCCCATTTTTCCGCAAAATCCTGTAAAACCAATTCAGCTTCATCCACCGTAGTTGCTGGTAAATAAGTGTTAAATCGGCTACAATCTTCTTGCGTTCTTTATAACCCACGTATTTAAGAGAACTACGGATAACATGAACAATGTATAATTGCGTGGTGGTTTAAGGATAGACAGTTTCAATCACTTCGACAAAGCCATTCAAGCCGTCGATGCTGGCAAATAAAATATCTTCAACACCTCTATTCTTTAATTCAGAGCGCACAGAGGGGCAAAAGCGCGTACTCTCATTTTACAATCCTATCATTAAGTTAATAATTAAGTGGATCGGTTTTTATGGGGAGCACTACATCCCCAAAAAAAATTACCTTGAGTTTTACAGTCTTTAATTAATGCATCTACAAGTTTTTTATTGAGATTCCACATAGTTAGTATTCCTAATTTTAATTGAAGTTTATCTAACTACGCGATGTTTAGACGGTCTTGTTTACATTAGCCGCACATGTTTGGGAGGTTAGAAAAAAAATTCCTTCCTTGGAAAAATATATTTTATCTTAAAGACGGCTTATTTTGTTTTTTAAAAGCTTCTAACAATTCAGATCGATCAGAGTATTCTTTGTAATCAATATTATATTTTTTTATTATTACCTGATAAGAATTATAATTGTTTGAATCCCTCTCCTTCAGATCCTGATTAGCAAAATTTCCTTGAGTAATCTTAATAAATACAGCTGGGTTTTCTTTCCCAAGTTTATTTTCTTGAATAATATACTCTATTAATTGTTCTTGGTTCATGCCTAAAGAATAAGAAGTAAAAACTTTAGTTGGGCCAGATTCTAGATTCAATCCTCTTGCTAAACATTCATTTTTTATAAAATTAAAATTGGTAGGGTTGGTGAAACTATATAAAATAACATTTCCATTCTTTTCAATAGTAGATAATAAACTAAAACTGGTTTCATCAATAAGAATACCTGAGTTATAAAGCTCTTCGAACCAGTTTTCATTAGCTATTAAGGCTTGAGTGAGTTCTTTGCTTGATTCTATTTTAAGTAGTGCATCTACAAATTTCATCTTAAATGCTTGGATATTTAAATGTCCGGTATTAAAAGGATTAAGCTGAGAAGCAATAGAGGGATAAACTTTAGTTTGTAATTCTGAAAGAGGGTATCCCTTTTTAACTAGATATTCAAAAATTTTCGTTGTTTGGAATTGAACAATATTGCCCAAAGCGATAATAAAAGTAGTCATAAGATTCAGTTCCTGGGTAAGAAAGAAATATATTAACATATTTTTATAGATAAATGGTTATGGTTTTGGAAACTTAGCTTAAAATTTCATATAGAGTAATTAATTTTATAAAAGTTCACCCCCAGGCAAATTTGCTGCTTTTTAAAAGAATCTAAAAGATGTTAAATAGTCTAGCCAAGGTATGTTATAATTCTAAAATGTTAAACAGCTCTTTACATACCGAATCTTTAAAAGGCTCTATTGAGCGTGTTACTTTTCACAGCTCTGAATCGGGCTTTTGTGTCTTAAAAATTAAGGCTCCTAGACAAAAGGATTTAATAACGGTAATTGGAAATGCCGCTTCTATCACCCCAGGGGAATATGTTGATTGCTTTGGGGAGTGGCACCATGATAAGCAATATGGCTTACAATTCAAGGCTAGTCGTTTATCCGTTATTGCTCCTAATACCGTTGAAGGCATAGAAAAATATTTAGGCTCAGGATTAGTAAAAGGGATTGGTCCCCATTTTGCGGCAAAGCTTGTGAAAGCCTTTGGCATGGAAGTTTTTGAAGTAATTGAAAAAGAACCGAATCGTCTAAAAGAATTACCAGGTATTGGAAAGGTGCGGGCAGAAAAGGTAGTTAATGGCTGGAAAGATCAAAAAAATATTCGTGAAATTGTCGTTTTTTTACAATCTCATGGAGTAGGGACTGCAAGAGCCGTAAGAATTTATAAAACCTATGGCAAAAAGGCCATAGAAAAAGTCACCGAAAATCCCTATCGTTTGGCTTTAGATATTCATGGGATTGGATTTAAAACAGCTGATAATTTAGCTCAACGTCTTGGAATTGAACCTCATTCTATTTTGCGTGCCGAAGCCGGTGTGCGCCATACTTTACAGGAAATCACAAGCCTTGGGCATTGTGCTTATCCTATAGGAGAATTAACCGCAAAAGCCGTAGAGTTATTAGATATTCCAGAAAATATTATTGAGGTGGCTATTCTTAATGAAATTAAATCTAGAAATATCATTAAAGAAAGTATTGATGAGGTAGATTGTGTATTTTTAGGCGCTTTACATGCCGCTGAAGTCGGGGTAGTTAAACATATAAAACGCTTATTTAAAGCAAGTTCTATTTTAAATTCAAAAGAAAATAAAACCGCTTTAGAAACTTATATCCGAGAAGCTGAATTTCAAGCCCAAATAGTACTTTCTGAGTCTCAATTAATTGCCGTCAAATTAGCACTAGAACACAAAGTAGTGATTATTACCGGCGGACCTGGAGTTGGTAAAACTACCGTTTTAAATACTATATTAAGAATTATTCGTAAATTTACTCAGAAGTTAGCCTTAGGGGCGCCTACAGGCCGAGCAGCTAAACGCTTAAGTGAGGCCACAAGCCTTGAAGCTAAAACCATTCATCGATTATTAGAATACGATCCTCAAATGCATGATTTTAGGCGTTCTGAACAAGAACCCTTAGATGCTGATTGGGTTGTTATTGACGAAACCTCAATGATTGATATTGTTATGGCGCATAAAGTATTAAAAGCCGTGCCTTCAAATGCTGGGTTGGTGCTGGTGGGGGATGTTGATCAATTACCTTCCGTGGGTCCAGGCTCTGTGCTTGCCAATTTAATTGATTCTGGAAAAATTCCAACGGTTCGATTAACGGAGATTTTTAGACAAGCTAAAACCTCACAAATTATTTTAAATGCTCATACTATTAATAAGGGCTATATGCCAAAATTAGTCTATGAAGCCAATGAGTTAACCGATTTTTATTTTATAGAGGCTAAAACGCCTGAGACTATTATAGAAAAATTATTAGAAGTAGTAGCTAATCGAATCCCTAAACGTTTTGGGTTTAATCCGCTTAAAGAAATACAGGTTCTAGTGCCCATGAATCGGGGTAAGTTAGGAGCGCGTTCTTTAAATATGGACTTGCAAGCTTTATTAAATTCTTCCCAAGGTCCTGAGGTTAATCGCTTTGGTTGGAGTTTTAAGACCGGCGATAAAGTAATTCAAACGGTTAATAACTATGATAAAGATGTATTTAATGGGGATATCGGTTTTATTAAGAATATTAATTTAGAGGATAATCAAGTTTTAATTGAATTTGATAACCGGGAAATTATATACGAAGCCGATGAATTAGATGAAATTGCTTTAGCTTATGCTACCACCATTCATAAATCCCAAGGATCGGAATATCCAGCGGTAGTTATCCCATTAGCAACACAACACTTTGCCCTTTTAGAAAGAAATTTAGTTTATACGGGTATTACCCGAGGTAAATCCTTAGTCGTTATTATTGGACAAAAACAAGCCTTAGGGATGGCGATTAAAAATCTTAAAGCCCGCAATCGTCTGACTAATTTAAGTCATCGCTTAGCTCAAGAAGATTTGAGTTATAAGTCCAGCAAACAAATATAAAGGCTAACCCTCCCTTTTTTGAGAAAATTTAGGTATGCTGTTGGTTCTTTGAATAAACTTTTAAAATGAATGGGAGTTGTTAATATGAAATTATTCGTAAGTCTTTTTATTGCTGGTCTTTTTGCTTCAGTTAATGTATTTGCTCATGAAACCACTGTTATTACTGATGAAAAAACCCATGAGTCTTATGATTCTGAAAAAATGGTAAAACCTTCTAAAGCTAAAAAACATAAACATAAGCATAAACACAATCATAAAAATAAAAAAATGAAAGCAGCAAAAACTAAAAAATCACAAGTAGGTACTCATGAAACGACTTCTGTAAGCACTACAGAAACCGATTCGAAGGGTAAAATGGTTAAGGAAAATACGGCAACTACTATGGACAACGCTTCTGAAGGAAATCCTACTACTCAAGACTCAACTACGACCCATACGGTAGATGTAGTTGAAGTAAAATAATTATTTAGAGCTTACTAATCTTGGTCGAACAGCAGGGGATAGAAAAATTACCCTGCTGTCTTCCTTTAAATAAAAACGTACATTGTCTACAATTTCACCCAAGGGTCTATAGCAAATAGCGATAGAATTATGAAAGGGGGGATTTTCTATTTTCACGCCAATTTTAGTGAAAGCATTGGTTAAAGAGCTAATGACGAGGGTATTATCCACTTGCGGATTAACCCTTACATGATTTAATTCAAATAAATACTCAGATAAAGTTTGTTCTGGCTTTTGTATTTTAAAAGGTTTACTGTTAAGAGGACCTAATTTAATGCATTCTAATACTGTTAAAGTTTCATTTAATACAAATTCAAAGGTTTCACCATAAGCCTTATCAGTAACCAGGCTCGCATTAATCAATATTTCTGGTGTAATAGTCTTCATCATACCGTTTATAACGGCTTATTTTTTTTAAACTTTATAGCAAAATCCAATTGCCACACATGAGGTATAAATAATGGCTAAACCCAAATTAAACTATCAATGTAATGATTGTGGAGCAATGAGTAGTAAGTGGGCAGGTCAATGTCCGGATTGTGAAGCTTGGAATACGATTATTGAAGTAGCTGCTAGTTTTAAAGCCGCACAATCTCAGAATCCAAGATTTAAAGGCTTTACAGGTCAGGTTGAAAGTGTAGTAACAACCTTATCTGAGATTGCAATTAATCATGAGACCCGTGTTACCACTGGCCAACCGGAATTAGATAGGGTATTAGGAGGGGGGCTAGTCATGGGCTCGGTAATCCTCATTGGAGGAGATCCAGGTATAGGTAAGTCAACCGTTCTATTACAAACCTTATCAGAGCTCAGTGCCCATAACACTGCCTTGTATGTGACAGGGGAAGAGTCTTTGCACCAAGTGAAATTGCGTGCCCAAAGACTGGAGGTTCCTTCTCAAAATTTATGCTTATTAACTGAAACCAATGTTGAGCGCATTATCCAATTAGCTCAAATAGAAAAACCCCAAGTCATGGTTATCGATTCTATTCAAACCATGCATACGGAATTATTGCAATCAGCACCCGGGGGGGTAAGCCAAGTGCGAGAAAGCGCTGCCCAATTAGTGCGATTTGCCAAACAAAGTGGAACAGCTTTATTTTTAGTAGGACATGTTACTAAAGAAGGTACCTTAGCCGGTCCTCGAGTTTTAGAGCACATGGTAGATACGGTTTTATATTTTGAAGGAGATAAAGATAGCCGTTTTAGAATCATTCGAGCGGTTAAAAACCGTTTTGGGGCAGTGAATGAATTAGGGGTGTTTGCTATGACGGAAAAAGGTTTAAAAGGGATTAATAACCCTTCGGCCATTTTTTTAACCCGAGTGAATCAACAAGCCCCAGGAAGTGTGGTAATGGTTTGTCTAGAAGGGACAAGACCCTTATTAGTGGAAGTGCAAGCCCTTGTGGATACTAGTTTTTTATCTAATCCTAGAAGAGTGACAGTGGGCTTAGAGCAAAATCGTTTGGCATTAGTATTAGCTGTTTTACATAGACATGGTGGGATTGCGAGTTTTAATCAAGACGTATTTGTAAATGTAGTAGGGGGAGTACGGGTTACCGAAACAGCCTCGGATTTAGCAGTAGCCCTAGCTGTTGTTTCAAGTTTAAAAAATAAACCTTTTAGTTATGAAGCCGTAGTTTTTGGAGAAATAGGGTTAAGTGGTGAAATTAGACCGGTACAAAATGGGCAAGACAGATTAAAAGATGCAGCTAAACATGGTTTTAAACATGCAATCGTTCCTAAAGCCAATTTGCCTAAAACGCCTATTGAAAACATGGAAGTAATAGGAGTAAACAATCTTGAAGAAGCTTTGCAAGTAGAATTTTAGTTTTATATTTGACTTCTTCCTCAGGCTACCCTACATAGCAAAATCAATTTTTTGCTTAATGTTTCTTAATTAGAATTCGCATTAAGGGTAAAAAATAAAGTTTAATCCAAATTATCTTTTCTTTGTTTAGAATTTTCGTTCTAAAAAATCTATACAAATCTATTTGACAGGCATAGCTTTTATTTCCTCCTTCAGTTTTCACTTTAGCAATATCAATATGAAAATATCCAATTAGATAATCTTTAAATTGCTTCTTTTCTCTTTTACGGTTCTTTACTTCAGGGAGATGACTGATACATTGACGCATAAATAGTGGTTGTAAAAAGGAACGTGTCAATTTGGGAATGCTACTTTGTAAAGCGTATAGACAATCGTCTAAAGATAACAATGTATGCTTACGAAAGCTTAGGCAGATAGTTTCTTCTTCAAGGCTAAGAACAGTAGAATGGGCCTCTTTCGGACCCCTAGTAGCATCTTGCATTTTCTGTCTTTGCTTCCATTATGCAACCGTTTTTGGGGTTGATCTCGTATCTTTGAGAAAGGCTTTTTAAAGTTTCTTGACTATTTTGGATTGTTCGACGTACTGCCTCTGTCGTTCTGAAGCATGCGTGTAATACTTGGCCCATAATGCCTGCTTAGCTGATTGTTCAATACAGTTTACACCACCATACCTTGGGACTAAAAATCTATGGAAAATTCCTTATTGAGGGTTTTTCAAAATAATTCTAAATTGTAATAAAATGGAGATAGGGAAATATAATTTATGAAACATTTATTTAGAATTGCTTTTCAGCTGTTTATAAAATTTAGTGTTTGCTTGCCTTTATCTGTTATAGGAATTCCTATCTTAGTAATTGGGTTGTTATTTGTAGATAAAAATGCCACCACTCTCCCCAAGTGCCTTAAATGGTTTGATAACGCAGATGACGATGGATTAATAGGCGATGTCGCTAACCAAGAAAGGAATCGAAAAAGAGGAATAGATCCGAATGGGTACTTGGCTAAATTGCTTTGGTTAGGCTTTAGAAATAAGCTTAACTATTTTAAATATCGGGTAATAGGATTAAAAGCCTCTAATATTATTACTTATACCGTAATTGATGAAAGACCTTATATTAAGGGGCAGTTTGTTGGTAATTATCATTCAGGTGGGACCCGTTATATAGAAGTTTTGCTTAAAAATGGCTTTAAGTGCTATGAATATTATTTAGTATGGCCCTATCATCTATTTAATAAACCCTTATGTGTTAGAATACGGCTCGGATGGAAAATAGGCAATCCTGCAGAGCCTGATAAAAAAAGAGATTATAAAGAATGGGCAGATACCATTAATCCATTTTGTCCTTATCTCGGTTATTTTAAAGCCAACCTAGAGATGGAAGAAAAATTAGAATTAGTAGCCTCTAGCCCACAAGCAAGAAATAAAACAATTGATCTAAATAATCCTAAAGTTATTTCTAATGAAAACACATTTTCTTCGTTGATTTATGACTTTAATAATAAGAAAAAAATAACAAGTGAAATCTTTGAACTTAAAACAGAAATAAAAAAATGTAACTCTAAAAAAATTATATAGTATAAACATAATAAAATGAGTTTGGAATCCATCCAGAATGATAAGACATGTTCCCTTTTAAACTAAGCATGAAGGATAATTTTTTCGAAGCTGATTTACCAATTTTTTAACAATTCTTTCCTGAATAGTTCCTAAAATTTCTTCTAAATCTTGCAAATGAATATGTTGAGCTGCTAATCTATCTCAGGCTTGCAGCTATTGATCAACGTTTGTCAAAAAAACCATTTAAGTTAATTAATTATTCTAATTGAATATTTTAAAATTAATTAGCAATATACTAAAGAACGACCCCTGAACAAATCTAGACAAATATCTTAAGTAAAGTTAATATTAATATAGTTCTAAGTATCTATTAACCCTTACTATAATTATTTTTTGTTTAGGAATTTTAATGTGTAAATCCAAAAAGCCCACAAAAATCATTAATACCAAAGGTATGGTCAAAAATTTATCCGATCAACGAAATCAGAATATTGAAAAAAAATTAAAAGCTGCTATCGATGATATTTATGATCAAAAAATAATTCAAAAAAAACAAGAACAAAATAAAGTTGTCAGGGAGAAATGGATAAAAAAAGAAATCCAAGAGAGCGAGGATAAGCTAGCCAAAAAAACTAAAAAAGAACTGATTAAGAAAAAAGGTAAGCCAAAATCTAAACCTACTTTAATACTTATAAAATAATAAAATTTTTATTAAATATTATTAAAAAAGACAGATCTAAAAAGACCTATCTTTTTTTAACTTAAAGATTTAAATTTTATAAAGATGTGCAATTAATTCTTTTATATTTTCTCTAATGGCGCCCTCATTGGCGAGTTTTAAACGTTCCACCCCTAAAAGGCCTTAGAGAAACTTGCAGTATAGGGAGTGGTTATGGTTCTTTCAAAGATGAGCTTATTAGTTTTGATCTGAAAGAGTCGGTAATTGATTTCAGAAATGACTGTAAAATTTAAGCCAATCATGGGTTGCTTTAACTTAATTAAGCTAACTTGCAGTTTATAATCAGAAGTCTCTATATTAGCATTATATAAGCCCGTATTTATTAGAGAATTTTCTAAAACTCGCCTAAAATCTATCGCGCTTACCTGAGATGTCCATAGGGGATGGGTTTTTGAGCCTCCCTACACGGAATCAATAGCAATATTATTTTGTAAAGGGGAGTTTTTTTGGAGGGATATTGTGATATCTGAATGCGCAATGGTCATATGTTGAGGGGAACTTGGCTTTGCACAAGCACTGAGAAATAATGTAAACCCTATTAATCCTAAAACCTTGAAATAAATTTTCATTCTACCTTGTCCTTTAATATTAAATAATACTTATTAATTACAAGATATAGAATTTTTGTCAAGTTAAAATAAGGGACATTGGTTTTTTGTCCCTTATTTTAATAGAAAATTAAGCTTCGTCGTGTAATTTTCGATATTTTATCCGATGAGGTTCCATCGCATCTAGCCCAAGTCGTAATTTACGATTTTCTTCATAATCGGAATAATTACCATCAAACCAAAATACACGGCTATCCCCCTCAAAAGCGAGAATGTGCGTGGCAACCCTATCCAAGAACCATCTGTCATGCGAAATAACTAAGGTACAGCCAGGATAATTAAGTATAGCTTCTTCCAGAGCTCTAAGCGTTTCAACATCTAGATCGTTAGTAGGTTCATCCAGCAACAAAACGTTACCGCCACTTTTTAAGACTTTAGCTAATTGTAAACGGTTACGTTCACCACCGGATAAATTACCGATTTGTTTTTGTTGATCGCTACCTTTAAAATTAAAGCGTCCTAAATAGGCACGAGAGGACATTTCATATTGGCCCACGATGATTAATTCATGGCCATTACTCACTTCTTCCCAAACAGTTTTATTGTTATCTAAATTTTCGCGCGATTGGTCGACATATGCTAACTGTACCGTTTCTCCAATAGTGACAGTACCTGCGTCAGGTTTTTCTTGATTAATAATCATTTTGAAGAAGGTTGATTTTCCAGCACCATTGGGACCAATAATACCAACTACTGCACCTTTGGGTAAATTAAAGCTTAATTGGTCGATTAAAAGATTATCGTTAAATCCTTTACAAACATTTTCAAATTCTACAATTTTATCACCTAAACGGGGTCCAGGTGGAATATAAATTTCGTTGGTTTCATTACGTTTTTGAAATTCTCTAGAGCTAATTTCTTCAAAACGTGCCAAACGTGCTTTACTTTTGGTATTTCGACCTTTAGGGTTAGTTCTAACCCATTCCAATTCGGCTTTGATAGTTTTACCGTGGGAGGCTTCCTGTCTTTCTTCCATTTTAAGCCGTTCTTCTTTCTGCTCTAACCAATTCGTATAATTGCCCTGATAAGGAATTCCACGCCCTCTATCTAATTCTAAAATCCAACCGGCCACATTATCTAAAAAATAGCGATCGTGGGTTATGGCAACCACAGTGCCCTTAAAGTCTTGTAAATAACGCTCAAGCCACGCCACACTTTCTGCATCTAAATGGTTAGTGGGTTCATCTAATAGCAATAAATCTGGTTTAGATAACAATAATTTGCAAAGTGCAACCCGTCTTTTTTCACCCCCTGATAATAATTTAATATCAGCATCCCAGGCAGGTAACCTTAGTGCATCAGCGGCGCGTTCTAAAGTCCTCTCTAATTCCCAGCCATTTAATGCTTCTATTTTACTTTGTAGATCCCCTTGTTTTATGAGCAAGTTATTCATTTCATCATCACTCATCGGGTCCATAAATTTTAAGGAAATAGCATTAAAAGCATCGAGGTAATTTTTTATTTCCTGAATACCTTCTTCTACATTTTCACGTACCGTTTTAGATTCATCTAATTCAGGTTCTTGTGCTAGGTAACCGATTTTAATACCCTTAAGATGAGTGACTTCTCCTAGATAATTTTTATCTACATTTGCCATAATTCTTAATAAGGTCGATTTACCTGAACCATTGATCCCTAAAATTCCAATTTTAGCGCCATAATAGAATGATAAAGTAATATTATTTAAAATTTCACGATTATTAGGCTGAACCACTTTTCCAACTTGATGCATGGTAAAAATGTATTGATTTGACATAGAAGTATCCTAAAAGAAATAAGTTAGATAGCATAATTTTTTAAGACACAATTATAGCGCCTTTTGGTAAGTTAAGGCTATATGATAAGATGAAAATCTATTTGTAATTATAAAGGTATATCTATGCGATGTGTGGCTTATTGTGTTTCAACTAGTTTCGATACCGCTAAATTATTTGATTATTTGAAAGAAAGGTATGGTGCTAAAAGATATCGTGAGGTGTTAGCTATACAACTAGGAAAAACAGATGAGGTCTCTGATGAAGGGCAAGTATTTTTCTATCCATACGGAGCTTTAGTCTGTTGGGGTCTAGAAATTCCCCAAGAAAAAAGTTTAATCAATGAAATCCGCGATTTTGAAACCAATCATATTGATATTTGTGAAGATATTTTTGATTATACCTATGGGTCATCTGCTTCTATTTTAGAAGATGAAATTATATTACCTAACAAAGAGACTCTCACCAAGGTTGCTTTTTCTCATGGATTAGCCCAATCGGTTAAACTCGATTTTTTTGAAAAAACGATTCAAAACACCATTCATTTAACCCGGGAATTACCTGAACATATGGCCGCCCAAGGCAAAATAAGTTTATCCCGGAAAGATATCCGTAAAATGATGGGCCGTTTATTTATTGATAGAAATTCTATAAATTTACATCAGGAATTGCTCGATGCTCCTGAATTCTTTTGGGAATATCCCGATATTGAAAAATATTATGCTCTAGTGGCTCACTACTTAGATAGAGAAAGACGAGTCAATGTATTGAATCAACGCTTAAATATCGTGCAAGAATTATTTGATATGTTAAATTCAGAATTAAACCATCAACATTCTATGGCACTTGAGTGGACGATTATTATTTTGATTATGGTCGAAATTATAATCAGTTTAGTAGCTATTTTCACTAACTAATTTATTAAAATAAAGGAGCAGTTTTTATGAATCAATTAAAAAAATTTGGTCTTTTAATTGGACTATTAATATTAAGCAATTGCGCTTTAATTAAAAGAAATAATCCTGATTATAAGGAGCCAGCCAGCGCTGAAGAAATTCGTGAAGTAATGAATGAGACCCAAGACTTGCATATTGGGCGTCACGATAAACTGGTGCCCCTTTATAAAAAAGAAATGTAAATATTTTATAGGTTAAGGGAAATTGGGGCCGGTCCTAAAAAAGGAGGAGGGGTGACTAAATGCGTTGCTCCATTTAAAGTATTATGGATATGATTTAAATGTTTTTTGAAAAGCCTTAACAGTTCCTGATTTGTCCAATTTTCTTTTTTAGCATGATGAGCATCATTTTTATGTAAATAATAGGGAATAAAATTAACACAACTTAAATTTAAATTTTGTAAGACCTCATCTTGAATTTCTGAAATCGTTTTAATTGAGACCCCTTTTCCCGCAAGTTCTAGCAAAGTTTCAAAAATGTCAGCATTTATTTTTTTTAATTCGTGATGGGAGAGTTTATCCCCAGGAACATCAGTAGTGGTGAAATAATAATATTTATTGGCTAAGTATTCGATAACTTTTTGTTTGATACAATTAAATATCGCTTCATTCTTAGTAAGGAATGCCATACCCAGCGGGGTAATATTATTAAGGTTTCCTTTATCAATTTCTGCCCCATGACTTAATAAACCGTTAACCATATTTAAATTTTCTAACGCTATTGCATACATTAGAGCAGTAGCCCCTTGTTGGTTTTGTCGGTTAATACGTGCTTTATGGTTTATTAAATAATCCACCACGCCCATATCATTATCAATAACTGCTAATATTAAAGGGGTTTTTCCTTCCTTATCTGCCTCATTTACATCAGCTCCTTGTTCAACGAGCAATTCCATTAATTCAAAATGGTGATTAATAATCGCATACATTAAAGGAGTTATCCCTTTATAACAAGGTTCATTAAGGGAGGCTTGATATTGCAAAAGCATTTTAACCATTTCAGGTTGATTTCTGACCACAGCAGCAATTAAAGCTGTTTTGCCATTAATAGAATGATGATCAATAGAGATGTTTTCTTGATGTAATAATAAATACAAAATATCTAAGTCACTATTTGCCGCTCCCATTAATAATGGGGTTATAAAGGTAGGGGTCGAAAGATTATGATCTGCATTGTACCGAATAAGGTGCCTAATTAAATCTTTTAAATTATTTTTAACAGACCAAATAAGAGGAGTTTCACCTAATTTATTAGGAGTATTAATAGTGTCATTTTCATTAAATTCACCTGTTTTTAGCGATTCTTTCATCCATTTTGGTAATAATTTTATTAGCATGATTGACCTCGGTTTAAGAGCTTTGAAAATGATTAGGTAAGTGAAGTCTAGTAAAAATATAATAAAAAGGGGGAGCCTATATAAAAAAAAATTTAACTAAAATATACTGTTATAAAGATGGAAAATAGGACCAAAAGCTATGAAAAAATTTATCATGCAAATATTTAGTAAAACGACTGGTGTGGCTCTCATGGTCGCAGGCACCTGTATTGGTGCAGGAATGCTTGGCCTACCCATTAAAACCGGGGCCTTAGGATTAAAGTATAGTTTGCTGCTTTTTATTATTGTATGGGCCTTAATGGGTTTTTCTGCCTTATTGATGTTAGAAGCTTCTCTCTGGAGTAAAAAAGAAACCAATTTGTTTTCTATGATGAATCAGGTTTTTGGGGTGTATGGGAAATTTTTTACCACTTTGATTTGTATTCTTTTTTTATATTCATTAATGGCAGCTTATACTTCAGGTGGGAGCACCTTAACCAAAGAATTGTTATCAAACCTATTTTCTCCAAGCAGTAGCTATAATTGGGGTTTTATTCTGTTTGTGTGCCCTTTTGCCTTAGTTGTTTTTTTTGGCGCTAAATGGGTAGATTTTTTAAATCGTTTTTTTATGGCAGGTTTATTTATTGCTTATTGCATTTTATTAAGTGGTTTAAAATTAAAAAAAATGGATGCACCTCTTGTAGGTGATTTGACTTATGCATTATTTCCCTTACCTATTATTGTTACCTCATTTGGTTTTCATTTGTTAATTCCGAGTCTTAAAACTTATTTATCCTCCAACAAAAAATTATTACAAAGAGCTATTTGGATTGGAAGCCTTATTCCTCTTATTATCTATTCTCTTTGGGAAATCATTATTTTAAGGAATATACCCTTAGTCGGTCCTGGCAACTTATTAAATATGTTAAATTCACATTCTAATCCCGCTGAATTAATTATGCATAAAATGGCTGGTAATAATTTATTGATGGCAAGAGCCATTGCCTTATTTTCTTTTTTTGCTTTAGTGACTTCTTTTATGGGGGTGGCGTTAGGGTTAAGTGACTTTTTAATAGATTTATTTCAGTGTAAACATAAGTTGAGTAATCGATTTTGGATTTGTATCTTAACTTTTATTCCTCCTGTGATTTATGCAATTTATTTTCCAAAAGGATTTTTATTAGCCTTAAACTACGCCGGTATATTTGCAGCAATTTTATTAATTGTCACTCCCGCCGTGATGGTGTGGAAAGGGCGATATTACTTAGACTTATCTAAAAACTATCGAGTTTTCGGTGGGAAATGCTTATTATTTTTAGTAATAATGTTTGGAGTTTTTGTAATGACTGTTGAAATTTTAAGCCAACTAAATTATTTACCTATACCAAGTTTTACAACCTAATAAAAGTCTAAGACAATAAAAAAGGGGCAATGCCCCTTTTTAATGAATCATTTGAACTTATGGGTTAGGTGAAACCATAAGGTTATTAACTACTGAATTAACACCATTAACATTTCTGGCAATTGCAACAGCTTGATTAATTTGAGCTTCGTTATCTACAAAGCCACTTAATTGCACAGTTCCTTTGTAGCTATTGATAGAAATATTTTTGGAAGGTATTTTGGGTTCTGCAATTAATTTTGCTTTGACGGTGGCAACAATATTTGCATCATCAATATTTTCCCCTAAAGTTTTTTTAGAACGCCACTCAGCACACCCGCTTAATAAGGCGGTAAAAACTAAAAACAAGGCGAAATATTTATTTTTAAATACATTTTTCATAATAAATTCCTCAACTTAATTAGTATATTTAATTTATCATAAGGGTTTTATATGTACAAGAGTTACTTGGCTAAAAGGGTTATTTCACTTAGAGGCCCATTAATTGCTTATTCGCTACCAATGCCAATCATTTTTAATTTATTTTTTTGTGCGAAGTCCAAAATATAGCTATAAAGTGAAGGATTAATCGTTTTTAAAGATTTATCTAAAATAACGCAAGAATGGTTATTTTGAATAGAAGGCTTTAAGAGAGGAGAATAATGGATTCGATGATTCTGAAAAGTGCATAATACTCCACTAATACGTTCCGCCCAGTCACTAGGTCGAAATATTTCTCCCGTGTCGGTAACCCCTTCAATGATAATTTTGGATTCTAAATTTTGTACCAACATGATATTTGGTCAACATTCCTAACTTATTTTATATATTAATGTTAGTCGATTAATTAATTTCTGCATTATTAAGAGTAATTACACATAATAAATAATTAAATTAGGGAACTTTTTAGAATAATTAATGTCTTATAATTATATTCTAAAATCTCGCACTTTAATTAATTGAAAAATATACAAGGAGATGAATGGTATGCCTTATTATTTAAGTTATATTTGGAATAAGGATAATAAAGCAGGCTTAAGAGGAGGAGGAGGGGGCCTAAATCATGCCTCTGTGGGTTTAACGAAACATTTCCCGCCTAAATCCCCCCTTAATGGTGGCAAGAATTGGATTTTTTGGAGACAGCACAGTAGAAATAGAAGACTTTGTTCGAATAAAAGAAGGTCGAAAATTTTTTCATAAGACCTATCCCATTACTGTTGAGGAAGCCAAAAACTTCTTAGCCCAAGTTAATCATGATAGAACCATATATCATGATGCTAATCAAGAATCCTTAAATAAGTCTGGTCCTGGAGGCCCTAAATATAATATTTATAAATTTAATTGTAAAAGTTACGCTTTAACATTGATGAGAAAAATTGGGATAATTGATAAAAGTTTAAGTAATTGGGGTATTGATCATCCTCAGTTTAGTGGTCCATTAGAGGAGCTTAAGTTAGATTGGCATGATACCGTTTTACGTCAACGGGTAAAAGATAAATATAATAAAACCACATTTAAAAGTGAGGTGATCAATAAAAATCAAGTACTAAGATGGAATAGCCCTTTAATACTATCTCCGCGTTTAAGTTTATCAAAATTTTCTAATGTACCAGCAATTGAAGTTGCACAAATTAATTTTGCAGTAAAGTTCTTAGAGTATCAAAATTTTATTGACGATTTAATAACTACCTTAAATGATATGAATACTATTAAGATAAGGGGATATTCTGAATTTTTACATGATTTAAGCAAAATTCGTCTTGAATTGAAAAGTTTCTCGAAAGAAGAGGTAAATAAATACACACAAGATATCCAGGAAAAATTTAAAAATATTGAAAAAAATTACATTCGTCTATAGATGTTTTCGAGAAGACTGCAGTGGATCCTAAGCACTATGGACTTAAAAAATATTTAATCGACACGATTAAGTCAGCCTTAAATTATTTTACAAAATCCTTTGTGATCACAGCTAATTACAAAAGTAAAAAAATATTGAATAGTTTTAAACCACAGTTGACCAAATTAGCACAAAATAAAGTCATTGCAGTAAAACCTAGCAACAAGGGACCTTCATCAAGAAAAGAATAGAGGCATTGACTAATTATCTTGCTTAAAGACTATTAAAGTTTTATCTTTAAGCAATCGCTTAAAAATAAATTTTGGAGTTTTAAATCAAAGACTTAGATTTATGGATACCAGGCCCCGCTGGGCTTCTAGAATCCAAAATATCCCTTTGGGATCTATCTAAACCCCCACCAGAAAGAGTTGCTATCATTAACCATCCTGACCCGCTTCAAGCCGGAACTATGAATAATAAAATAGTAACGACTCTTGCTAAAGCTTTTCAGTCAGTTAATATTTTAAGTATACGTTATAATTATAGAGGGGTGGGTAAAAGTGGAGGGACCTACGGGGGAGGAGAAGGGGAGACTGAAGATTTAATGGCAATTATTGATTGGTGCTTAAAGCAATGGCCTAAGACCCAAATTATCTTAAGTGGGTTTTCATTTGGGGGAGGGATTGCTTTAAAAGCTGCACTTCATTTTAAACCTTTAGCTTTAATTACGATTGCCCCTGCCATACATAGATTAAAAATTTCAGTTGTTAGTCCTAATTGTCCATGGCTTCTTGTACAAAGCCTTGATGATCAAATAGTAAGTTATCCATCCATGAAAGAATGGATAGCTTTATTGGACCAGAAACCGACTTTGATCACCTTAGATAAGGTAGGTCATTTTTTTCATGGCCATTTAATTGAGTTAAGAACAATTGTGGAACAATATTTAAATGACTTTATCATTAATAGAACCTTATAAAGAACATATAAAAAATTTCTTATGGGAAGAAGATGCTTCCCAATTAGAAGCCATAGCGGTTTTAGACGTTTATTATCAATTTTTATCAAGACCCGCTTTTTCAATTTTAAATTATAAGTTGTTTTTTATAACACATCCTAAAAAAGGTATTTATTTATGGGGTGAGGTAGGGCGAGGTAAAACATTTTTAATGGATTTATTTTTTACTACTTTGCCCATTAAGAAAAAAATGCGAATTCATTTTCATCATTTTATGAAAAAAATTCATCAAGAACTTAATGAATTAAAACAGACTAAACAACCATTAGCAATGATTGCTAATAATTTAGTTAAAACCACCCGCGTATTATGTTTAGATGAGTTTTTTATAGAAGATATAGCCGATGCTTTTTTATTAGGAAATCTTTTTAAAGCCTTATTTGAAAAAAATATAATTGTTATTTTGACTTCAAATACCAAGCCTTGTCGTTTGTATGAAAAAGGCTTACAAAGAGAAGTCTTTTTACCTACTATTGAATTACTTGAAAATCAATTAGAAATTGTACAATTAAAAGGCAACAAGGATTATCGATTGGAGAAGTTTCAGATTAACAAGATTTATTATTATCCCATTAATTTGCAAAATAGTAAGGCTTTTGAGGCTTTGTTTAATGACTTAGGTGGGTTAGCAGTCAATTCTGAACCGTTCATTGAAATTGCCAACCGAAAGATTTTTTTTATTGCCAAAAATAACACAAGTATTTGGTTTGATTTTAAGGCTATTTGTGAAGGGCCCAGAGGAAGTCTTGACTATATAGAAATTGCTAATATTTTCTCTTTGATTTTTGTGAGTAATATTCCTATTTTAAAAGATGCCGATAACGATAGTGCAAGACGTTTTATTATGTTAATAGATGAATGTTACGATAGAAAAATAAAGTTAAGTTTATTAGCAGAATGCTCTATTGATGAACTCTACCAAGGCACTTTATTAATAACACCTTTTAAAAGGACCATTAGTCGTTTACATGAAATGCAATCAATAGAATATTTAAAATCTTAAATACTTATTTCTTAGAAACCTAATGGAATGGACCATCCCATCTTACTAAACGGCTTCGAATGAGCCAAAATAATGGTTGTATTAACAATCATTTAACTTCAAATAGTTGGTTTTAAATAGAGCATTTATTTGCTTATCGGTATCTTCAATACGTTTATCTAAGCTTACAAAATCCTCATAAAGTTTTGAAAAAAGGTTTTTTGCTAAGTCACTTAAATTATTATTCTGCTCATCAATGATAGTCGGTAAATTTTTTCTTACATTCTGGATCTGTTGCGGGAA
>JAQGOH010000126.1 GCA_028293705.1 Francisellaceae bacterium | reverse complement strand
GAGGCTATTCTTTATTTGACCTAAAAGGAGGAAGTCATTTTATTGCTTTAAGCACTAACCGGCCTCTTTTAATTTACTCCACGGTAAAATCTTCGAAAAAAAAATTACCAAAATGGTTTCTGGAAGGTTTCAATGATTCAATAAAAATTGTTTATCGTAAACGAGAATTATTTAAAAAACCTATTGGGATAGAGTGGTTTGCTTATTCTAATTTTTCAATTAAGGTGTCAACCAGAGAACGAGCTTTGATGGAAGTTTTAGCTTCGGTGCCCTTAGGCTGCAGTTATTCTCATGCGGTTTTGCTTTTTCAAGGAAAAGAAACCTTGCAGCCTAAGCTTATTCAGGAATTATTAGAATCTTGTCTATCTTACAAAGTAAAACGACTATTTCTTCATTTAGCTAAAAAATGTGATTTGAAATGGTTAAATTATTTGAACTTAGAACGAATAGATATAGGTCAAGGAAAGCGTCAGATTGGAGAGGGAGGGCTGTATGATCCGGAGCAACAAATATCGGTTCCAAAACTCAATGTATTGGATGATCCGGATATGGAAGTGGAGGTCTGAAAAAGCTATATGATTAAAATTTACGTTCAACAGCTTGAGTTATTGTTACAGTGTTTACCTTCCCTTGCGAGTGAAACTTGCTTTGCAATTAAAGGGGGGACGGCCATTAACCTATTTTTACAAGATCTCCCCAGATTATCTGTGGATATTGACTTGGTATACTTACCCATTAGCGGCCGACAGGAGAGTTTGAATGGAATAGAAATAGGGCTCTTAAATATTAAAAACAGATTAGAGAAAAGATCCCCTGAACTCATCATCCATGCTCACAAAAATAGATCTACCGAATCGGTCACCAAATTATATGTACAAAATCAAACCATCCAAATTGTTATTGAGCCTAATCTTATTTTACGAGGCTTAGTTTATCCTTGCCAGAAAATGAATCTCATGCCCTCTGTGGTAACGCGATTTCAAGTTTTTGTATCGGATGTAAATGTGGCCTCCTTTCATGACATTTATGCTGGTAAAATCTGCGCGGCCTTAGATAGGCAACATCCTAGAGATTTATTCGATATTAGGATTTTATTAAAAAAAGGGCTAAGCCTTGAAACTAAAAAAGCGTTTTTAATATATCTTGCCTGTAGTAATAGACCCATGCATGAATTATTAAACCCAAACCCCCTCGATTTAAAAAAAATATACAATGAAGAATTTTTAGGGATGGCTAATATCTCTGTTAACTATGAGGCCCTAATTGAGGCACGTGAGAATTTAATTAAAGTCATTCATCAATCTTTAAATGATGAGGATAAAGCTTTTTTGATTTCGATAAAAAGAGGGGAGCCTAATTGGGATAAAATCGATTTACCCCAAGTTCAACAATTACCAGGTTTAAAATGGAAACTCCTTAATATTGGTAAAATGGATAAGGATAAACATACCTTGGCTTTAAAGAATTTAGAAAAGGCTTTATATCGATGCTAAAGAAAAAAGAAAACAATAGTATCTTGAACAAGAAAATAATATTTGCAGCCGCAAGCCAAATGGCAAATATAGGAAAGATGCCGACCATTAAAGACATCCGGGAATTACTAGGAGGCAAGGGGAGTGAAACGACCTTACATAAATACTTGGATTTATGGAAAAAAGAACTATTAAAATGTGCCCTGAAATTGGAGTATATTAATGATTATGATCGGGATAAAATTGAAAAATTATCAACAGAAAAACTTACTTTAGAAAAAGCCCTTGAGCTGCAGATAAGCAAAAATAAAATAATGGCAGACGAGTTAATGCAAAAAGAAAAGGAAAATTTTATAATACTCAAAGAAAATACAGCGCTTAATGAAAACTTAGAAGAATTAACAGCTCATTATAAAAACCTAATTATAAAGCATGAAGCAAGTGAAAAAAATTATCAAAATTTAAAAAATGAACGTGAATATAGCCTTGATAAGATTTTAAACGACAAAAACGCCCACATAGAACGGTTAAATACTGAGCTTAAAGAAATGCATCAGTGTCATTTTAATCTCATTCAAAATAAAGGTCGCCATAGTGATGAGCTGATTATGAAAGAAAAGCTTAAAAATATTTATTTATCGGATGAAATACAGGCCTTGAAAAGGGAGATACAAAGCTTGCAGTTACGAGCCGAAAAAGCGGAAAAAGCCAAAGCGCCTTTGCAAATTGAGCTTAAAAGGCAGCAAGCCCTAATTCAAAAATTTATTAGCTGGGAACAATTAAAGTCTTACCAGCCTGAACCTAGTGAGAAATCCTAATGGACCTTATGATAAGCAAGGCCTCAGAGTCATCTTTTCAGGTTCCTGTGTTAATGGGCTTAAATGCTAAAATTGATTTGCAATTGTGCAGTAAACCGTATTCTGCCGATTGCCAAATTTCAGCTGTTAATGATATAGAAGCGGTTAAATGTTGGCTTAGAAAATATCAGATTAAGGCCAATACCTTTGCAGCCTATTCCCGTCAAATTACCCTATTTCTAATGTGGTGTGTCTATGAAAAAGGACAATCTATCAATCAATTAAAAGCCCAAGATTTTGAAGACTTCTTTGCTTTTTTAAGTTGCCCTCCAAAAGACTGGTGTACTAGTCGTTCAATGCTTCGACAAGGTAAGGGTGCAAGCGTATGGCGCCCTTTTGTTAAAGGCCTTAGCCCTTCAACCCTAAAAATGGCTTTTACTATTTTACACTCTTTAATGAGTTATCTTAATAATAGTCATTATTGTAAGGATAATCCTTTACGCCTTATCAACCTTAAAAATACTTATACCCAATCAGTTGATGAGCAAAAATTTAAAGTTTGGACTCGTATGTTGGAGATGGATGAATGGAAAGCTTTACAAGAAACCTTAAATGAGTTACCTGAAAAAACCTCGCTTGAACTTCAGGCTAAACTAAGAACCCAATTTTTAGTGGCGCTTCTTTATTTTTTGGGGCTTAGAATTCATGAAGCGGTTAATCATCGCTGGAGTGCTTTTCAAATGAAAGAAGGGAAATGGTGGTTTTTTGTGAAAGGGAAAGGAGGAAAACTGGGGCATGTGCCTGTTCATGATAAATTACTAAGCATTGCTAAATTATATCGAAGCCATTTGAATAAATCTCCTCTGCCTTATCCTGATGAAGAGACGCCTCTCCTGGTTTCGCTTAATAAAAATCCCTTAGCTCTTCGACAAGCCTATAACCTAATCAAAAAATTAGGGGCCCTCACTGCTTTAAAATTTAAAAATAATAGGCAAAAAGAAACTAAGCTCAAAGCACTTTCTCCCCATTGGTTACGGCATTTATGTGCCAGCCATCAAGATAAAGCCGGAATTTCCTTAAGTATGATTAAAGAGAATTTAAGGCATGGCTCTATTCAAACCTCTCAAATTTATTTACACGCCGAAGAACAATTAAGGCATGAGGCCTTGCAACAAATGGATTTAGCGCTTGATTTAAAACCGAAAAATCGCAAGGTAATAAGTGCCACGACTCTAATCAAAATTAAATTAACTAAGGGACCCATTCATAAAAGCCTTGGCTTTAAAAAACTTATCCAAGCCCTAGAATTAGCTTTTGCAAGTTATCAATGGCAAGCCTATCAATTTGAAAAATCAGAAATTATAAAAGAAATTGATAAAGCTATATATCCAAATCAAGAAATTAATTTTGCTTATCATTTTATTGATTTAAGGGCACAAGATATAGAAATAATTAAACAAACCATTGATAGGGAAGCCAGTATTAGACTATTTAAAGTTGTATATGAAAACAAATAAATTAATTTTAAAGACTTTATATCGTAGTGGGGAAATTGAAGAATTAGGAATTGAGACCCAAGAAATGATTTCAGCATGTAGAATTTTAAGAATACCCCAACCCGAATTTAAAGAACAAAATAATACCTTTATAGTTATATTTAGAAAGAAAAAAATTTCAGATCATAATATTATTAATTCAAAATCCTTACTCTCAGACGAACAACAAAATTTAAATATAAGGCAAAATAAAGTTTTATCCATTTTACAAAATCATAAATCTTTAACTAGAATTGAATTACGCAAACTGCTGAATGAAGAGTTTGCAGACAGAGCCCTACAAAAAGATTTAGTCTTATTAAAAGAATATGGTTTGGTTAATTCCGAAGGTAGGGGCCCAATACGAGATGGTTTTTAAGTTAAAATTTTATTTATCGCGCTGATTATTATTTTTCCTTTTTAATATCAATATTGGTTCCCAGGTTATATAGGGACGAAAACAGGATGTGTTGCAACAAAATATTAGGCCTACAAAATATTTTACCATATTGCTTACGCAGCAATTTCAAACAAATGATCAATAAACTTATTTTGTGCAAAAATATCGCCCTTAGCAACATTTTTAACCTGGCCTTTTTTAATCATATGCATTGCTTCATAGCCAGCAATAGTTTTCTGCGCTGAATGCCATTTTCTAAACCATTGCTTATGCCGACATTGTCGTTTAACAAAACGGTGATCGCTTTCAATACAATTATTTAAGTATTTTACTTGCCGTAATTGACATTCTTTGGATAAATGTCCCATATATTGTAATTCATGAATTGCTACAGGATACGCAGCATTGAGATCTACATTGATAACATACGGTACTGAGACATGGGGCTGCTTTAATGCTTGTATGAAAAATCTGGTAGCGGCAGCCCAGTTCCTGGTATGAGATAAATAAAAATCTAAAGTAAAAGAATTGTTTACTATTATTCAAACTGTAGAGAAAGCCAAGATTTTTTCAGAGAAAGTGGCAACTGCAATTAAATCAGGCCGATCTTTAAAAGAAGTCGCAAAAGCATTTCAATTGAATGTCGGTAATGAAAAGCAAATTGCGCGCACAGATCCAAAAATTTCCCCAAAAA
>JAQGOH010000067.1 GCA_028293705.1 Francisellaceae bacterium | reverse complement strand
TTCAAAGGGTAGAAAATTTACTTAACAATCGACCTAGAAAAGTGTTAGGGTATCGAAAACCAATAGAGATAATGTCAAAAGCGATGAAACCAGCCGAAAGAATTGCACTTCAAGGTTGAAGGGGCCTGTTAATAGTTATATTAAAAAATAAAATGTAATTAAAAGTTAATTTTTTTATTAAGCATTTCATCTTTACATATAATTCTTGATTCTTTATAAAAATAGGTTTTTAATATTATTAATAAGTAGTAAAAGCAGCATTATAAATTGTTTAAATAGAATTTAAACTTAAATAAGGTATTTAAATATGACACTTAAAGAGATACAAATAGATTTTTCATTTATTGCAACCTCCGATAAACCAGCTATCAAAATGAAATTCATAGATAATAATGGCGAACAAGAAATAGAATTTGTATTTAAGGGTGAAAAAGTAGAAGTTGGCAGTGACCCGAAAAGTATAAAAACTCCATTGGTTTTTGGTGATGGTAATCTTTTGGTAGATTTTAATTTTAAGAAAGGTAAAATAATATTAACAATTAAATTAAACGATATTCGTCATACCATGGAAATGGATAAACAAGGGAATTTTATTGTTAACTACTTACAAGTTAGTGATTTAAATCTTAAGATTTCGGGGTTCAAAAGTTTCAAAAATAATGATGATGTTAAACTAAATATCTTAGATCTCAATTGTGAAAAAATTCATTTTGAACAAAAAATTAATTGTCAAAAAACTTATTTAAAAGGCCTCCTATGGCATAATAATGCCACCTTAAATAGTGTAGAACTTAAAGTCACAATCAATGAATGCATAATGAATCATAGTTTTATTCTTACTGAAATGATAGAGTTAGATTGTAATGGCTATTTCTCTAATCATAAAACGGTATTCTCTAAAATCAATTTTATTATTCTAGGAAACTGTAATTTAGCAAATTATGGGCTCATCTTATCTTCAGGAAAATTTCGGGGCAACCTTCACCGTATTTACAATGAAGGTAGTATAGTAACTCAAAGAATGTATGTGGATTTACGGAATAATAAAAAGGTCCAAACCGTTTCTGATGTAAAATTGGTGGGTTTTGATAAGAATGTATATTTAAAAAATAAAGGACTCATATTTAGTTATGAATATTTACGGATAAAATCTGCTAAGGAAATTTTAAATGAATTAACCGGTACAATATATACAAATGACCGGCTATCAATAAGAACCCTTAAACTTACAAATTTATCTAAAATTAAATCAAAAAATGAGATTTATTTTGTAATTATGGATTCATTATATAATGAGCAGAATGCTTTATTGAAATCTAATAAAGTTATGATTAAGATTAATCAAAAAATGGGAAAATTTATTAATAATGGATTAATTTATGGTCAAAACCTACTTGATTTTGATATTTACTCACTTTTCATCAATGGTTCCTTTGGGAGAATTATTTCTAAGGGCATTATCAAATTTACATTAAATAATAAATTAGAGAATAGAGGGATAATTCTCGCTAATAATGATGTGAGTTTTAATCTTTTGGCAATAATTGAAAATATTAAAAATGGTCAAATTCTGTCTAATACTAATATTTATATGGTTGGAAATCCCCCTGAGATTAGTAATTATGGCGAGTTAAGCGCCTCAAAAAATGTAGTTTTAAAAATTGGTAATCTCATAAATGCAGACGATGGGATTATTAATGCTGATGAATTATTTAAGCTTATGAGCTCGGGTAAATTAGAAAATTACGGCTTAGTGCGAGGCGGAAAAAAATTAGAACTGGATGTGAGTTTATTAATTAGTAATTATTTAAATGCTCAGATCATTGCTGAGGGGGAAGCGGAGATCCAAACCCAGGGTAAACTAAGCAATGAAGGCTTGATTGCTGTGCAAGATGAATTTCTACTAAAAGCTCATGATTTAATCCAAAGCCACCAACAAGCTTCAATCAGCTTTCTTTCAGAACTAAACATAGAACTTAAGTCTAATTTAGAAAACCAAGGCAAGCTAGAGGGGAGTGGCCCCTTAAGTATTAAAGGAGGCTCTTTACATAATCAAAATATTATTAGTAGCGATGCTAAAGCTGATATTAAATTAACCCAAGATTTGGTTAATGAGCCACAGGCAAGTATCAAAGCTCAATCCCTTGATGTTTCTGCCCAAGGCAATGTACTGAATAAAGGCTATATGCAAAGTATGAGAGAGCTTAAAATTAAAGCGCATCAAACTCTTTGTAATGCAGCAGCGGCAATCATTAAAGCAGGGCTTAAAGCTCAGTTAATTTCAGAGGCGGAATTAACTAATGCGGGTTTAATTAGCACTGAGGGAGAAATTGAGGCCTCGGCTAAGTATTTAAATAATCAGGCTCAAGGCCAACTGCTCGGTTCTAAAAAAATCTTACTGGCAGCCAAACAAGTCCTAAGTAATGCCGGGAGCATTACAGGCGCGGAAATTAAATTACAAGCAGGTTTGTGGTTGCTTAACTTAAAGCTTGGGGAAATTGCGGCAGAAAATCTCCTAGAATCAGAAGTTGGAGCTTATTTTCTGAATGAAGGAAAAATGTCTGCTAATTTAAAAATTAATATTCAAGTATTAGCGGCTTTAAGAAAGTTTAATGAAGGTCATTTAGATGAAGTAGAAGGATTAAGATTTTTTCTTGATTTAGAACATAATAATAGCTTTAAAGCCTTATCAGGGCCAAGAGAAGAGATAAAAACCATTTTAAATTCCTATCGCCAAGGTAAAATTTCTATTCATGAAGCAAATAAATTAGCCTTTGCTGGTATTTTTAAAAATCACTCTTTAATAACTACTGCTGCTAATCTAGACGATATAAATGAAGCTGGGGATATCCAGGTTGTAACCGACCATTTAATTAGTAATGCGGGCTCTATTATTGCCAGTGACATAAGCTTAAAAGCTCATACGCTTATAGAGAATTTATTAAAGGGTAAAATGGCCGCCAAAAAGTCCCTAGATCTTACAGGCGGGGGAATTAACAATCAAGGCCACCTAGATAGTAAGCACCGCTTGACATTGAGTGCAAAAAAGACCCAGGCAATTCGCAATTATTTAGAAGGTAAAATCACGGCTGATGACTATATCAAACTGTCTACTGAGGCTGCTATTCATAATGAAGGCTTAGTAAAAAGTAAAAAGGGGGAAGTGAGCGCTTCTCAATTAGAAAACTCAGGCGAATTGCTTTTTGAAGATTTCCTAAAACTTACTATTCAAAAAGCATTAAAAAATAATAAAGCAGCTCAAATTAAAGTTCGAGAAGGGGTTATTACGAATGAAGGACGCCTGATAGCTGAACATCATTTAAAACTCATTGCGGATAAATTAAATCATTTAAATGGGCACATGGAGGTGCATAAGCAATTTCTAGTTGAAGCCAGTGAAATCGTCCTACAAGGAAAACTCAAGGTAGAAGAAGATATATTCATTACCTTCATGAAGCGACTAGATTATGCTATTGATACCCTTAAATCTAATGGCCATATGGAAATTCAAGCCCATACTGATTGGAATGTCAGCGTACCGATAAACACTCCTGGCTCTATGAAAATTAAAAGTACTCATTCCGTGAATTTTGAAACTAAAGTTTCGGCCACTAAGGGGTTTGAATTAGATGTTCAAAAAGCCATTCGTCTAAAAATCGGAGCGAGTATACAAACCCAAGGGGAATTAATTAGCTTGTCAGATACCCTTGATAATTTTGGCAAAATGTATGGCAAAGCAAAAGCTGAGATAAGCACTAAAAAATATATTCAGGGTGGGGTTGCCAATGAAAAGGGAAAAGAGGCTTTGATTGCGACGGATGGCTCTCTTAAATTAAAAGCCGGCTCCTTTATCAATGTTCATTTTTCCAGTATTTATTGTACCGAGGATGGGCAGTTAGAAGCTCTAGAGTTTATTGATAATCTCGGTGCTAAAATCACTATTCATGCCAATGCCATTATCCAAACCCCTAAATTTAAACATCAAATGTTAGGTAAAATAACGCATTCTAAAGTTCCTCGAAGACATACACTTTTCAGAAGCCCCATTGGTGGCGCTACGACTACTCAACAAGAAGTAATTAGTGAGGTCCCGGAACTAAACATTGCTGGTAATTTAAGCCTTTTAGTCAGCGATACTGAAATTTTAGGGGGTATATTGCATGTGGGAGGAGAATTAACTAGAAAGGGAAAGTTAATTGCTAAACCTTTTGAGGAGTTTACCCATACCATACAAGAACATATTTACTATCAAAAACATAAAAAGCTGTTAGGCTTAAGATCTTATAGCACTGAGCATGTTCAATATATCCATCAGCATAAGACCCAGAAAGTATGGGAGGCCAAAATTAGTAGTGGTCAAAAGAT
>JAQGOH010000053.1 GCA_028293705.1 Francisellaceae bacterium | reverse complement strand
GAGCATGCAAGGAATAATAAATTTTTTAGAACTGCTGATGAATTTCGACAGAGCATAAACAACTTTTTCCAAATCACCTTGCCAAAAATTGCTGAAAGTTTGCGTTCCAGAATTAATGACAATTTTCAAAACCTGGACTATGCATTTTGAAGTAGCTTGGGTATATTCATTAATTTTTGTGCATAATAAATTAGTTTTATTGAAGATTAAATGGGCTAAATTACTTAGAAGCCTCATTAGTAATAGCCAAAAAATTGTTCAAAGGAAAGGGGTGCTCAATCGAAAAGTGCAGGAATGAAAGCGATTATTTTTAGGTAAAATAACCCTGCAAGATCTACAGGTTTTAAATGATTTAGTAGATGAAAATATATTATATCAAGATTATGTGTCCCCAAACTAAAGATGTAGTGGCATTCAGCGCATGGATGAATTATGCTTCAATGGCGAAAGGCTTACAAATTTTTGAGATTACGCCTCCTTGCTATCATTTAACTCATCGGTAAAATGGGTAACACTAGCGGTATATGGAAATAATCAATTCAGGAAGAATTAAGGAAAATGGATTTATTTTTTCTAAAAGGAAGCAAAGGATCGCTTCCATTAGTTTGTTTGTTAACAAAATAATGGAGTTTTTCACTTGAATATTACAACTAAAAAATTCTTATCAACTACTATTTGGCAAAATAATTTTAATTCAAGTTTATTTGTTATGGGATTAGAGCTTAATCTTTATCAAATTGCCGCCCAACTTTTAGAATCTGCCTATGAAAAATATAATAAAAGTGCCAATCTGCTTCAGAAAAAATTAAAAATGACTAGAGAGGAACTAAGTAGAATCGATGAAATAGTATTTTTACAATATAGCTCTAAATCAATCCAAAAATGTTTTCATCAGTTTAAACAAACCCAAAATGAAGTTATGAAAGCTGAAAATCGGCTGAATTGTTTAAATCGATTTTGTAATTAAATTATGGACAAGATTCTCTAAAACCTCTAAATGTTTTTTATTACTAAGGTTTTTTCCTTTTGTTTAAATTAGTATCATCATTTTGCACATTTGCATCAATCTTTCTTTTAGCTGAAAACTCAACAAGTTGTTTTTTTAGTTGCTCAATGTAATCATCTTTCATGGTAATTAATTTTTCTTTATCCTGTAATTGAGCCTTTAATGCCGCAATTAATTCATCCTTATCATCTAATCGCCTTTGTAATAAATTAGTATATTCGCTCGAAATACTTGAATGGTTACTAGCGCTTGCAGGCACAAGAATATTAGAACTGGTGGATGGTCCAATAGTATTTGGCCCTTGTGGAGCAGGAATAACTAATGGAGGTGAATTTCTATGTGGTTGAAAAGCACTGGAAGACGTTTGAGTAGGAGGCATTATCAACATAGAATTTTGGGGATGAAAGCTATTTTTGCCTGAAGGACTAGGATAAAAGCTTGCAGCTAAATTCTTGTTGGGTTGTAAAGGATAAGGTTGGGGAGTGATAATCTTTAGTTTTTCTAATTGCGCAAAAAGCTTCGGAGAATTAGGGTAAATAAATCCGATGGCTTGTTTCCCTTTATGAATTCCCGTTTCAACCACACTAAATAAGGTTTCGGCCCTTATTTTAGCTGTAATTTCAGGTCTTTCGAGTAAAACTCGGCCTTCAGGGGTACTTGCAAACCAAAATAAAGCAGATTCCCCTTTTCGTAGCCCTTGGGCAACAACCGCATTTAAGGCGTGGGCTTCTATTTTACTTATAAGTTCAGGTTTACTTAGTAATGCTCGACCTTCAGGAGTAATTGCCAACCAAAATAAAGTAGACTGCCCTTTTCCTGGTCCGTCTTCAATAACCGCATTTAAGGCATGGTCCTGTATTTTATTGATAAGTTCAGGTTTACCTTAATAGTGCTCGACCTTCAGGGTTACCTGCCAACCAAAATAAAGCAGATTGCCCTTTTCCTACTAGTCCGTCTTCAATAACCGCATTTAAGGCATAGTCCTGTATTTTACTGATAAGTTCAGGTTTACTTAATAGTGCTTGCCCTTCAGGAGACCTTGCCAACCAAAATAAAGCAGATTGCCCTTTCTTAGGCCCTTCAGCAATAACCGCATTTAAGGCCTGAGCTTCTATTTTACTGTTAAGTTCAGGTTTACTTAGTAGTGCTCGGCCTTCAGGAGCCTTTGCTAACCAAAATAAAGCAGATTGCCCTTTTCCTGGTCCTTCAGCAATAAGGGCATTTAAGGCATGGTCCTGTATTTTATTGATAAGTTCAGGTTTATTAAGTAGTGCTTGACCTTCAGGAGACATTGCCAACCAAAATAAAGCAGATTGCCCTTTCTTAGGTCCTTCAGGAATAACCGCATTTAAGGCTTGAGCTTCTATTTTATTGATTAGTTCAGGTTTACTAAGTAATGCCCGCACTTCTGGGGTACATGCCAAGCGAAATAAAGCAGATTGCCCTTTCTTAGGCCCTTCAGCAATAACCGCATTTAAGGCATGAGCTTCTATTTTATTGATTAGTTCAGCTTTACTACTAAGTAAGGCTTGTCCTTCAAGAGTACCTGCCAACCATAATAAAGCAGATTGCCCTTTATGGGGTCCTTCAGCAATAACCGCATTTAAGGCATAGGCTTCTATTTTATTGATAAGCTCAGCTTTACTAAGTAGTGCTCGACTTTCAGGGAAATTTGCTAAGCAAAATAAAGCAGATGTCCCTTTTAGTGGCCCTTCAGTAATAAGGGCATTTAAGGCTTGAGCTTCTATTTTATTGATAAGTTCAGGTTTACTAAGTAGGGCTCGACCTTCAAGAGTAAATGTTAACCACATTAAGGCAGATTCCCCTTTACGGTCCCCGCTTGTAAATACGGTATTGAGTGCCTCTTTGGAAAGTTGAGCTATAAATTTAGGGTTTTTAATAAAGAATTCTTTGATAGGGGTTGTTGGTAGACAATCCCTTATAAACTCAGGGCTATTTAATAGTTCCAGATGTTGATTTAGGAAATCTTGTGCTTTAGTTAAGTCATTATTATCTAAAAGCTTCATTAATTCTTGAATTAACATCGAGTGCTCCAAGTAAAGAGTGGGAGAGGCAGTATCCTCGGTTTTCACAATCGGTTTTATGGATTCTTTTTTTATTAAGGGTTTTAAACCTGCAGCTGGAATAGATTGAATATAAAATAATTCCTCACGGTATCCTGCTGCAGGATTAGCACTAACCCAGGTTTCTGGTTTACCTTGAGCATCTAAGAAAAATACTTGGTTTTGCTCATCGACAAAAAAATTAGTAATGTGCCCTAGGGATTTATCTTTCCAGGTATAAAATACA
>JAQGOH010000036.1 GCA_028293705.1 Francisellaceae bacterium | reverse complement strand
AGAGGAAAAAAAGCCGATTTATTTATTTCTATTCATGCAGATGCCTTTCATAATCGGCGGGCTGAAGGCGCTTCGGTTTTCACTTTATCAGAAAATGGGGCTAGTAGCACTGCCGCTAAATGGTTAGCCGATCGAGAAAATAAAACTGATTTAATAGGTGGAATTAATCTTGGTAAACAAAAAAAATACTTAGCCGAAGTGCTATTAGATTTAACGCAAACGGCGAGTAAAAGCTCAGGTTTAACGGCTGCTAACCATATTTTAAGGGCTTTATCAAAAGTGACAAAATTACATAGAAAACACGTTGAACAAGCGGCTTTCGCAGTGCTTAAAGCACCTGATATACCCTCTATTTTAGTGGAGACTGGTTTTATATCCAACCCTCGAATTGAAGCTAAATTAAAAACAAGCTTCCATCAGAAAAAAATTGCTCAAGCTTTATCAAATGGTATTAAGTCATATTTTGATGGTAAACTACCCACAGGATATCAGTTAAAAAGCTAATTAATATGAGAATAAAATTATTACCTAATCATCTTGCTAATCAAATTGCTGCGGGGGAAGTAGTTGAACGGCCTTCTTCTATTTTAAAAGAATTATTAGAAAATAGTTTAGACGCGGGTAGTACCCAAATTGATATCACCATCGAGAAAGGGGGAATAGGATTAATAAAAATATTAGATAATGGAAAAGGGATTATAAAAGAAGACTTACCATTAGCACTACACCCTCATGCCACGAGTAAAATTCACAATTTTCATGATTTAGAGTGTCTACACACATTTGGATTTCGCGGAGAAGCCTTAGCCAGCATAGGTTCTGTTTCCCGTTTAAAGTTAAGCTCTCGGCTTGAAAATGAAGAATATGGTTGGCAAATTACTCAATCTGGAAGTCTTGAACATTCTGCAATCCGCCCTGTTGCTCATCCTATAGGTACTTGTGTTGAAGTAGCGGATTTATTTTATAACACCCCAGCACGACGTAAATTCCTAAGGTCTGAGAAAACTGAACTGTATCATTTAGAAGAGCTTTTTAAGCGTATCGCCTTAAGTCATTTCTCAGTGGGTTTTAGTTTTAATATTAATTTAAGAAATCAATTAAGATTGTTGCCCTGTACTACCATGCAAGATTATAACAAAAGAATACAACAACTATGTGGTAATAGTTTTATTAAGCATGCTTTTTATATAGAGTCTGAGTCCAATGGTTTAGTATTAAAGGGGTGGCTAAGTAATATAAATTTTACTAAGCCCTTACCCGATTTACAATTTTTTTATGTGAACAATCGTTTAATACGAGATAAATTGGTTACTCATGCTATTCGTCAAATTTATCAGAATAAAATTCCGCTAGGCCGATATCCTGCTTTTATATTATATTTAGAATTAGATCCTGAATCAGTAGATGTCAATGTGCATCCTACTAAACATGAAGTGCGTTTTAGGGAAGCTAGAACTATTCATGCTTTTATTACTCATACTCTTCAAGAAGCTATTAATAAACAAGAAGATTCTGCCCAGGTTTTTAATACTTCGAATTCTGAAGAAATTATAGCTAAAGATATAATAGAATCTAATAAAACTGAAATTATCACTTCTTCACCGAGCCTTATACCGATTAAAAACCCTCATTCAGTGGTTTTATCTACAATGCCTACCCTAGCAGCGAAAGAAAACACATTCGGTAAATTCATTTGCATGCTGGCAAATGATTTTATTATTACTCAAAATCAAGATTGGTTTTATTTAATTGATATAAAAGAATGCATTAAATTGATAAAAATTCAGCAATTTAGGCAAGGTTTAAAAAAAGTGGAACCTTTAATACATAATCTTATATTTCCTAAAATTGTAAAAATTAAAGAAAATATGTTGAATTTAGAACGGATAGGGCCCCTATTACTTCGCTGGGGTATTGAAGCTGATTGGCTAGGCCCTGATAGGTTGAGGCTTAGAAAAATTCCTAATTGTTTAGTTGAATCAAGAGATCCTTTTTATGAACAATTCTTAATAAAATTTAATGATCCAAATATTACTGAAGGGGAGCTTTTGAGAGTGATGGCAGAAGAGATATCTGATACTTTTGTTTTACAACCCGAGAAAGTCAATTCTTTTTTACAAGAATTGAGTCTTTTAAAAAAAGAAGAGCATAATAATTTTCTTAGCAATAAATCCTTATTTAAAAAACTATCATTGTCAGACATTAAATCCTTCATGTAATACCTTATATTACTTTTTTGCACATATTTAAAGCCACTCTTATTTTTTGAGTAAAGACCTTCTATAAGGTATACTATTATTTTAATTTAAATTGAGTTTTTTTATGATTCATATTAATCAATATTGGCCGGACGCTTTGGGGATTTTTGGGGTATTACTCGTATTGCTGGCATATCTTGGATTACAGCTGCATAAAATTAATTTAATGGATGTAAGTTATCATGCCTTGAATCTTTGTGGTTCTATATTAATATTAATTTCACTTTTTTACCATTGGAACTTGGCCTCGGTTTTTATTGAAATTTGTTGGTTAAGCATTAGTCTATATGGCTTAATAAAAAATAGTTTTTGTAAAAAATAATATGAATAAGCATCCAATTTTTTTTTTAATGGGCGCTACGGCAAGTGGTAAAACCCAACTTTCCTTGCAACTTTCAAATAATCTGCCTATAGAAATAATCAATGTGGATTCAACACTGGTATATAAGGGTTTAGATATTGGGACAGGTAAACCGACCAGGGAAGAATTAGAACGCCTTCCTCATCATTTAATTGATATAAGGGATCCTTCGGATCCTTATAATGTGGGAGATTTCTGTAAAGATGCTTTAGCTTTAATTCCGCAAATAATAAGCAGAGGGAATATACCTTTATTAGTAGGCGGGACCATGTTGTATTTTAAAGCCTTGCAAGAAGGCTTATCGGATTTACCTAAATCCAATCCAGAAATTCGTATTAAATTATCAGAAGAAGCGGAAGTTAAGGGTTGGGAAGCAATGCATGAACGTTTAAATCAAATAGACCCAGAATTAGCTATAAAATTCCATATTAATGATAAACAAAGGATTCAAAGAGCGCTTGAAATTTATGAGCTTACTCATATTAAGCCTTCTGAATATTTTAAATTAAGTAAAAAAAATTGTCCTTATCCCTGCCAAGTTATTGCCTTAGGTACTCTAAATAAACCCTTATTACATTTAAGAATTAAAGAACGTTTGGATGGGATGTTAGAAAAGGGGTTTATTGATGAAGTTAAAGTATTATTTAATCGAGGAGATTTAAACCTTGATTTACCCGCTATTCGGTCGGTAGGGTATCGACAGGTCTGGGGGTATTTAGCTAAACAAAGTACCTATGAAGAAATGGTTCAAAAAAGCATTTACGCTACCCAACAATTAGCTAAAAGACAAAATACTTGGTTAAATAGCTGGAAAATAGATTTAAAACTAGAGATGCAGCATACTGATAATTTATTAAGACTCCAAACTTATATAAAAAAAATTGGTTTGAGCATTCAGATTAAAGCAAGTCCATGGTAAACTCTCGTTTCCCAGGGGCTTATTTGTTTGAAACCCCGATAACACTATGGAGAAAAGAAAGATGTCCAAAGGGCAAACGTTACAAGATCCGTTTTTAAATGCTTTACGGAAAGAAAGGGTACCCGTATCTATTTATTTAGTGAACGGAATAAAATTACAGGGTCACATCGAATCTTTTGATCAATATGTTGTTTTATTAAAAAACAGTGTAAGCCAAATGGTTTTTAAACATGCCATTTCAACTGTTGTGCCTACTCGAAACGTAAAATTAACTCAAGGTGCTTCTGGTGAAGAAGAATTTGTTAGTGAACCCGGCAACGTTTAAGTCACTAACCTTACACGTATGGGAGCTTAGTATTTGGAAGAAGTAACAAGTGAAGGAGAACAAGCTGTATTAGTCCACCTTCACTTGTCCCAGCGAGATTCTTCGGCAGATCTAGCAGAATTCAAAGAATTGGCACAAGCTGCTGGTGCACAAATTGCCGAAATTTTCCAAATGAATAAATCTGAGCCCGACGCTAAATTTTTTATTGGAAGTGGAAAAGTAGAAGAAATAAAACAATTTATTGAAAATAATATAGTAGATCTAGTCTTATTTAATCATGAGCTTTCCCCTTCGCAACAACGTAATTTAGAACGGTCTTTCGATCGAAAAGTATTAGGGCGTACCGCTTTAATATTAGATATTTTTGCTCAAAGAGCACGAACTTTTGAAGGTAAATTGCAGGTGGAGTTGGCTCAATTAGAGCAACAATCCTCCCGTTTGGTAAGAAGTTGGACTCACCTTGGCCGCCAAAAAGGGGGCATAGGTTTAAGAGGGCCTGGCGAAACGCGCTTAGAGGTAGATAGAAGGCTTATTCGAGAACGTATCAAATATATTAAGAGTCGTCTTGAAAAAGTTCGTTTACAAAGAGCTCAAAGTAGAAGGTCAAGAATTAGGGCTTCTATACCCTTAGTTTCCCTGGTTGGCTACACTAATGCAGGGAAATCTACTTTATTTAATGCCTTAACAGGGGCAAACGTCTTAGTTGCTAATCAACTATTTGCTACCCTAGACCCAACTATTCGAACTATTAAACTACCTCAAATTGGAAAAATTGCTATTGGTGATACGGTCGGATTTATCCGAAATCTTCCCCATCATCTGGTAGATGCCTTTAGAGCAACCTTAGAAGAAACACAAAACGCGAGTCTATTGTTACATGTAATTGATGTGAATGATGAGATGTGGAGAACCCATGCAGAGCAGGTAGAACAAGTATTAGTGGAAGTAGGCGCTAATAATATTCCTAAGCTTGAGGTTTATAATAAGGTTGATTTATTAGCTAATTTTCCGGATAGTGAATTGGAATTGAACCAAAATTTAGGCCATAAAACGGTTCGGATTTCAAGTATTACGGGTTTTGGTATTAAAGCATTAGAAAATGCTATCGCAAAAGCATTAGCTTTAGACCTGGTAAAAGGAATATTGATTGCTCCCCCTGCTTTGGCAAATATTCGAGCTAAATTATATGATCAAAAGTCCGTAATGAGTGAGACCCTTGATAGTGAAGGCAATTGGCGCTTATCCATTTCATTAATGAGAAGTAAATGGGAACAGTTATGCCATTTTGAAAATACTATTATTAAATATTTTACACCTGAATGTGAGTTAAAAGATGAGCTTTAATCTTATAAAAATGGTATGGAATGAGCCAGGAAAAGGTAACAATAATCCTTGGAAGCCTCGGCAAACTCCAAATTCTAGTCCACCAGATTTAGAAAAAATTCTAAAAAAATTAATTAATATTTTAAGTCCTTTTAAAACTAAAGGTAATAAAGGGAACTCAGGTCCTACGACTAATCCCTTTTTAAATCTTATTTTTTTCATTGTTGCTTTAACATTGGTATATATTATTTCAGGAATTTATATTGTTAATCAAAACGAAAGGGCGGTAGTTACTCGATTTGGGAAATTTCTAGCTATTAGTGAGCCTGGTCCTCATTGGTTAATTCCTTTAATAGATGAAAAAGAAATGGTTCCTTTTAGAACCATGTTTCCTATTTCTCATACTGGTGAAATGTTAACAGAAGATGAAAATATTGTTTCAGTGGAGATTGCGGTTCATTATTTTTATGATAATGCCCGAGATTATTTATTTAATGTAGATGAAGTTGAGGAAACTATAAAACAAGCCAGTGGCAGTGCCTTAAGACAAGTTATTGGTTATACAAAATTAAATGATGTGATAACCAGTGGTCAAGCTAAAATAGCTAATGATATTAAAAAGCAATTACAAGAAATATTAGATATCTACCAGGCAGGCGTCATCATCGAGTCTGTTGCCTTGCAATATGCAATGGCCCCGACAGATGTACGAGATGCCTTTGATGAAGTCATTAAAGCCCGTGAAACTAAGATTAGCTTGTCGAATAAAGCGCAAGCGTATGCTAATGAGGTATTAGCGAGAGCTGAAGGCCAGGCAAAACGTATTTCTGAAGAGGCTAAAGCATACAAAGAGGAAATTGTATTAAATGCCTTAGGCAATACAGCTCGTTTTAATTTAATGTTACCCGAGTATTTAAAATTTCCTGCGGTTACTCGAACTCGGCTGTACTTAGATACGATGGAACAGGTGTTAACCAAAAGCTCAAAAGTATTATTAGATATTGATAAGTCTCAGCCTTTTGTTTATTTACCTTTGGATAAAATAATGGGTCATAATAATCAAAACCAAGGGTCTTCTGATGCTCCTCTATCTAAAATTCCCGAAGTATTTTTAGATAAACTCAATAAGGTGACCAAAGATCCTTTGTTACCTTCTAATTATAATAGAGGTTTTTAATGAATAAAGTATTATCACTAGTGTTTGGGATCGCCTTTGCAGTAACTTTATCGGTTTTTTTAGGTTTTTTTTATACCGTTCATGAGGGTGAGAAGGCCATTGTCTTTAGATTAGGTCAATTACAAGCTAAGGATAAAGAAACTAATTTAAGTTGCATATATAAGGCAGATGCTGAGATCAACCCACTTAAGGGATGTTATACCGAACAAGTAGGGCCAGGATTACATTTTAAATGGCCTTTCATCGATACTATTAAAAAATTCGATGCAAAAATTTTGATGACCTCTATTCCTGCTCAGAGAATTTCGACGATTGAAAAGAAAGATGTCATGGTTAATTTATTTATAAAATGGCGCATTAGTGATTTTGGAAAATTTTATGTTCGCCATAATAATACTATGAATGCTCAGGAATTTTTGAAACGAAAAGCCATTGATATTATAAGGGCGGCTTTTGGTGAGCGTACCATTAAAGAAGTCGTATCCGGTGAGCGAAAAGGCATAATTGAAAAATTAAAAAAAACCACCGGGGACAGCGTATCTGACTCAGGCATCGAAATTATAGATTTAAGAATTATAAGGATTGATTTTCCTAAAGAGGTTAAAGATGCAGTTTTCGAAAGAATGCGTTCTGAAAGAGCCCAAGATGCTGCAAAATTAAGAGCGGAGGGAGAATCAAAGGCTGAAGAATTACGAGCGGATGCTGATAAACAAAACCGAATAATTATAGCAACTGCCAAAAAAGAAGCTGAATTGATAAGAGGGGAAGGGGATGCGAGGGCGATAGAAATTTATGCCCAATCCTATAATCAATCTCCTGAATTTTATGACTATTATAGAAGCCTTGAAACTTATAGAAATGTATTTAATAGTAAAGATGATATTCTGATTTTAAAACCAGATAGTGATTTTCTTAAATTTTTTAAAGATAAAAAAATTAATAATTTGAAATAATTAAGCTAATAGGAATATGAAGGGGACAGCCCTTCAAATTTTATTTTTTAACTTGACATTTAAATAGTCAATTGGAATTTTTGAACAATGGATAAAGATATTAATGATCCTTTTGCTCAGCGGGAAGCGGAGAAATACCATAATCCTATTCCCAGTCGAGAATTTATTTTAGAATTTTTAAATAAACATGCAGCTCCTATCACCTTTAAAGAGCTTGCTGATATTTTAAATTTGACTGATGAAGAAATGGTAGAAGCTTTAAGACGTCGTTTAAAAGCGATGATTCGCGATGATCAATTAGAACGCTTGAAGGGAGGGTATTTTTATCCTACTACCCAACGTGTCCTGGTTGAAGGAAAAGTACTTATTGAAAAAAATAAAACATGGGTAATTCCTAATGATGATACGCCTAAAATTTTTTTACAAGAAGAAAATGCTAAACTATTTACCGGCAATAAGGTAGTAGTATCGACTATTGATAATCCTGATTTTGCCTTTAGAGAAGGCAAGTTAGTGAGTATTTTGGAACAACAAACGATTTATGTTACAGGGCGGTTTGTTAAAGAGAATGAATTTTTATTTGTCATACCTCACGGTAAAGATATCACTCAAGATATTCTTATTTTACCTGAACATAGTAAAAATGCCCAGGATGGTCATATAGTCCTA
>JAQGOH010000026.1 GCA_028293705.1 Francisellaceae bacterium | reverse complement strand
TTGAAACGATATAAAATTATTGCCGACCGTTACCGAAATCGCAGAAAACGTTTTGGACTTAGATTCAATTTAATTGCAGGAATTTGTAATTTTGAAATTGATAATTAGGTTTCGAAAGAGGTCTATTTAATAAAACTTGGAACTTTTTGGACTTCATCAATAACAATCCAGCCTTTAAAATTGTAAGGAATAAATTGTTCTAATCTTTGGGGATTATTTATGAAAATAGTGTATTTTTCAAACTTTAATAAATCTATATAAATACTTGTCTCTAATTGACTTTTTATCCATGAAGTTTTCCCTGTTTCTCTAGGACCAAATAAAAAAAACTTTTATCTTCTTTAAGGGGTAAATTCAAAAATCGAGTGAATATACATGCTTTTCCTCGGCTGGAAGCTTAGGAATCCATTTTATCATGTTTTTTGGAGTTTGAAACTCCATTTTAATAAACTCTTTGAAGTTTACGCCTCCCTTTTTTGTGAATTAATTAAAAATGGTCAACCAAAACCAGAATTTTTATTTAGGTGAATTAATTGTAGACATAACTATAACAGGGACTATTGCTGTTATAAGGCAAACAACTTGATGGTAAATACGGAGCAATAGCGGCATCTCCATCACTTGACCAACCTCGGCAACACCATGCAATGCTTGCCCCCTGTTGAACAGGTATCAAAGCAATTCCAAAATATCCCCCTGGTGAAATAGACATTCCGGCAAAAGGATAGCTTGTAACATATATAAAACAATTTGTATGCCAATAGATTTGGCCACCCGCTGCAATAACTCCGGGATAAGCAGGACCAGGACTTGTAGTAAATGCAGTAACATTAGAAGGGGTTATGGGGCTGTTCCCTACGATACATTGGCCTTTCCTGGCAATAAGTCCCCCTGTATCAATATAATTAGCCACGATAGGTTTATAGCTTTCCGCTACAGCGATTACTTGAGCCATGCGGGATTTAATAACATAATTTTGATAGGAAGGGATGCCTATTGCTGCTAAAACTCCAATTATAGCAACAACCACCATAAGCTCTATTAATGAAAATCCTTTTTTGTGAATTGAAGAGAATAGCCCCATTTATTTTTTCATTCCTTTAAAAAAATGTAACAAGTTTAAATATAACCCTAAATTAGGGTTATATCCAAGTTAAACAATTACTCTATAACACTATTATATTCTAGACTATTTTTAAATTCTTTTTTTAATTTATTTAAAAATACCATTTCTTGGCTTGTGGATTTAAGGGCGCGATAGGATTTAACTAAAATGGCAAGTGCTTTAGGATAAGCTTCGGTATTAGAATAATGCATAACAATATTGTTGGAACGATTAATAGCAGCTAAATATGCTTTTCGCTTTAAGTAATATTCAGCGATGCTTAATTCATGATTGGCTAATTGATTTCTAAAAGAATGAATTTTTGATTTAGCTTCTTTTACGTACTGACTATTCGGAAAGCGTTGCAAAAACTCATCAAAAGCTTGGATACCCTCTAGAGCTTCAGCAGGATCGCGTAAACTTCTATCAAGGGGTAAGTGTTTAAACATAAAGCTCATATTTTGATCAAAATGCACAAGACCCTTTAAATAATATACATAATCGATTTCAGGATGATTAGGATATAAACGAATGAAACGATCGGCCGCAGCTAGGGCTTCAATGCCTTCTCCTTGTTTGTAATAAGCGTAGATTAAACGCAATTGTCCTTTGTCTGAATACTCTCCATAGGGATAATGAGTTTCAAGGGCTTCATAATCTTTAATAGCTAAATGGAATTTTTCTTCTTGTTCATGTTCCTGGCCTAATGCAAAAATTTGGGCGGCACTTAAACTACTATAAAGCTCGTTTTTGTTTTTATGAGCACAACCATTTAATAAAATTGCAATTAAGCATAAAAATAAACTCGGTCTAAGTTTAAGCACTGGGGTATCCTCGAAAGTATAAGTTCATATGGGGGTAGTTTATCTTAAGGCGCAAGAGGGGGCAAATCTAAGTCTTTAAAATAAGTTATTTAACTTCTTTTAAATATTAAGTTAAACCACAATTTTTTAAACATTTATGATACTATGCCGGCATGTCAAATATATATCAAGATTCAATAATCCCGGTTGAGTATCAGGGCGAGCGCTTAGATTTTGCCTTAAGTAAAATTTTTCCTGATTTTTCACGTTCCCGATTAAAAATGTGGATTGATGAAGGGGCCATTACGGTCAATAATCAGATCCTTAAACCCAAAGATAAAGTAATGGGCGGAGAGAGAGTTATTATTCAGGCAATCATGCAGGAAATAACCATGGCTGAATCTAAACAGATTGATTTAAATATTGTATATGAAGATAAGGATATTTTAATTTTAAATAAGCCAGCTCGTCTTACAGTACATCCGGGGGCGGGCAATCAAAAGAATACTTTATTAAATGGATTATTACATTATCTACCTGACTTAAATCTTTTGCCACGAGCAGGTATAGTACATCGTCTTGATAAGGATACAACCGGTTTAATGGTTATCGCTAAAAATTTAAAAGCTCATACAAGCCTAGTAGCTCAGTTACAAGATAAGACCGTTAACAGAACTTATCATGCCATTGTTAATGGGGTAATGACGGCGGGGGGCAAAGTGGATATGCCTATTAAGCGAGATTCTAAGCATCGAACCCGCATGGCGACCCATCCCATGGGGAAAGAAGCTGTCACCCAATATCGAGTTATTAAGCGTTATAAAGCTTTTACCTATGTAGAACTTCGCTTAGAAACGGGAAGAACGCATCAAATTCGAGTGCATATGAGTCATATTCATTATCCTATTGTGGGGGATAAAACCTATGGTGGTCGTTTTAAACTACCCAAAGAAGCAAGCCCTGAATTAATTACTCAATTAAGAGAATTTCCAAGGCAAGCCTTACATGCTAAAAAGCTAGGGTTAATTCATCCTGAGACTTTAGAATATAAGGAATGGGAAATTGATTTACCTCAAGATATGCAAATACTATTAGAAACCTTACATTAAATTTTAAAACAATTTTGGTAGAGTTTATAAATGGATTATATTCAAGCCAATTGGCCAGCCCCTTCTCATATTAAAGCTTATTGTACCCGAAGAGACAAAGGTCAAAGCTTAGGACCTTATACAAGCTTTAACTTAGCACTGCATGTGGGGGATGATGCAGGATCTGTGCTTTTAAACCGTGAAAAGTTAAAAAAGGATTTAAATTTACCCACAGAGGCATTGTGGCTCAACCAAGTTCATGGAACCAATGTCGTTAATCTAAATGACAACTATGTCCATGAAAATCGAGAAGCAATAAAAGCAGATGCCAGTCTTAGTTTTGAAAAAAACCTTGTATGTGCAGTTTTAACTGCAGATTGCTTACCCCTTTTAATATGCGATAAAAAAGGTAGCTTTGTAGCGGCCGTCCATGCAGGTTGGCGTGGATTATGTAGTGGGATTATCGAACAAACTTTAAGTTATTGGAAAAAGCCCCCTCAAGATTTACTAGTCTGGTTAGGTCCTGCCATAGGGGCTAAAGAATTTGAAGTAGGGGTCGATGTCTATAATGCTTTTAAAGCTGATAATCTGAATAATTTGAAGGGATTTAAACAGCAGGCATTAAACCCAAAAAAATACTTAATGGATATTTATGAGATTGCCCGAATAAAATTAAAAAAATATGGGGTTGAAAATATTTACGGAGGGGAATATTGTACTTTTACCAATGCACAAGATTTTTATTCTTATCGCAGAGATGGGGTAACCGGTCGAATGGCCTCTTTAATATGGATAACCTAAATGCAAAATAAATCATTTAGCAAAATACAGCAAATTGCATCTTTCATCGTTATTATAACTTATATTGCCGCCTGTATCGAAACCGATATTTATGTCCCAGCTTTTCCGGATATGCAAAAATATTTTCAAACAACGGAAGGCGCCTTACAACTAATATTAAGTATAAATTTTTTAGGTTTATGTATTTCAGGTTTATTTTATGGACCCTTATCAGATAGCTTTGGAAGAAAACCTTTATTGAATATTGGATTTGGAATTTTTACTTTCAGTAGCATTGGTTGTATTTATGTCGATACCATAGAATGGCTTCTTTTTTGGCGATTTTTACAAGGTTTAGGCAGTGGGGCGGCTTTTGTCGTTAGTAGCGCTATTATTTTTGATGTTTATTCTAATGAAAAAGCCAACCAAATTGTTGGATATTTTAATAGTATTATCACTTTAGTGATTGCAGCAGCCCCTGCTATCGGAGGAGCCCTAAATCGCAAATTTGGTTGGCAATCCAATTTTGTGGTGATTACAATTTTAGCGCTTTTTGCTTGGATGGCGATTATTTTTACCTTTAAAGAGACCTTAGAATCCCATAAAAGGGAACGCTTTAATATCAAATCTATTTTAAAAGATTATGTAAAGGTTACTTCCAGTGGTCTTGCCATGGGGCATTTAATGATTTTATGCCTTATGAATACCGCTTATGTAGTTTACATAGCCAATCTTTCTTTAATTTTTATAAACCATTTAAAGGTACCGGCTCATCGATTCGATTTTTATCAAGGTATGGTATTAGGGGTGTTTGCAATTAGTAGCACCTTGTCAGCCCTGGTCATTCAATATTTAGGGGGTTTTAAAACCCGTTTGATTGGAGGAATTATTTTTGCCCTAGGAGGGCTTGGATTAATGGTGGATGCTTATTTATTAGATCCCACTCCCAATACGATTACTTTTTGGATGTGCTTGTATACAGGGGGTTTTGCCTTAGTGGTTAGCTTAATTTATGTCGATTATATGCGTATATTTCCTCATATTAAAGGGATAACTTCGGCGGTCGGGACTGCAGTTCGCTTAGTTTTAACTGCAGGTCTTGTGGCAGTTGCTGGCTTTTTTTATAATGGAACCATAGTACCCGTTGCCACTATAGTAGGAACAATTGTTATTTTATCTGCCATTTTATATGCCATTGTTATGCCTTTTCAGGTTAAATACGATCTTTTAAACCCCAGCGCTTGAAAAAATACTCACTACCCCCCATTTAATTTAAATAGGATTTAGATAATGGGGGAAAAGTAAGATGCGCATTGATAAATTTACTACTCAATTTCAAACCGCATTGAGTGATGCACAATCTCTAGCCTTAAGGCAGGATAATCCTGCAATTGAACCTATTCATTTAATGAAAGTGCTCTTAGAAGATCAGGATAGTACCCTATCTTCTTTATTAACTGCCTGTTCCATCAAAAAAGATATTTTAAATCGGGAAATCTCTGAAGCAATTAATAAATTACCTCAGATTATGAGTGGTCAAGCTGATATTCAAGTTTCCCCAGATTTAATAAGAATTTTTAATCGCACAGAAAAGCTTGCCCAACGCTACCAAGATGAATTTATTTCTAGTGAGTTATTTCTCTTAAGCGCCTTAGAAGACAATGGACCCTTAGGTAAAATTCTAAAAAAAGTAGGGTTGACAAGCGAAAAGCTTGAAAAAGCAATTTTAAGTTTAAGAGGTGGAAATAAAGTGGATAGTGCAAATGTCGAGGAAATTCGAGGAGCTTTAAAAAAATACACCATTGATTTAACCAAAAGAGCAGAAGAACAAAAATTAGACCCTGTTATTGGTCGAGATGATGAAATAAGACGCACTATACAAGTATTACAAAGAAGAACTAAAAATAATCCTGTTCTAATCGGAGAACCTGGTGTTGGTAAAACCGCGATTGTCGAAGGGCTTGCTCAAAGAATAGTAAATGCAGAAGTACCAGAGGGCCTAAAAAATAAACGGGTATTAAGCTTAGACATGGGGGCTTTAATTGCGGGAGCGAAATTTAGGGGAGATTTTGAAGAACGCTTAAAAGCGGTTTTAAATGAATTAGCCAAACACGAAGGGCAAGTCATTTTATTCATTGATGAGTTACATACGATGGTAGGCGCTGGTAAAGCCGAGGGCTCTATGGATGCCGGCAATATGTTAAAACCCGCCTTAGCAAGAGGAGAATTACATTGTGTAGGGGCGACCACTCTTAATGAGTATCGTCAATATGTAGAAAAAGATGCAGCTCTTGAGCGTCGTTTTCAAATTGTATTGGTTGATGAACCCAGTGTTGAAGATACTATTGCCATTTTAAGAGGTTTAAAAGAACGGTATGAGTTACATCATGGGGTTGAAATTACCGACCCTGCTATTGTGGCTGCAGCAACCTTATCTCATCGGTACATTACCTCACGCCAATTACCTGATAAAGCGATTGATCTAATCGATGAGGCGGGTAGTCGTATCCGCATGGAAATAGATTCTAAGCCTGATGTCATGGATAAATTAGAACGCAAATTAATTCAATATAAAATCGAACAAGTCGCAATAAAAAAAGAAACCGATGAGGCTTCTAAAAAACGATTAAGTAAATTACAAGAAAATATTGCTCAGCTAGAAAAAGAGTATTCTGATTTGGAAGAAATTTGGAAAGCAGAAAAGGCAGCTTTACAAGGAAACCAACATATAAAAGAAGCTTTAGAAAAAGCCAAGACTGAATTAGCCCAGGCCTTAAGAGCAAGTGATTATGCCAAAATGTCAGAATTACAATATGGGCGTATTCCAGAACTTGAAAAGCAATTAAAAATGGCTGATAACCTTGAGCACCAACCAAACCGCCTATTAAGAAATAAAGTAACCGATGAAGAAATAGCAGAAGTAGTTTCTAGATGGACCGGTATCCCTGTTGCTAAGATGTTATCTGGTGAAAAAGAGAAATTAATTAATATGGAAAATGCTCTAGGTAAACGGGTTATTGGACAAGAAGAAGCCCTAAAAGCGGTTAGTAATGCAGTCAGACGCGCACGAGCAGGTTTAAGTGATCCGAACCGCCCAATAGGGTCTTTTTTATTTTTGGGCCCCACCGGTGTTGGTAAAACAGAACTCTGTAAATCCTTAGCAGAATTCTTGTTTGATACCAGTGATGCCATGGTTCGAATTGATATGTCTGAATTTATGGAAAAACATTCGGTAGCAAGATTAATTGGTGCACCCCCCGGATATGTGGGATATGAGGAAGGTGGATATTTAACCGAAGCAGTAAGACGTAGACCCTACAGCGTCATATTATTAGATGAGGTGGAAAAAGCTCATACGGATGTTTTCAATATTTTATTGCAAGTATTAGATGATGGTAGGTTAACTGATGGGCAGGGCCGAACGGTTGATTTTAAAAATTGTGTGGTTATTATGACCTCTAATTTAGGATCACCTATTATTCAAGAATTAGCTCACGAATCTTATCATGAAATGAAAGAAGCAGTTATGAAAGAGGTGAGCGAACATTTTAGACCAGAATTTATCAATAGAATTGATGAAATAGTGGTATTCTCCCCCTTGGATAAACAAGAACTAAGACGTATTGTCGATGTGCAATTGGTTCATCTTAAAGATAGATTACGAGCACAAAATATCGAGTTAAGTATTAGTTCCGAAGCTATGGATAAATTAGCCGAAGCAGGGTTTGATCCGGTATATGGTGCCCGTCCTTTAAAACGTATAATTAGACAACTGATAGAAAACCCACTTTCCCAATCTATTTTAGAAGGACATTTTGGAGCTAATGATCATATTAAAATTGAAGTACGCAATAAAGAAATTGTATTTAATAAGTAATGGACAATTAGGTGGCCTCCTGAAAAGGAGGCTTATTTTTTATTTTATAAGGCTCAGGGCATAGAATAACTTCAAATAATAAAAAAAATTGATTTTATTCGTATTTTTTGATAAGGTGTAGGTCAAAGTGAGGTCAAGCAGCAGCTCGTTTATTTTATTAATGTAAAGCTCAGGCTAACCTTTAATCCTAATAATTAACAAGGAAAAAAATAAATGTCTTATTTAATACATACCCCACAAGGTAAAACCACCCGATTAAACAAATCCACACAATTAAAAGAGATTTTAGGCTTATATACAGATGAATTTAGTATCTGCCAATTCGTGGTTTTAATAGGGCAAGATAGAATTTCATTGACTCATGCAGACATTCGTACCCCCGCTCAAGTGATTGAGGAAGAAATAAAATGGGTAGGAGAAGATTGCGAAAAAGTCCTCATTTATAATAAAGAATATGCACAAAAAGTAAGAGCAGTAATTTCTAATCAGATAGATGAAAGCTTAAATGAGAAATTTATTTTAAAAATATGGTCTGATAAGGGATTTAATTGGCAAGGAAATTGGATTCGAAAGGCCGTTAATAATACAATAATTGGAATATCTGTCCAATTTCAACAAATTGAAAATTCAACCTTGCATAAAAATATTGAACCTTTTTTAAGAAAACCGATCAATTTATTAAGACATCCAAAAGAAAAATTATTTTTAACGGCTCTTAAGATAGAACAAGCGATTTGTTTCGCCTCTAGCACAATGCCTAATAAACAAAATTTGATATTTGATGGTTCAAAATGGCAAAGTATTCCATCCGATGAATTTAAAGTGCAGCACTCAAATCCCCAGCTTATAAAAAATTATTTAGATTTTATAAAAGAGGATAACTTTTTTATAAAAATTGCTATTAGATTGTCTGAAGTTAGAAAAGATATCTTAAAAAATAATTTTGAAGTGAAAATGCTGGATGATAATGAAACGAATTCATGCATTCGGTCAGCAAAACATTTTCAATATTATCTTTCTAAATCAACTCCTGAACAAATATATTTACATGATGTAGAAGAAATTATTAATGATTACGAAATGAGAAATTCTTATGATCAATCCTATTATCCACTGATCTCCATCGAGGATAAAATGATTTTTGCTTCATTAAAAGAATTAATTCAGTCTAAAAAGGGGAATTTCCAATTAATAGATACATTGATAACCGAATATGAAAATACTGCAAAAAACACCCCTTTTAAACAATATCTAATAACAAATCACAAAACGGGCCCAAAAGATAATTATATTGAAAGATTAGGTTATTTGGATAATAACAATGAGCTTATTTTTTTAAACCCCAATGAGATTGGGTTAAAGCTTCGTCAAGCCTCAGCTAACGAGGGCATTTGTCCGGATCTAAATTATGAGAACTTTGTTAAAATAAGCATCAATAAAAATGTTCATTTAAGCCAAAGTTCAAATGGGAATACCGCTTTACATTGGTCATTTGTTAAAAACCAGTTTGATAAAAGTTCGATATTATTAAAAGCTATTATGCAATTGGAAAAAGATGATTTTCAAAAAATATTAGTACTTGCCAACAAAGAAGGTAAAACTGTTGGGGATTTGTTTGATGAAAAGATAAATGCAATCCCTTATCAATTAAAAACTAATTTTCAAAGGCTATTAAGCCCAGATAAAGAAAAATCTAGTATTCGTTTTAATAAATAATAATCATAATGTGGAAAATTATTTAAGATGTATTAATGGTGCTCACCATAAGTTTAAACGCTAACGTGGGATTAAGCTATTAAAGCTAAGCTCCTTAGCTTTATAGTTTGATACCAATT
>JAQGOH010000014.1 GCA_028293705.1 Francisellaceae bacterium | reverse complement strand
TTTGCAAGGATTAAACAATACCGAAGAATTGCCACTCGATATGATAAAACAAGTACTATGTTTATGTCAGCACTGAGTTTAGTGGGTATTTTAATATGGTTAAAACTTTAGGGACACGCTCTAGTTTATTAGCATTTTCTTTGGATTCTCGAATTAATAGAGGGAATAAAAGCCCGGTTGCAGGAAGTCCTGAAGCCCTTTCACCTAAATATTCTTTATAAAGACTTAAAGCAGGCTTCCCATCTAATTCATATAAAACATTGGCTTTGGATTTAGTGACTAATCGTTCTGGTCCAAAACTATCCCACCCCCCTTTTGAACCATATTTTATTTCGATATTAGGTCCATATAATCCCAGGGCACAAACATAGTTAGATTGTGGTTTACCATCTTTTATTATCCAGGTGTTTTGGAAGCGATCGTTATCTCCCGCTAATCCCCCCGTCACTACTACCTGCTTTGGTAAAACCTTATTAACCCCTTTGACCAGCTCACTCCCATTTACATTCAAACCATCTGAGAGAATCATAATGGATTTTAAATTCTCTCCTTGTAATTTTTCGGTTATTAATTTGCCAGCTGCAAAAGATTCATCTGGGTGGTCAATTTTGGCATAAACTTTTTTTACAAAGCTATCAGGTTTTTCTAATTGAATAACGGCAACACTTATACTGTTATCATTGATATAGGCACCAAATATTTCACCCGCAGTAGAACAACCCACTACGTGAGAAAGCGGATAAGCCTTAGCTAATTCTTCTATAATACCCGCTTCGTTTTTAAAAGATGGCGAAGCAAATGCCTCACTATCGTTTTATCCGAATCTAATTTTGGAAAATCTTTAATTGACCAACCTTGATCCTTTTGATATAAAAAAGTATGTAATTTCATTTTATTGACCTATATCTAGAACGATTTATGGGGTTACTTGTATATTATTATAGTTAATATTATTGAATTTTGAGGGAATAAGACCCTATGTATAATTTTGATCATTTGACCTTTGGCAGCTTCAAATTTTTAGTTTATCAACTTGGTTTGAGTTTGGTAATATTTTTAAGCTTTTGGGTAATTGCGCGCTTTGTAAACTTTGGCATTAATAAGATAAGTAAAGAGTGCAGTGAAGAGAAAAAACCTATCATAAAATTATTGGCTACGATTAGTAAAGTAGGATTACTAGTTCTAGGCCTTATTACTGCCTTAGGTTCCATGGGAGTAAATATAAATGCTTTAGTTGCAAGTTTGGGATTATCAAGTTTCGCTTTAAGCTTTGCGATGAAAGATGCCTTATCAAATGTTCTAGCGGGTATTTTAATCTTAATTTACCAACCTTTTAAAATAGGAAATGAAATAAGAATTGACGATTATGCAGGAAAGGTCATTATGATTGATTTACGCTATATAACCCTTGAAATCAATGATAAAACGATATTAATTCCTAATGCTTCTATTTTAAATCAAGCTATTACTATCCTAAATAAGTGAATTATTAGAAAAAATCCTCTCCTTTTCTTAACAAATCAAATAATTCTCTTAAGACTACTGAATACATAGTAAAATCGGGTTCTTCACAAGCTTTTAGCTCTTTTATAAAATAAGACCACCTATCATTTAATAATGGGTGCTCTACAAGCCATTGCTCTATCATTTGAATTAGATTTTCTTGAGGATTTTTATTTGAAAGTATAATATTAACGGTTAAAATTCTTTGCAGTCTATCTAAATCATCTCTAAATCCTGCTCGGGCTAAGGCATCCCAATGATTATTAATAGGTTGGGCTTTTATTTGAGCTCTCAACCAACTTAATTGGATTCTGTCTCCTAGAGAAAAATACAAAATAGCAAGATTTTTAAATGGGAAATGATGGATTAATGCCGCTTCAATGATATCTAATGATGAAAACAAAGAGTTTAAGCTGGCAATTTGCTGTGCTAAGTTATCAGGTACATTTTGGGTTTGTAACTGCTTGCAAACCGTATTAAACTGTTCCCTTTGCGTTCCTATTAAAATATCTGGTAATAAAAATTTTAGTTCATCCATTAAAGGCTTAAAACATTCAATGGTTTGGGCAATGCTTTTATCATTTTGCCGATTTCTAATGAACCAACGAGTTACCCTTCGCATTAGGCGATTTACTTCTTGAACCATTTTTAATTGCAAATTAGCATCTACAATATTATTTAGATCATTAATGGTTTTTTTAAGATTAACTAAATCAAATACCCCTCTGGCAATAATGTAGGCTTGAACAATATCTACACTTTGGGCCCCTGTTTCATCTGCCAATCTATAAATAAAACTAATGCCCATTTCATTAATCACGATATTACTTAGACGAGTAGCAATAATTTCTCTTTTTAAGCGGTGGGTTTTAAGATAGGGGCCAAATCGGGTTGATAATATTTTTGGAAAAGATTCTTCGAGTAAATAATAAATGAATGCTTCTTCGGGTAAATTTGAATCTAACAAGTCTTTTTTTAATAAATTTTTAGTATAAGCCATTAATACAGCTATCTCAGGGCGGGTCAATCCTAGGTTCGAAGCTTTGCGATTGGCAATTTTCGATTTATTAGGTAAAAATTCTAAATTCCTATCAATTTTACCGCTTCGCTCTAAATCCTCAATCAATCTCGCATGCATCGTTAAATTTTCTTTTGCTAGAAAGGCTACGGAACTTATGGCTTCATTTTGAGCTCGATTATTATTTAATACTAAGTCAACAACCTCTGGCGTCATTTCAACTAATAATTCATCCCTTTGTTTCAAGGTTAGTTCACCCTGGGCTACCACCTCATTCAGTAATATTTTTATATTAACCTCATTATCTGAACAATTTACCCCTGCTGAATTATCAATAGCATCCGTATTTATTCGCCCCCCCTTTTTAGCAAATTCTACTCTAGCCAGTTGAGTCAAGCCTAAATTGCCTCCTTCTCCTATCACCTTTACTTGTAACTCATTTGCATTCACTCTTAATATATCATTGGTTTTATCCCCTACATTAATATCTGATTCCGTTGCTGCTTTCACATAGGTTCCAATCCCACCATTAAATAATAAATCCGCTTTTGATTTTATAATTTCTTTAATTAAGGCACTAGGCGTTAATTTATCATCTGGGATATTTAACCAATTTTTGACTTCATGCGTCAAAGTTATGGACTTCAATGAGCGAGAATAAACTCCACCGCCTGAGGAGATTGCTTGACTATCATAATCTTGCCAGCTTGATCCATTGAGTTTAAACAGTCTTAATCTCTCATGGTAACTTATTAAGGGATCTGGATTAGGAT
>JAQGOH010000137.1 GCA_028293705.1 Francisellaceae bacterium | reverse complement strand
TTTCTTTTTTACCGCTTCAACATTAATTCCAGCGCCATCATCTTTTATATCAATATGGATATCCGTGCCAATTCTTTGTAATTCAATGGTTACTTTTCCAATTTCATTTTTACCTAGCTCAAGTCTTTTCTCTCGGCTTTCGATTCCATGATCAAGACTATTTCTAAGCATATGTTCAAGGCAGGGCAATAATCTTTCTAAAACAGTTTTCTCTAATTCTTCATCAGTTTTAATAACTTCAAAATTTATTTTCTTATTAAGCTCTAAACTAACATTACGAACAATTCTATTCAGCCGAGTTAAAATACTGGAAAAGGGCACCATTCTAGTATTTAGAATTTGCATTTTAAGATCGTTAATCAAACGGCTTTGATTTAAAATATATGATTCAGCAATTGATTTGGTTTCAAATAAATTTTCCCAGATATTCAACAAATCACTAGTGGTTTCTCCTAACATTCTTGTCAATTGTTGGCTTTCAGAGAATTTATCCAAGTCAGTCGCATCAAAATCTAATACTTTAAAACCTAAAGATTTTATTTCTTTATTATGGATAGGGGTTTCTAACTGGCTATCTAATTGTTTTAATTGTTCGATTAATCTCTTCGCCACCCCTTCCATCTCTAATAAATGAGTCGTAACCAAAGAAACTTGTTGTCCAACATGTACATGAAACATAGAGACTTCACTTAATGTGTTATTAACCTCTTCTAACAGTTGTGCTTTTACCCTAATTACACCTTCTATTTTCTTCGTTTCATATTGGATGGTACTATTTTTTTCAAAGGCATCTGCTTGCATAGAAAGACCAGAACCTTCATTAAGCATTTTAAGTTCTGATGGCACTTCTTTTAATTGATTGATGATTTTAAGCGGATTTAAGGATTCAATTAAATCGCTTAATTTATCAATTTCTTGCATGATTTTTTCATATTGTAAATTATCAAGGGGAGTTTTATTTTGAAGAATTTTTTCATAATGGCTTTCAAGCTCATGGGCCAAAGTAGCAATTTCTTGTTGATTAACCATTCTGGCACCACCCTTTAAGGTGTGCAACTCCCTTTGAATTGAAATTAAATATACACAATTTTCAATATCTGTTTTCCAATTCGATAAAAAATCCATAATCGACTGGATTAAGTCTTCGGCTTCCTCAAAGAAGATATTAAGTAGTTCGTCATCTTTTATCATAAAAGTTAAATTTCTCTACCAGGCAAACTCAAGTTATTAATTACATTGTTTAAATTTTTTAATGTATCTTTCATATAACTCATAGACGGATGAATCATATCGGAATTTTGAAGACTGGAAATATTAATATTTTCTAATCCATTTAGGCTTTTAGTTAAAGAATTTATATTCTCACTCTGCTCACTAGTGGTAGTAGATATATTTTTGATTAACTCAGATAAATGGGTTGACACATTGACGATTTTGTCTAGAGCAACGTTCGCATCTTCAGCAAGTCTTGAGCCTTGAACAACTTCACTGGTCGTTTGTTCCATAGATACCACGGCTTGCTTAGTATCATTTTGAATAGTTCTAACCAAGGTTTCAATTTCTTTAGTAGCCCGGGCTGAACGTTCTGCTAAACGCTGAATTTCCTCAGCTACCACTGCAAAGCCTTTACCTGATTCCCCAGCCATAGCAGCTTGAATAGCTGCATTTAAAGAAAGAATATTGGTTTGTTCAGTGATATCTTCTATTAAACTTACGCTATCTCCAATTTCTTGTGAACTTTCTCCTAATCGTTTTATTTTTTTAGAAGTTTCTTGGATCTGTTCCTTAACTTTTTCCATTCCACCAATAGTAGTTTGGACAGCCTTAACCCCACTATTAGCTATAGCTACCGCTTTTTCAGAGACAATAATGGATTGATTTGTATTATTAAATACCGATTCGATGCTCTGCCCAATATGTTTTAAATATTGATTGATTTTAATAAACTCTTGAGATTCATTTTGGATATTTAGCATATTCTTTTGTATATATAAATCTGACTGAACACTTTCTTTTTCCACTTCTCGTAAAGCATTTTTCAACATAACAATTAATTTTATTAATTTATCTATTGTATTATTGATTTGAGAAGCAATTTCTTGATTAATACCATACTCTCCTACCATGTGAATATTTAAATTACCCTGATCTATTTTATTAAATTCCAAAGTCATTTTTTTGAGTTCTTGTTCATTGTAAAAAACATAATCATGGAGTCTTTTTTCAACGTCTTGGTAATTAATATAAAAAAGATAGGCACAATAACTTACCAAGAAAAATTCAAATATTATTAAAGCATATAGGGTATCATAACTACGTAAATCTAAAAGTAAAATATGATAAACATGCGTGAGCATAGCTATAAAGGTAATACCTATTCCCCACCGAATTAAAGAAAATTTTTTATACAATTCCTTATTATCAAAATGGTTGCCAAATATCTCTTTCATCATTATTGCTCCACTTTTTTTAATTTATTCGGTAAAAATTTTCATCATTTAATATTTTGGCAAGATTTAAAATATACCAAAGTTGACCACCTTCTTTAAATTGTCCGGTGAAATATGATTGAAAGATTCTAGGCACATCCAAATCTTCTGTCATTTTTTCATTTAATTTAAACCGTTGTAACCCTAAAATTTTATCAATCAATAGACCAGTCAAGGGTTCCCCATTTAGAACCAACACATATCCTTTATGATTTTTTTCTAAGCTTGTTCCACTTAAAAATCCCGTTAAATCGGTAATAGGAAGGAGACGACCACGAAAATTAGCGATGCCTTTTAACCAGTGGATAAGGCCGGGAACATAGCTCATTACAGGACGCTTTAGCACTTCGCTAACGTCTTTTAAGGGGACAACGACTTGTAACCCTAAACATTCAAAACCTATGCCATACCAATATAAGTCAACATTTGACATATCAGAAAAGAGTTGAGCGTGTGTTTTAGCTCTCAATTCTAGGTCTTTTAAAAAATCCAAAGGAAGCTTATTCATATAGTTAATAGACTCACTAATGTATAATTTAAGGGTAGCATATAATTAAAACCTTATTAGCCATTAATGATTGTGGTATAAAGAGATAATCAATGCTAAAAACGAGAAAAATCTTGATGGACGCAGTTTTTACTCTTAAAAATAAATTTTTAATCGCGATGCCAGGGCTTACGGATCCTAATTTTTATAGAAGTGTTATTTATATTTGCGAACATAATGAGTCAAGGGCTATTGGACTGATTATCAATCGTGCATTAAGAAGCCGATTAACTGAAATATTAACTAAACTATCTTTGAATATAGATAAATGTATTTTACATAACTCCTTAGTATTATGTGGTGGACCAATACATACTGATCGAGGATTTGTCATCCATTCCCCCGAAAGTAAATGGGATTCGACCATCTGTTTAACTCCGGATATTGGCATCACCACTTCTTTGGATATTCTAAAAGCTATTGCTCAAGGTAAGGGGCCTGCTCAAATTCAATTCGCTTTAGGCTACGCTTCATGGTTGCCAGGTCAATTAGAACAAGAAATTAAAGAAAATGTTTGGTTGGTTGGACCTTCTAGTAAAGATATTATTTTTAAAACGCCTTTAAGCCATCGCTGGCGTGCTGCTGCAGCATTGATGGGGATCAATATCGATATGATTTCATTTGAGGTGGGTCATTCTTAATGAATAAAGTGATAAACCAAGCCGTTTTAGGTTTTGATTTTGGATTAAAATATATAGGGGTAGCTATCGGGCAAACCATTACCAAAACCGCTAGCCCCTTAAAAATTATTCCTGCAGAAAATGGTATCCCCGATTGGATTGTGATTGAGAATTTACTAAAAGAATGGAATCCAAGTTTCTGTGTTTTAGGCTTACCACTTAATATGCAAGGAGAAGAACAATTAATTAGTTTTTGTGCTAGAAAGTTTGCTAAACGTTTAACTAATAAATTTGGTCTTTGTGTTCATTTAGTGGATGAACGTTTAAGTAGTTGGGAGGCCAAACAACGATTAAACATTACTGCAAAATTTCCCACCGCCAAAGAAATCATTAAAATTAATCAATTATCGGCAGTTATTATTTTGGAACAATGGTTTAATGATAATCCATAAAACATTCATCCTTGAATGTATGGTATTACCTAATAATCATTATCTATTAAAAATTCAATTTAATGAAGCTTCAAAACATTTTAAACCAGGCCATTATTTACAATTTAAGCACAACAAAAATTTATCATTTTACCTAGTATTTATTTTTAGCGACTCTATCTCTATCCTCCTTAATGAAAAGGAATATCAGTTACTTGATATTAAACAAGCTTTAAATGAATCCTCCCCAATAGATATAATAGGCCCACTAGGTAATCCCCTCTCATGTTTATTACCACATCATTTTTATCTTTTCATAAGCCAAAATTATGGTCTGCTTCCCATTATTGCTTTAACCCAATTGCTAAGTTCACAACAAGCCTTAGTCTTATTAGAATTTAGCCATCCATCCTTTTTACCATTTAAACCTGTCCCTTCACACATATTAGTCCCCAACCTTCCTCCTACTATGATTGGCAGCATGCCCTTATTTGAAGACAAGTCAATTGCCTCAAGAATTTGTTGTCATTTTGCAAAACCTGGGTGTTTTGAAGGGGGAGTAGAAACCATTCTTCATGATTGTTTAAATTCCATTGAAAATAAACCTTTATTACAAACCTACTTAATAGGCTCTAACCATTTTATCAATAAAGTAAAGCCAATTTTATTAGAGCATTTCATCTCTGCTAAAATGATAATCCTCCATCAAGAAGTGTAATAATAAAGATTTAGCTGTCCGGTTTTAAACTGATACTATCAATATCAGGCCCTAATTTTTCATTTCTACTTAATTTGATCATAAGTCGCACTTCATTTTCTGAATCTGCATACTTAAGTGCGGTATCATAACTAATTTTTCCGTTTGAATAGAGCTCAAAAAGTGCTTGATCAAAGGTTTGCATACCTTGCTCTCTGGATTTACCCATAAAACTTTTTAATTCGTCAATCTCACCTTTACGAATTTTATCAGAAATAAGGGGGGTATTCAGTAAAATTTCTGTAGCAGCCACTTGTCCTTTCCCGTCTTTAGTCGGTAGCAATTGCTGCCCAATTACAGCTCTTAAATTCATAGACAAATCCATCCATAATTGAGCTTGTTGATTTTGAGGGAAAAAATGAGCAATTCTATCAAAGGCTTGATTAGCATTATTTGCGTGCATGGTAGCAAGACATAAATGACCCGTTTCTGAAAACGCCAAAGCATATTTCATGGTTTCAACACTTCTTATTTCGCCAATTAAAATCACATTCGGTGCTTGCCGCAGGGCATTTCTCAAAGCAATTTCGTAAGAGGCCGTATCGGTTCCTACTTCTCTTTGGGTTACAATACAGCCCTTATGTTCATGAATATATTCAATAGGATCTTCCACCGTAATAATATGCCCTTTAGAATTTTCATTACGATAACCGAGCATCGCAGCAAGGGTACTACTTTTCCCAGAGCCAGTAGCGCCTACTACTAAAATCAGCCCTCTCACCGTCATTGCAATTTTATTTAAAATAGTCGGTACATTCAATTCTTCTAAAGTAGGAATTTTAGCCTGAATTCGTCTTAAAACAGCCCCTGTCATTAATCGCTGTTGAAAGGCGCTGACTCGGAACCTGCCTAACTCCTTAACAAAGATTGCAAAATTATATTCCTTTTTAATTAAAAATTCTTTTTGTTGTTCCTCGGTCATTAAACTTATTATAATTTCATGGGCCTTTTCAGAGCTTATGATTTCTTGGTTTAAATTGACCACTTCATCATTTTTTTTAACACTAAGAGGGACCCCTACTGTTACAAAGAGATCGGAGGCTTGCATGTCTATCATTTGTTTCAAAATAGTTTCGAATGAAGGATACATAATGGCAACCTTTAATTAAATAAATCTTTATTTTCAGCTTTAATTCTTGCTTCTTTTTTATTGATTAAGTCTTTACTTACCAATTCTTGTAAACATTGATCGAGTGTTTGCATTCCTTGCGCACGACTGGTTTGTATCGTTGAAAACATTTGGGCTAATTTCGATTCACGGATAAGATTTTTAATCGCAGAAGTTGAAATCATTATTTCATGAGCTGCAATCCTCCCCCCTCCCACTTTCTTAATTAAAGTTTGTGAAATAACCGCTCTTAACGATTCTGATAACATTGAGCGCACCATCTCTTTTTCATCTCCAGGAAACACATCGACAACGCGGTCGATAGTTTTGGCGGCAGAGGTGGTATGTAAGGTCCCAAACACTAAATGTCCAGTTTCAGCCGCAGTTAAAGCCAAGCGAATGGTTTCTAAATCCCTCATTTCCCCCACTAATATAACGTCCGGATCTTCTCGTAATGCTGATCGCAAAGCTGCACTAAAATTATGGGTATCCCGTAAAACTTCTCTTTGATTAATTAATGATTTTTTGCATTCATGCACAAATTCGATGGGATCTTCAATCGTTAAAATATGATCACTACGGGTTGAATTTACAAAATCTATCATTGCAGCAAGTGTTGTACTTTTTCCAGAACCTGTAGGGCCGGTTACTAAAACTAAACCTCTGGGATTTTCTGCAATATCTTTAAATATAGCTGGAGCATTTAATGCCTCTAAGGTTAATACTTTTGATGGAATTAACCTAAATACCGCACCTGCCCCTCTATGTTGATTAAAGGCATTAACCCGAAAACGGGCCAAATTAGGTACTTCAAAAGAAAAATCAGTTTCTAAATTTTCTTCATAATTTTTTCTTTGTTTATCATTCATAATGTCAAAAATAAGAGCGTGTACTTCTTTATGGGACAAGGGAGGCACATCGACTCGCTTAACATCGCCATCTATTCGGATCATAGGTGGAAGGCCTGATGACAAATGCAAATCGGAAGCTTTGTTATGCAAGGTAAAGGCTAATAATTCTGTAATATCCACGTGCAACTACTCCTATTTATGATGGCTTAAGCCCTGTTTAAGTTAATTGGACGGATATAAATTAAACAGTTGACCTACTTAAAAACTCATTTCATACTATCTTTTAATGTTCTTCTTACTTATTATAGGCAAGAAACGTGTTTTTATGATTTAAAATTTAATTTTTTTCAAGGAGGACCTATGCATATATTAAAAACGACGGCCAATCTTATTATTTCAATGATATTCAATTTATTTATTTATATCGTTTTATTAAGATTTTTATTTCAATGGCTTAAAGTGGATTTTTATAACCCCCTGGCTCAAGCTATTTACAAGTTTACCAATCCTATTGTGCAACCCATGACAAAATATATCCCCAATTATAAAAGTATTGATTTTTCTTCTCTGATTCTAATATTCGT
>JAQGOH010000131.1 GCA_028293705.1 Francisellaceae bacterium | reverse complement strand
ATTGTTGGTATTTGATTTGTTCCGAACGTAAATTCCCTCCATATTTTCCCCCCACATACATTAATTCTTTAGGATTAGGACGATAGTGAGTTTTTTGAACGCTTGGATACCAGTTCATAATAAAATTGATATTATTAGTGTGATCTTTGTTTGGATTCTTAAATTGTTGAATTGAGCTATTAATTGGATAATAAGTAGTAGCCATATAGCCTTTTATCATAGGGGGATAGCTAATTTTTTTTATAAATGAAAAGTAAGTTTCGGGGCTTTGCATAGATTGTATTTTAGGGAGGAAAGAAAGCAAAACAAGGGGGATATCTTTGGGAAAAGTGTTAACCCCTTCTGGTAATAAGTCTAATTGTACAATTCCAAAAGCTTTTTTTAATTGTAATTTACTTTTTTTAAGGGCACTTTGATCGGATAAGACATTCCATCCCATTTTTTTTGCAGTTAAAAGTGCTCGTAAGGTAACCTCAACATCTCCTAAATAAACGTTCGGATCAAAAATTGCGCTACTATAAATTAAAGTAGGTTGATTGGCATCTTTCCAATAAGAAAATAAAGGGGTAGGGGGCAACTCTTTAGGATTGGCTTGGTAGAAAAAATCAGAATATTTAAAAAAGCTTATCAGAATGGCTAAAAGACTTAGCAATAAATAAATTATTGATTTTGTGGCTACTAATTTCATTCAACAAAAACTATTCATTTAAAAAAATATTTTATCATACTATGCGCCAAAATGATCTGCTTTCTGAAGGACAATACTGAGCAGGCTTTACATTTTGCAGTGTTCTGTAAATTCTATTAAGGGGTTTTTTTAAAATTAAGAACCGGAGGTTCAGGAGGCTCTGAACTTGTTTCAGTTTTTATAATTTTAATTTTAAAAGGACCAGACATAAAACTGGTCTTAGTATGAATAATTGGTTTAAAGCTTTTAAATCCTTGAGGTTTAAAGGTCATGGGTTTCTCACTGGTTAATTTATTCGTATTACTTTATTGTAGGATATTAAAATTACTATAATGCAAGATGATGATTATAGGTCTAAGGTATTTTTTTTGTTTATCTTAGGTCCTTGCTGCTACAATACCCTGAAGTTACCTGTCCGAGAAATAAATTTATGAGTGTCTGCACGCGTTTTGCCCCAAGTCCTACTGGTTTGTTACATTTAGGTTCTGCCCGCACTGCCCTTTATTGTTGGCTTTATGCTAAAAAAATGAAGGGTAAATTTATTTTAAGAATTGAAGATACCGATCGAGAGCGTTCTACCCAAGAGGCAGTTGATGTCATTTTAAAAGGCATGGCATGGCTCGGGCTTACTGCTGATGAAGGTCCTATTTATCAAACTCAACGTTTTGAGCGCTATCAAGAAGTAGCTAATCTTTTACTGAAAGAAAATAAAGCCTATAAATGTTATTGTAGTAAAGAGCGTCTTGAAGCCTTACGAGAAACCCAACTCTTAAAAAAAGAAAAACCCCGGTATGATGGCTTTTGTAAAAACTCCATAGATATCCCTGGTCAATCATTTGTTATCCGATTTAAAAATCCAAAGGAAGGATTTGTTGAAATTAATGATTGTGTAAGAGGTTTAGTAAAAATAGAAAATTCAGAATTAGATGATTTAATTATTTACCGTTCAGATAATACCCCTACTTATAATTTTTCGGTGGTAATAGATGATTGGGATATGAAGGTAACGCATGTTATTAGAGGGGATGATCATTTAAGTAATACTCCTCGACAGATTAATATTTTAAAAGCATTAAATGCCCCTATTCCCATTTATGCTCATATGCCCATGATATTAGGCGATGATGGTAAGAAATTATCTAAACGCCTTGGGGCGGCAAGTGTATTGCAGTATCAGGAAGAAGGCTACTTGCCTGAAGCTTTATTAAATTGTTTAGTTCGTTTAGGGTGGTCACATAAAGATTTAGAAATATTTACGATAGAGCAAATGATTAATCTTTTTGATATTAAGGACTTAAATAAATCAGCTTCTGCTTTTAATACCGAAAAATTAATTTGGATGAATCAGTATTATATAAAAAATACCCACCCTGAAAAAATGGTACCGGCTTTAGCATATCAAATGAAAACCTTAGGTATTATAATTGAAAATGGTCCTCCATTAATCCAAATTATTGAATTACAAAAAGATCGGGTTAAAACTTTAAAAGAAATGGCTGAAAATAGTCAATATTTTTATAAAGATGAACTTGAGTATAACTTAGAAGCCGCTCAAAAATTTCTTAATCAAGAGGCTTTACCCATTCTAAATACTTTACTGGTTTTGTTAGAAAAATTAACAGATGAATCCTGGTTAGGGAAAAATATTCATGAATGTATCACTAGTATTCTTGAAGAATTTAAAATTAAAATGCCAGCTTTAGCCCAACCCATTAGGGTAGCTTTAACGGGTAATTCTAATTCTCCCTCTATCGATAAAACCATGCAAGTAATGGGAAAAAGCCGTACACTTAAAAGAATTAAAATGGGTATTGCACAGATTTTACAAAGCAATTAACGAACAACCAACTTAAGGATGAGCAAGTATGTCTAAAACATTTAAATGGGTTCTGGCTTGGCTTTTTGGCGCAAGTCTTGCTTTTTTGGTATCCGTTTCATTTTTAGGAATAGCACTTAGCAGTGAAAATAATTGGGTTCCAACCGATCAAGATGGTTTTTATCATGCCAGAAGAATTTTAGATACGGCAAAAAACCCAAATCAGTTCTATGAATTCGATTATAAAATCCATGCGCCAGAAGGTAGTTTATTGACCTGGCCCTGGGGCTATGACTATTTAATGGGGCGCCTAGTACAAGGGATCAATAAACTCGTTACAGTGGAAGATCCTTTTCAAATTTTAGCTTATATTCCACCTGTTTGGTTATATATAAATTCAGCATTTTTAATAGGAATATTATTTGCTTTAGGACTCCCTATTGAATATGGACTGTTAGGTTTAATTTGTTTTGCTTTAATTCCGGCCAATGTAAACCTTCATAAACCTGGCAATGTTGATCATCATTTTATCGAATTAAGTTTTGTTTTTTTGACTTATTTTTTTGGCCTAATAAATTTTAAAAAACCAGGTAATTGGCTTAATAGTTTAGGCTTAGGTATGGTATTAGGTATTGCTCCTGGTTTTCAATCGGGACTTTTTGTTTTACAGATACCGATTTTACTTTTTTTTACTTTTCAGTGGCAGCAAAGATCTTTAACCGCTCAACAAGCTAGGATTGTGGGCTTAGGTATTTTAGCGGGTACTTTATTTATGTTAGTATTCGCTGAAGCTTTCTGGTTAAAAGAATTTTCATTTTATGTTTTTTCTTGGTTTCATGCTTATATTGCTTTTTTAAGTTTAGCCGTATTATTTTATTTTAGTTTTATTCCATTTTCGATAAGAAATTTTACTTTTTTATCCATCACTTGCTTGCTCGCTATAACTCCTATTTTAAATCAATTGATGTTTGGTACCGAATTTATTCTAAGTAAAGTACCAGGATTGCATGGTACCGCAGAAATGACCCCCGGATGGAAAACAATTAGTGATACCACAGGCTTGCTATATCTTGCGCCTATATTTCTAGGCATTTTTACTTTTATTGCCTATAAACAAAAGAAAGACTATCTCCGATTTGCTGCCATGTTCATGCTATTTGGTTTGTTTTTATTAAGTAGTCAAATCCGCTTTATTTATTATGGAATTACGGCTTTATTTATCCCTTTATTTTTCTGTGTTTATTATGCGACTAGTCATGCAAAAATGGTAGATAAAATAGTTTTAAAAACCGGATTATATATATTACTCATCTATTGTTTTTTTCCTTTCGTTAAAGATGTGAGCCGTTTAATAATGCCAGCGCATGTGGATGAGGCGGGCGTTATAGAACGTAAAACGCCGATATTAGGGGGCGATTTAAGTTATGAATATCTTTTACCGATTATGTCTACTATTGTTGATCATTGTAGTAAAGATCCGGGAATTCTTTTAGCAGATCCCCATTTTGGCAATCAATTGCGTTATCATACTGATTGTTTATTTATTGCCAATCGCATGTTAATTACCCCCCAGCATTTTTCAAAAGCAGCAAGAGTGGCCGAATTACTACAAGGCTCTATAGAAGATTTTCTAAAAGCCCCTGAACCGGTAAAATACGTGTTAATTTCTTTAAGGGGAAAATGGGAAATCGATCCTAAAACCTCTAAACCAAAATTGAGTATTTTCCAATCGTCTGCTGAAAAAAATTTAAGTAACGTATTACTTTATGATGACGAAAAAGAATGGGGTGAGCATTTTGAATTAATTTCTCAATCCCTTATTAATTTGGAAAATACCAAGCCTATCACCTGGGTGCGTTTTTTTAAGGTAAAAAGAAATTAATAGTGGAAATATTTGGCAAGAAGACCACCTAAATTATTAGATAAAAAATACTTGCAAGAATAAAATTTGCTTGTATACTAACAACTTGGTGAGACCTTAGGGTTTGGAAAATAAAAGTTGACTTTTTTGTCATAGCCTTATAATATGCTGCTCTACTGGGGCTATAGCTCAGCTGGGAGAGCGCTTGCATGGCATGCAAGAGGTCGGCGGTTCGATCCCGCCTAGCTCCACCAAATTTAAAATTTACTAGGTCCCCATCGTCTAGCCGGCCTAGGACACCGCCCTTTCACGGCGATAACAGGGGTTCGAATCCCCTTGGGGACGCCATTTTTGGCGTAAGTATCTAGTGGTTATTAAGAGTACTTAACTTTAAGTATTGTTGATGTAAATCCATTACCGATTTCTCTAATTCTTCTAAAGTTCCTGTATTATCAATAATATCATTGGCGTATTTTAAACGCGTTTCTCTATCTAATTGCGCGTGTAAAATTTTATCAATATCTGCCTTGCTTAATCTATCTCGTGTAGATGCTCTTTTTTTTTGCAAAGCTTCAGTGGTATCAACTACTAGGATTCTGTCCACATCAGTTTTAAAGCCTGCTTCCATGAGTAAAGGGATTTCAACAATAGAATAAGGACTGGTAGCGGCTTTGGCTTGTTTTTTTATTTCGATCCTAATGCCGGGATGCAGTAAAGATTCCAACCATTCTTTTTGTGAAATATCATTAAAAATGATATTTCGAAGTTTAGCTCTATTTAAGGTGCCATCAGCTTGTAAAATACTCTCTCCAAAATGTTTCTTAATTTTTAATAAATAAGGACTATTTATTTTTACTAATTCTCTAGAAATTTCATCCGTATAGATAATTGCGATACCGATTTTTTTAAAAAAGGCTGCAACACTCGTCTTGCCGGAACCAATACCACCGGTTAATCCAATTAACAATTTTTATATCCTAAATCAATCCTGCCCATTTTATATAATAAAATTGAATGGTCTTATCCCATAAAAGGTAGATAAAGCCTGCAATTGATAAAAAAGGTCCGAAGGGTATAGGGGTTTGACTGCTTTTTCCAGACATACATAAATAACTAATTCCAATAATACTACCTAACAAAGATGAACTTAAAATAATAAAAGGGAGAGATTGCCACCCAAACCATGCGCCAAATAAAGCTAAGAGCTTAAAATCGCCGTACCCCATACCCTCCTTGTTAGTGAGCAATTTATATCCTTGATAAACTCCCCATAATGAGAGGTATCCAAATACTGCTCCCCACAGTGCGTCATTGAGATTTTGAAATAAATTAAAACTAGCATTACCCAATAGACCAACCCACAGAAGGGAGAGGGTAATGTTATCGGGTAAGATGAAATGATCGAGATCTATAAAAAAAAGGACAATTAAGCTCCAAGTCAGTAATAGACCAAATAAAGTCTGTACACTCTGACCGAAATGAATAGCAACCAGGGTGCTTAATAGTAAGGTTAAAGCTTCTATCATGGGATAACGTAAACTAATCGGACTTTTACAATGTCTACATTTTCCTTTTAAAAGCAGGTAACTTAATAAAGGGATATTATCCCTAATAAAAATCATTTTTTGGCATTGAGAACAACGGGAGCGAGGTAGACATAAATTAAAGGTCGTTTGATTAATCGGAAAATAATCTTTACCGATTATTTCATTACAATCTTTTTGAAACTCTTTTTCGAGCATTAACGGTAGACGGTAAATAATAACGTTTAAAAAGCTACCCACTAACCAAGACAAAATGATAATAGTAAATAAAAACATATTTAAATAACAGAACCCATTTTGAAAATAGGAAGGTACATCGCTATCACTAATCCTCCCACAATAACTCCTAATATTACCATAATTAAGGGTTCTAAAAGGGTTGCTAAACCATCTACTGAAGCATCTATTTCTTCTTCATAAATTCCAGCGACTTTGCTTAACATATCTTCTAAGGTACCTGATTCCTCTCCGATACCTACCATTTGAACAACTAGTGAAGGAAAAACACCCGTTTTTCGCATCGCTTGTTTCATTTGTTGACCTGTGGTAACCCCTTCTTTAATTTCAGCAACGGCAGTGGTATAAACTACATTTCCCATGGCCCCCCCGATTGATTCAAGGGCATCCGGTAAGGGAACACCGGCGGCAAAAGTAGTAGAAAGGGTTCGTGCAAATCGTGCAATATAAGTTTTTTTAAGAATAGAACCAAATATGGGTAATTTTAAATTCATTCTCTGAATATAATTTCTAAATTTCACGCTTTTTTTATAAAAAACTTTAAGACCATACAGGGAGGCTATAATAATAGCTAAAAAACTTAAAAAATGTGCTCTCAGCGCGTCTGAAATACCTAAAACAAATAAAGTAAATGCCGGCAAATCTGCACCAAATCCTTTAAAAAGCTCTTTAAAAGTAGGGACTACTTTTACTAGTAATAAAACACTAACCAAAATAGCAACAGAAATAACGGCAATTGGATAATACATCGCTTTTTTAATTTTTCTTTTTAAAGATTCTGTTTTTTCTTTATAGACAGCAATACGTAATAACATAGTATCTAATTTACCGGATTGCTCACCTGCTTCAATAAGGCTACAAAATAAATAATCAAATTCATTAGGATGTTTACGAAGGGCTTGGGTAAAAGAGCTTCCACTTTCCACATCGGCTTTGATGTCACTCACTAAGGTTTTAATGCCCTCATGATCACTACTATCAATAATGACCCCAAATGATTGAACAAGGGGAATTCCGGCTCCACTCATGGTAGACATTTGCCTTGTGAATAGGGCGATATCCATTTGTTTAATTTTCTTTTTAGACCGAGGAGCAGTTTTAGGAATGTCTTTTTTAGTTATACTGATAAAATTAATATTTCTTTGCTTTAGTTGTAGTTTAGCGACATTTAAAGAAGAAGACTTTATTTCTCCCTTAACGAGATTCCCTTTAATATCTTTATATTCGTATTGAAAAATATCTCCTTTAATCTTGCTTTTTTTTGGAGTACTTTTCTGTGATCCATCTACATTTTGTTCGGCCATGTTTAATCCTTGGTTACCCGATTAACTTCTTCAAGGCTTGTAATCCCCATTTTAAATTTATGCAAAGCAGTACGTCTTAAAGTCCAAGTGCCTTCTAAGTTGGCTTGTTCTGCCACATGAAGGGAATTTCCCCCACTCATTATAATTCTGCCAATTTCAGCTGAAATGGGCATTACTTCATATATTCCTATTCGGCCTTTATATCCTTCTTTACATCGTTCACACCCTTTAGGGCCATAAACCACTAAATCTTTTAGTTCATCTTTTTTAAGACCTGACTCTAAGAGAGCAGGTTCTGGAATATTAAGGACCACTTTACAATGGGAGCATAATCGACGAGCCAAACGACTAGCAATTACTAAGCTTACTGAGGTGGCTATATTATAAGCGGGAATACCCATATTAATGAGACGAGTTAAGGTGTCAGCAGCACTATTGGTATGAATAGTCGATAAAACCATATGTCCGGTTTGAGCGGCTTTTATAGCAATTTCAGCGGTTTCTAAATCTCTAATTTCCCCAACCATAATAATATCAGGATCTTGACGTAAGAATGCCCTTAATACCGTGGCAAAAGTGAGACCTGCTTTATTATTAATGTTGACTTGATTGACCCCAGGTAAATTTATTTCAACCGGATCTTCACAAGTAGAAATATTATTTTCTATGGTATTTAAGATATGTAAGGCAGTGTATAAAGAAACCGTTTTACCGCTTCCAGTAGGGCCTGTAACCAAAACCATTCCTTGAGGCTTATGAATAGCATTTAAAAATATTTTTTTCTGAAACTCTTCATACCCTAAGCCATCAATTCCTAATTGAGTGGAAGAGGGATCTAAAATCCGCATCATTATTTTCTCGCCAAAAAGGGTAGGGCAACTACTTACCCGAAAATCAATGGTTCGATGTTGGGAAATTCTCATTTTAAATCGGCCATCTTGGGGTAAGCGTCGTTCTGCAATATCTAATTGGGAAATAACCTTAAGTCGGCTGCTTATTCGATTGCCAAGATTTACAGGAGGTTGATTATATTCATATAAGATTCCATCTTGTCTAAATCGAATCCGGAAGGTCCTCTCAAAAGGTTCAAAGTGAATATCAGAGGCTCCTTTATTCACGGCTTCAATAAGTACTTTATTGACAAATTTAACCACAGGAGCGTCAAACTCAGGGTTAGCTTCATCGATTAATAAGGTATCATCTCCACTTAATTCCAATGAATCTAAGCCTAATTCTTCAAGATTTCCTAAAGCACTAATTTCATGTGCTGAAGTCACTCTTTCAATAGCCATGGCTAATTTATCTTCTTCAACGATAATAGCTTCAGGGGAGGTCATGGTTTGAAATTTAATATCTTCAATAGCTTGAAAGTTAGTAGGATCGGATAAAGCTACAAATAATCGGTTTCCCCTTTTAAAAAGCGGAAGGGAATGCGTTTTATGCATAAGACCTGGTTTAATCATTTGAACAGGGGTAAATTGTGAATCGAATACGTCCAAATCAAATAAGGGTAAACCAAATTCATTGGCAGCAATTACTGCTATGTCATAGGCTTTAGCAATATTATTTGCGACAATGTAGGAGACAAAATTGAGTTGAGCCTTGTTAGCTTCAATAGTGGCTTGTAAAGCGATTGTTTCGCTAAGAAGACCTACTTGAATAAGCTTTCTTGCTAATCCGCCCAGGAGAACTTTATTGTTTGAATCATCTACCATATTTTCTCTTTTGTATCACCAAAGTTTACTAAAGGGGTCTTAACTTAATTTTAGTAAACTTTGGGATATTTTGGCAGAAATTATAAAATTATTATTGGCAAGTTGCCGGCGCATAGTTTGAAGCACCAGAACTACATGCCCAAGTAATAGCATTACCGCTAAAGGTTGGTGTAAAGGTTAGGGTAATAGTACCAGAAGGAAGACCTAGTGCGGTATTGTTACCTACTACGGTTACCACGCCACCGGCCCCTACATTAACAGAGTTTGCCATGTTGCTTGGGTTCGCCATGTTCGTGAAGTTAAAGGCAGTAGCTGCGGAAGAACTAGTTAAACCATTCGTAGTATATGCTTCAACTACTTGAGTTTGAGCAACTCGCGCTAAGCCCATTAATTCTGAAACCCGGGCCTTGATCACATAATTTCGATAACTTGGAACGGCTATGGCTGCTAATACCCCGATAATAGCGATTACAATCATTAATTCGATTAATGAGAAACCATCATTTTTTGTTTGATTCAAACCTTGTTTATCCATTTACTCTTCCTTCCTTTACTATTAAAAATTAATCTTTAGACCTATTGAATGGGGGCTTAACAACTTACACCTTAAAAAGTAAAAGCCCTTTAAATTTGACCACAATTATTAGTATCACACAAGATGCTGCATTAGCCAGTGATTGGCAACAATTACAATTTAAGAAAAAAGGGATTACTTCCATCAATATTTTGTAAACTTTTATCTAAATTAAACCAATATTATTGACAGGTTGAAGGTGAATATGTCGGATTACTTGAATCACATAACCAAGTAATAGAATTACCGCTAAAGGTTGGCGTAAAGGTAAGTGTGATGGTGCTTCCTGATGGAAGGCCTAATGCCATATTATTTCCTACTACGGTTATGACACCGCCGGTGGCGACATTCACAGAATTAGCCATATTGCTGGGATTGGCAATATTGGTGAAATTAAAAGTACTGGCAAGAGAGCTACTAGTTAAACCATTTGTCGTGTAAGCTTCGACCACTTGAGTTTGAGCCCCACGCGCTAAGCCCATTAATTCTGTAACTCGCGCCTTAATAACATAATTTCGGTAACTTGGAACTGCGATTGCTGCTAAAACTCCGATAATAGCGATAACAATCATTAACTCAATAAGTGAAAAACCTTTTGATAACTGTCTATTAATATGTCTCATAAGATGGGCCTCAATTTATTTAAGGAAAAATTACATACTTTTGCCAATACAGGAAAAGTAAGCTCCTCTTTTTTTATAGCATAATTTTTATAAGGAGTTCTAGAAATAATCCAAAAAATAATAGTTATACTTTGTGAGATTGCTAGGATTAGATGATTAATCCCAGATTAAAATCAAGGTATCATTAAAAGTGCAGAGCAGAAACAATTTAATTATAGTAAATTAATTTTTAAATGGCCAAAGTATTCTGTTATACTTTTGCTCTTTTTAACTAAAGATTTAATCTAAATGACTTATTCAACCGATCTCCGAGAAAAAGCAATCAAATATGTTGAGCAG
>JAQGOH010000106.1 GCA_028293705.1 Francisellaceae bacterium | reverse complement strand
TAACGTCTAAAATCTTTCGCTTTAGGTAAAGTAGTTTTAATCATTTCATGTTCAATCACAGAGATTGCCATGTTTTGGAACATTGCCTTGCGGTAGGAAAACTTTTTACTAATTTAGGACCCCGTTTTAAAGATAGAAAAGGTGGTTACATTAGAATTTTAAAATGTGGTTTTAGAAAAGGGGATTGTGCTCCTTTAGCCATTGTCGAATTTGTTGAAAAGGGCAGTGAAGTTAATTAAATGAACTTAAGTCCAAGCGTAAATAATTTAAAAATCCATTTAAAAGCCGGGACTCCCCGGCTTTTGCTTATCTGAAAAAAATAAAATCTAATTATAAATGGCAATGCCAGTTTGACAACTTACAACGTTTAAAGCGTTTACTATGAAAAATTTTCTAAGTAATAGCTAAATATGGAGCGCGACTAAGATATGCTAATAGCTGAACAAAAACCCTTTGGTAAAATTAGAAATTTTTTCTGGCCTATCTATAATCATGAGCTTAAAAAACTCATACCCATGTTTACTTTATTTTTTTTAATTACTTTTATTTATAACTTATTAAGACCCATGAAGTTATCTTTAATGGTGAATGCAGAAGGTTCGGGTGCTGAAGTTATCCCATTTTTAAAAGTATGGGCTGTGCTACCAGGCGCTTTTTTGATGACTTATATTTTTACTTTATTAGCAAACCGTTTAAATAGAGAACAAATTTTTTATTCAATGCTGTTTATTTTTCTAGGGTTTTTTACTTTTTTTTTATTGGTTCTTTATCCTAATCGACAGTCTTTGGAATTAACTCAATTTTCAAATTTTTGTGCACATTATTTACCAGAAGGGTTTAGAGGATTAGCAGAAGTTATAAGACATTGGCCTTTATCTTTATTTTATGTACTGGCTGAAATTTGGAGCACTATTGTATTATCGATGTTATTTTGGGGATTTGCTAACGAAGTCACCACTGTTGATGAAGCTAAACGATTCTATGCGATTTTTGCACTGGGCGCTAATTCTTCTGGTATATTTTCCGGTCAATTAGCTCAAATGCTTAATTTAAATACTTACAAAGCGTGGATTCCTTATGGGGTGACAGCGTGGGACCAATCTGTATTTTTAGGAATAATGGCCGCTTTAATTTGTGGGGCTTTAGTTCTTATCATTTTTTATTGGTTAAACCATGCAGTGATTAAAGATCAGAATGCAGAGGTCGTTAACCCACATTTAGCTTCTGCAGTTATTACGAAAAAACCAAAACTTACTTTGCGCGAATGTTTTAGTTATTTAGCAAAATCTTCTTATATGATTTATTTAACCATTATCGTAGTAGCCTATAATATTGTCTATAATTTATCGGATGTTTTATTTACTCATGAAGTTAAATTAAAATTTCCGGACATTACTTCTTTTAGTAATTATATGAACCATATTATTTCTATAACCGGTATTTTTGCAGTTTTGTCGGCATTGATTATATCTGGAAATGTAATAAGACGTTTCGGATGGACAGTAGCAGCACTTATCACGCCGGTTATTTGGTTGGTTACCAGTATTGGTTTCTTCTTTTGTTTATTATTTGATAATACCGGGTTAACCAGCATTTTTTATTCTATATTGCATGTTAATTTCCCCGTAACAAGCCTTATTATCTTTTTTGGCTCAGCTCAGATGTGTTTAGGCAGGGCTTCTAAATATACCGTTTTTGATGAAACCAAGGAAATTGTTTTTATTCCTCTTTCTCGCGAGAATAAGCGTAAAGGTAAAGCAGTTATTGATGGAATAGCTTCCCGTTTCGGAAAATCTGGGGGCTCTGTAATGTACCAAGTACTACTAGTTACATTCGGAGAATTGGCTTTAACCATCCCTTATGTTGCAGCTATTATCACTCTGGTGGTTATCTGTTGGATTATTGCTGTGCGTAAATTAGGGCGTTTAGTGAATCGTTCCATTGATCAAGAAATAAAAGATAATAGTGATCCAAGCTTTAACAAAAAAGTTGGCACCCAACTAGTATGATAAATACAAGCTATAGCGTTAGAAAGTTATGTCTTAGTATTTATTAAATATCCTACATTAAGGAGTAAGGGATTTGGTAATCGAGCAAAAACAATTTGGACGTTTGCGAAGCTTTATTTGGCCAGTGCACAAAAAAGAATATAAAAAATTATTGCCGATGCTCGCTTTATTTTTTCTAATTACCTTTATTTATAATCTACTTCGTCCTACTAAAATTTCCCTAATGGTAATGGCTGAGGGATCGGGTGCTGAAGTCATTCCTTATCTAAAGGTCTGGGCGGTTTTACCTGGGGCTTTTATATTTACTTATTTATTTACTAAGTTAATAAACCAATATAGCCGAGAAAAGACATTTTTTATTATGGTAGGAATTTTTATAGCCTATTTTGCCCTATTTATGTGTGTTTTGTATCCAAATAGAGCAATTTTAGAATTAAAAACGCTAAGCACTTTTCTTCATAATTATTTGCCACATGGCTTTAAAGGGCTAATTTCAGTTATTAGACATTGGAATTTAAGCGTTTTTTATGTCATGGCTGAGCTTTGGGCAACTATAGTTTTATGTATGTTATTTTGGGGGTTTGCAAACGAAATTACAGGTATAGATGAGGCTAAAAGATTTTATGGAATATTTGTTTTAGTATCGAATATTTCCGGAATTTTTTGTGGAATAGTGGGCAAACATCTATCTTTTAAAACTTATATCCCGGCTCTTCCATTTGGACAAGATCCTTGGGAACAATCGGTTTATTTAGTTTTAGGACTAACGTTATTATTAGGTATAGCAGTGTTAGGAATATTTTATTATCTAAATAATCTTATGAAAAAACAGCAAAATAGAATGTCAATTTCTTCTAAAACTCATAAAAAAACTAAAACACCTCTTTCTATGAAAGAGTGCTTTAAATACCTTTTAGAATCTCGTTATCTGATGTACATAACTTTAATGGTAGTGGCTTATAATATTGTCTACAATTTGTCAGAAGTATTGTGGACCCATCAAGTTAAAGAAAATTTTTCGAATGCTTCAGATTTTAATGCCTATATGAATAATATTACTTCTATTACAGGGGTAATTTCTACCTTCTTGGCCTTATTTGTTTGTGGAAACGTTATTCGTAAATTTGGTTGGACGGTAACCGCTTTAATTTCGCCAGTAATTTGGATTATAACAAGTACGGGGTTATTCGCCTTTCTTTTCCTCGAAAAAATTGATTTATCAGGTATTGCCTATGGTTTTTTAAGTGCGCCTTTTAATGTTCTAGCATTAGTTTTTGCTTCAGCACAAATTACTTTGGGAAGAGCTTCCAAATACACGGTATTTGATGAAACTAAGGAAATTGCTTTTGTACCTTTATCTAAAGAAAACCAACGTAAAGGTAAGGCAGTTGTCGATGGAATTGCAGGGTGGATAGGACGCTCCGGTGGCGCTATTATTTATCAAGTGCTACTTGTTTTTTTAGCTGATATTGCAGCAACGATTCCTTACGTTGCCACAATGTTCTTTATTATGATAGGTATTTGGATTTATTCAGTAAAAGCTTTGGGTAAAATGGTAAAACAAAGCATAGATAATGAACTTATAACTCAAATAGGGCCAGATCTTAATACAGATACTGATACTTGAATCGTATCTTAACATTAATGAATAAGAATTTGGTAAGGAGTATACATCGAGAGCAATTATTTTAACTTGCTTTATAGTGTAATTTATAGTAGTATAATAAAATATACTCGAAAATTTCATTATAATATAACAATTAATTCAATCCTGTAAAAAAACAAAAGGTACTCTGAAAAAATTTAAGTGAAATCTCTTATGTTTATAATAGCTAAAAAGTAATATAGTTATTAGTGAAATCACAAGTAAATTAATTTACTAGATGTAAAACATGAGATTTTTATAAAATTTAGGGGGGTGTTCTTTTGGAATCATCTTTAATAAATATTGAAAATAACTTTTATTCTTTTGCGGAATTTAATAAATATACCTTTTTTGATTCCATGCCTTTTAACGTATTTTGGAAAGATAAAAATTCGAATTATTTAGGAGGGAATAAAAATTTTTTACATGATTTACAAATTAGCTCTGTAGAGGAGATTGTAGGTAAAAAAGATAATTATTTGCCTTGCACCAAAGATCAACTTCGAATTATTAAAGAAACTGATGCTATGATTCTCAAAGGTAATGAAATAATAAATGTTCAAGAAACACGTTGGTATAATGATAAAGAGCAGATAGTTTTAGCAAGCAAAATACCAATAATTAATCCTTCAGGGGAGGTTTTAGGAATTTTAGGAGTGCACCAATACTTAAATATTGAACAAAACATTAATTTTCTTTTTGATCATTCTCATTTATATGTTTCAGACAACAGAAATAAAGAACTTAGCCAATCTTACACCGACCTTATACGGAAACAATTAGATTTTGTACTTACTAAAAGAGAGATTATTTGTTTAAGTCTATGGCTTAAGGGTATATCTCTTAAAAAATGTTCTTTGATTTTACAAATCTCTGATAGAACGATAGAAACCCATCGGTACAATATTTTAAAAAAATTAAATTTAAAAAATAAACAAGCACTTATCACCTATTTAGAACTAAAAGGTCTTTTAAAATTGATGTTTTTAGTTACTAATTCAATTATTCAATAAATTTTCATAAAAAGGCAAAGAGCATGTTATTTTTACCAGATGGTTCATCTGCGGATAAAATGGACCCTTTACTGGTATTGGCTTTTTATGCAAGAGAAATGATGAATCAAGGGGAGCCGATTTTATTTGCGGGTTTAGGCAATCCAAGTTATCCTGCTAATTTGTCTATCTGTAAGGCAGCAATTCAAGGAGCAGAAAAATTAATACAAAATTATGAATGTTTAAAA
>JAQGOH010000081.1 GCA_028293705.1 Francisellaceae bacterium | reverse complement strand
ATTTAATAATACGGTTTCAATTTCCCCTAATTCTATTCTAAAACCCCTTATTTTCACCTGATCATCAATTCGTCCTATATATTCTATATTCCCATCTGCTAACCATCGACAGATATCACCGGTTTTATATAATTTTAAATTTTTACCTAAAATTTTATCTGCATCACTTACAAAAGGATTATCTATAAACCGTTCTTGGCTAAGTTTAGGATTATTCAAATAACCCCGAGCTAAGCCTTCACCACCTATGTATAATTCACCATTTGTTTCGATTGAAATGGGCTTAAGAAAAGAATTTAATATATAAACCTGTGTATTAGATATAGGACGACCAATAGGAACATTTTTCTCAAAATTATCAGATTCATTTAAAATATTGCAAACAGCAAAAGTAGTGGATTCCGTAGGTCCATAACCGTTTATTAGATGCGTAACATATTTCCCCGATAAACATTTTCTGACATGTTTATAGCTAAGTGCTTCTCCGCCAATAAGTAAATATTGAATTCCTTTAAAAATATCAGGATTTTGATCGAATAAACTATTAAAAAGGCTAGAGGTAAGCCACATGACATTAATACCATGTTTTTTAATATACATTCCTAAGCTAGTAGAAGATAACACTTCATTTTTATCAATTAAAATGAGTTTCCCTCCTAACAAAAAAGAACCCCAGATCTCAAAAGTCGCGGCATCAAAAGCAATATTTGAAGTTTGAGCAATAACAGATTGAGTAGAAAGCAAAATATAATTTTGATTAAAGATAAGACGATTAATCGATTTATGTTCTATCATCACCCCTTTAGGTTTGCCGGTAGAACCAGAGGTATAAATAACATAGGCTAAATTTCGTGATTGAGCGAAATCGCTTAAATTGTTTTTTGAATAATTTTCTAATTGAATCTTATTTAAAGTAATAATTTGAGCATTTGTTTGGGGAAAAGAATCAAGGAGATCTGTATGAGTTAAAATAATTTTAGATTTCGTATCTTCAAGAATATAAGATATTCTTTCCTTAGGGTAACTTGGATCAATGGGTACATAGGACCCACCTGCTTTTAAAATCGCAAGTATCCCAATAAAAACTTCAAATGATTGTGGATAAGAAATGATAACTAATACATCAGGTCCTACTCCTTGTTTTCTCAAATAATGAGCTAATTGATTAGATTGTTGATTAAGTTCATTAAAACTTAAACTTTGTTCTTTAAATACTATGGCTGGTGCATTAGGAGTTCTAACAACCTGTTGTTCAAATAAATGATGGATTGTTTTATTTTCAGGGTAAGACCTAGTTGTATTATTCCATTCCTTTAAAACTTTATATTGTTCTTCAAGGGTCAATAACTTTGAACCTTCTGGACTATCATTAAATCCCTCTTCGCTAATTACATTAGTCATTCAGTTACCCTCTTGGCTTAAATCCCTTTACCTTTATATATTCACCACAACATTATTGAATTATAGATAAGAAATTAACTATTATTTAAAGAATTTGAATATTAAAAGACTGGTTGGTTTTAGCTTGAAACATATCAATTACCCTTATTTAAATATAATCAAGTAAAATAATTTTATGAATAAATTAAATATAGAGCCGGATCACTGGTTAGCAGGTCCATTATTGGTAAATCTTGATCCTAAAAATATACATGTGTGGCGAGTTAATTTGCCTTTACCAAAAAAAGTGATAAATAGACTTATAAATAATTTATCATTAGATGAATTAGATAGGTTAAAAAAAATTTCTTTCCCTAAACATAAAGAAATGTTTATTATCTCCCGAGGAGTCTTAAAAGATTTAATAGCACGTTATTTAAATATTTCTGTTAAAAACATTTTTTTATCTTTTAATGAATATGGAAAACCATTTTTAAAATATCACAATTTGTATTTTAATGTTTCCCATACTAAAGGATGCTTACTATATGCATTTTGCTTAAAAACATCTGTGGGAATTGATATAGAAAAACGCGAGACTATTACTGACATTTTATCGTTAGCAACACTGTTCTTTTCAGAAAATGAATATTTAAGGTTTTTAGAGTTAGATAATTCAGAAAAACCTTTAGCATTTTACCGGTGCTGGACAAGAAAAGAGTCGTATTTAAAAGCCATAGGAATAGGACTTTCATTTCCAATGAATCAAATCGAAGTAAGTTTCTACCCTGATCAAAAAGCTGAATTGATAAATACTAATTACAAAACTGGCGACCTAAAAAGCTGGAGACTCAAAGAAATTATACTAGATGATAACTTTATAGCTTGCCTAGCCAGCCAGGCACCCTATAATTTAATTTGCTTATGGAATTGGTAATTATTTAAGATTTTTTTGAAAGAAAATTTACTAACTATCTCACTATAATAGATAAATTTAGTATTATCAGGTATATACTAGTTAGTAAATGATTATATTTAAGAATATATGTGCTTTTGTATCGGAGGGAATTTTGGAAAAAATTAAAGGTCTCTTAACGAATTCAAAAACTAAAAAATTGGTTAAGACAAATCAGACTTCCTTATCAATAAAAACCCAAAATTCATCATTAAGCCCGTCAAATAATTCAATTAATTATATTGAAGCCGCTACCAGCGAAAACACGAGAAAAGCCTATCGTTTTGATATTAAGCATTTCGAAAATTGGGGGGGGTTATTACCGGCTACTTCAGAAAGCATATTACAATATTTACATACGTATGCTCCCCTCCTTAAGCATAGTACCTTAAGCCGAAGGCTTATAGCTATAAAGCATTGGCATGAATACCAGGGATTCAATGATCCTACTCAACACCCTCTTATTAAAAAGACCCTGATAGGTATCCGAAAAATCCATGGGACCCCAAAAAACAAGGCTCAGGCCATAACTTTAGATCAGCTAAAAAAGATAATTGAATATTTGAATTATAAATCTACTCTAAGAAATATAAGAGATAAGGCATTATTACAAATTGGTTTTTTTGGGGCATTCAGACGTAGTGAGCTTGTTGGTATACAAATTGAACATATAAATGCAGTTAACGAAGGTTTAGAAATATTAATACCTCGTTCTAAAACAGATAGTAAAGGAGAAGGAACTATTTGTGCCTTACCATTTGGTAAATCCCTTCTTTGTCCCGTAACTGCATTATATGGATGGTTAAACATTTCAAAAATTACTGAAGGGTTTATTTTTCGTGCGATTGATAAAAAAGATAATATATCTTCAAAACCCCTGGATGATCAAAATGTTAACCTTATTATTAAGCGCTTAACTAAAGCCTGCAACATGAATTTCAATGACTTTAGTGGGCATAGCCTAAGAAGAGGGTTAGCTACTCAAGCAAGTCTACAAGGGGCTCCTTTACAAGCTATTATGCGTCAAGGTCGCTGGAAACACATAAATACCGTATTAGGTTATATTGAAGAGAGCCAACGTTTTACTCAAAATGCTGCCTCCCTTCTATTAAAATAA
>JAQGOH010000080.1 GCA_028293705.1 Francisellaceae bacterium | reverse complement strand
TTTTAATAGAGTCTGAATATGACTTTGATTTAAAATCAATTTTACAATTAAGCATTACAAGCTTTGGTGACAAATTAAAAAACAAAGATATTATCAGTGAAGTTAATCAATTCTGCTTTGAAAGACTTAAAGCTTACTATCATGAAAAAGCAATTAGTATTAATATCTTACAAGCTTTATCAAATGATAATCAAAGCAACCCTTATGATTTCTTTAAAAAAATGAATGCCTTACAATATTTTCTAACTTTACCAGAGGCCAATGCTTTAAGTTCCAGTTTTAAAAGAGTACAAAATATTTTAAGTAAAACGAAATTAAATGAATTACCTAAGCAAATAGATACCAGCTTATTAAATTTAGAAGAGGAAAAATCATTAAATTATGTCTTAAATTTAACCGAAAAAAAGATAAAGCCTTTAACTAATGAAAAAAAATACAAAGAAATATTAATGATTTTATCTGAATTAAAAAACCCAATTGACGAGTTTTTTGATTCGGTAATGGTTAATGTTGACAATTTCCCTTTGAGATTAAATCGACTGAAATTATTAGCAAATATTCAAGAGCTTTTTTTAATTATTACAGACATTTCTTTTTTATAATTTATGGAAAATCAATTAATCATTTTAGACAGAGATGGAGTCATTAATTTTGATTCTAAGGATTTTATTAAAAATGTGGATGAATGGATCCCCATTCCCCATAGTTTAGAAGCTATCAGCCGATTAAACCAAATAGGTTTTATTGTAGTTATTGCTACTAACCAATCGGGGGTAGGACGTGGATATTATGATTTACAAACATTAGATGCAATCCATAACAAAATGTTGACATTATTAGCTGAGGTGGGTGGTAGCATTAATGGAATTTATTATTGCCCGCATAAACCTGAGGATAATTGTCTCTGTCGAAAGCCTAAAACTGGGCTTTTTTTTGATATTTATAAAGATTTTAGTATTGATCCGGTAAGGGATAAAATAGTATGTGTAGGGGATTCGCTTAGAGATTTAGAAGCGGGCTATAATTCAGGATGTGTACCCATTTTAGTTAAGACAGGAAACGGAATCAAAACTTTAAAACAGCTTCCGGACTACTTAAAAAATATACAAGTTTTTGATAATTTATCCCATTTTGTTGATAATATTAATCAATGAGCTTTCTTTATTCCTTAAGAATTACATTTTTTTATTTTTTAATCTTACCCATGACGGTATTATTTTCCTTATTATCAGGAGTGGCTTTATTGCTGCCTTTTTCTTATCGGTATTGGTTAATAACCCGATGGTCTTACCTATTTATTTTTTTGGCTAAATGGATTTGTGGTCTTAAGTATAGAATACATAATATAGAGAACATTCCAACAGGGAATGGCATCATTATTTGTAATCATCAATCCATTTGGGAAACCCTATTTATGCAACAATTATTCCCCCCACAATGTATGATATTAAAAAAGGAATTATTAAAGATCCCTTTTTTTGGCTGGGGATTGGCTTGCCTTAAACCCATAGCCATTAACCGTAAAGATTACCGCTCATTAGATAAAATACTAAAAATAGGAAATGAACGACTAAAACAGGGGCTTTTTGTTTTACTTTTTCCAGAGGGCACTCGGGTTCCTAGTGATCAAAATAAAAAATTTTCAAGAACTGGAGCAGTACTTGCTAAACAAAGTGGTTTTCCCCTTATTCCTGTGGCTCATAATGCAGGAAAATTATGGCCGAAAGGACCTTTTATGCAAAAGCCAGGTATTATAGATATTTATATAGGTAAACCCATATTTCCTGCCAATTATGATTTAAATGAATTAAATGATTTAACTCAAAAGTGGATCAACTTCCATAAAAATATACCTAATTAATATTGGTATCAGTTAAATATCTAGGTTTCCCACAGCGAGCGCATTGGTTTCTATAAATTCCCTCCTACTTTCAACACAATCCCCCATCAGGGTAGTAAAAATCTGATCTGCTGCCACCGCATCTTCAACTTTTACTTGCAACATACGTCGCACAGTAGGATCCATAGTGGTTTCCCATAATTGTTCGGGATTCATTTCTCCTAAACCTTTATATCGCTGAATTTGCTGGCCTTTTTTAGCTTCTGCTATTAACCAATGTAAAGCCTCTTTGAAGCTTGTAACCGTTATTTTTTTATCTCCACGCTCAATTAAGGCAGTAGGCTCTAATAAATGATTAAGGGTCTCTCCTAATTTACTGATAGCTTGATAATCTATAGAATTAAAAAATTCAAAATTTAAATGGTAATGGGTGTCTACTCCATGTGACCGCATTTGGATGTCAATTCCAAAACCATTGCGTTCTTCATCAACGATGATATCAAAAACAAAAGAAATAGCGCCACTATTTATAGTTAGTTGATGTTTTAAAGTTTCTAACCACTCTTGAACCGCAACTTTGCTATGTAACATCATCTCGTTAACTTTAGGGATATAAATTAAAGCTTCTAAAATAGAAGCTGGATAACGTTTACTTAAACGATTGATAATATCCATAACAGCTTGATAAGATTTAACTAGGGTTTCAAGGGCGATACCGCTAATGGGAGGCGCTGCTGCATTAATATAGAGCTTGGCATCTTCTAAAGCGATTTGAGTGATGTATTCACTTAATGCTTTATCATCTTTAAGATATTGAATTTGTTTGCCCTTTTTAATTCGATACAAAGGAGGCTGTGCGATATAAATATTCCCTTGTTCAATCAGTTCTGGCATTTGCCTAAAAAAGAATGTTAAAAGTAAAGTTCTTATGTGGGATCCATCCACATCGGCATCGGTCATAATAATAATTCGATGATATCTAATCTTTTCTGGGCGATAATCCTCACGACCAATACCGCATCCTAATGCAATTATTAAAGTGCCTACTTCTTGTGAAGAAATCATTTTATCAAATCGTGCCTTCTCCACATTTAATATTTTTCCTTTCAGAGGTAAGATAGCTTGGGTGCGCCTATCTCTGGCTTGTTTGGCAGAACCCCCTGCAGAATCTCCTTCTACAATGTAGAGTTCTGATAAAGCTGGATCTTTTTCCTGACAATCCGCTAATTTACCGGGTAAGCCTGCAATATCAAGCGCTCCTTTACGCCGAGTCATTTCCCGGGCCTTTTTAGCAGCTTCTCGGGCTCGTGCGGCATCGATAATCTTATTGGCAATGGCTTTAGCAGACTGAGGATTTTCTAATAAAAACTCCTGTAATTTTTCACCCATGGTTGACTCAACCGCTGCCTTGACCTCAGACGAAACAAGTTTCTCCTTGGTCTGAGATGAAAATTTGGGATCACTTAATTTGACAGATAATACGGCGGTTAACCCTTCTCTGGAATCATCTCCTGTCGTAGCTACTTTAACTTTTTTTAACAAACCTTCTTGTTCTACATAATTATTTAAGGTTCGAGTTAAAGCTCCTCTAAATCCGGCTAAATGAGTTCCACCATCGCGTTGAGGGATATTATTGGTATAACAAAATATATTTTCTTGATAAGTGTCATTCCATTGTAAAGCAACCTCAACTACCACCCCTTGGCGCTCAGCGGTAAAATTAAACACATCGGAATGAACAACCGTTTTATTTTTATTTAAATGTTCAACAAAAGCTTTGATACCCCCCTCATATGCAAAAACATCTTCCTTATTATTACGCTCATCTAATAGATGGATTTTGACTCCAGAATTTAAAAAAGAAAGTTCACGTAAGCGCTTTGCTAAGATTTCATAACTAAATTTGATATTGGTAAAAATAGTAGGACTAGCTTTAAAATGCACTTCTGTTCCCGTGACAGAAGCTTCACCTGTAGGCATAAGAGGGGCTTGAGGTTCACCAAGAAAATAGGTTTGTTCATAGATTTTCCCATTCCGACGGATAGTAAGATGTAATCTATCGGATAAGGCATTCACTACGGATACGCCTACCCCATGCAGACCTCCAGAAACCTTATAAGAATTAGCATCAAATTTACCCCCAGCATGAAGAACTGTCATTATTACTTCGGCTGCCGAGCGACCTTCTTCTTCATGGATATCGACAGGAATACCTCGGCCATTATCTTTTACAGTGATCGATTCGTCAGGATGCACAATGACTTCTATTTTTGAACAATAGCCAGCTAAAGCCTCGTCAATGGCATTATCAACAACTTCAAATACCATATGGTGCAAGCCTGTACCATCATCGGTATCTCCAATATACATACCTGGCCTTTTACGCACCGCATCAAGTCCTTTTAAGACTTTTATGCTGGAAGAATCATAAGTGCTTTCTACGTTATTGCTCACACTGTGCCCCTAAGCCTTGCTATCAAATTTAGGCTTTATTGTCCCATATTTAGCGCTAAAAAGCCAGTTTTGCTAGTTTTTACCATAACTATTAACCATTCTATAAATGCTAAATAATTATCCATGTTCCACGTGGAACAAGGGAGACATGAGAATATCATTATTGGTTTTTTCAATTTTAATAAGATTCACATCTAAGGGTAAAACATGCGCACTTAAGGAATCAAACTCTATACTGGTCATAATTACTTGCATATTAAGTGGCTTTAAGTTGTCAATCAAAGTTTGAATCGCATATTTATCTAATTCAGAACTTATATCATCGATTAGGAAAACCGTGTTTTGATCCATTTTTTGTTTTAAAAACTTTGCTCTTGCTAGTAATAAGGCAGAAACGAACAATTTTGTTTGCCCTCGTGATAAGAAAGATTTCACAGGAATTTTATTAAATACTAAATCAAGTTCTGCACGATGAGGCCCTATGGTGGTAAAACCAAGTGCTTTGTCTTTAGGCAGCGAATACTCCAAGGCCTTAGAAAAAGATGCTTGATTATCACCCCAGCCTCTATCGAAAGCCATGGAAAACAAGGTTCCAAAACCAAAGTCATTAAGCTTACAAATCACATAAGGGTTTAGGTCTTTAAGATAAAGAGTCCTTAATTCGGTAATGTTTTCTGCAACCTCAATTAAGTCCTTATCCCAAATATGGATATCTTGCCTTTTATTACCCAATTTATATTGTTTTAAAGCGGCATTTCTTTGAGCTAATAGGCGTTTAAAACGATTCCAAAGAGAATGAAAGGAATGTTCTACGTGGAACACTCCCCAATCTAAAAACTGTCTTCTAAATTCAGGCCCTGCTTCTAAGAGGTTAAGACTAGCCGTATTAATTAATTGTAGGGGTAATAACCGTGCATTTTCGGCTATAGAGTTTACATTGGTTTCATTAATTCGAATCTTCTGGGTATTATCTATAAATTTTTCTAAACCAATACGGACCAAACCTTGATTAGGTGCGTCTTTAATCTTCGCATTAACTATAAAAAAACCAGCATTTTTGTTAATAACTTCAATAGATTTCGATGTTCTAAATGATTTACCGGTACTTAAAATATAAATAGCTTCTAATATAGAAGTTTTTCCGCTCCCATTCCTTCCAATAATAATATTAAATTGCGAACTAAAAGAAAAATGGTTTTCAATTATATTTCTCAGATTAAAAATATTTAGTTTGTCAATCCACACTAGAGCTATCTCGAAACACGTATGATAAGGGTCAAATAAATATTAATAATTTATATACGCATAGGCATTAAAACATACTTATACAATTCTTCTCCAAGCCCCTGCATTAATACACTACTAAATCCATCAGAAAAACTAAATTTAACTTCTTCTGTTTCAATGACATTTAAAAAATCAAGTAAATAACGTACATTAAAACCAATTTCTAAAACTTTTCCTTGATAATCAATTTTTAAATCTTCTTCAACTTCATCTAACTCTGGTGTTTTAGCTAAAATTTTTAAGACCCCAGGACGTAGATTAAGTTGAATAGCCCTTAATTTTTCAGTAAATAATGCAGCCGCTCTTTGAAAAACTTCTTTTAGAGCTTCTCTTTTTCCAATAACAACATTCGAATTATTTAGCGGAATTAATTTTTCATACTCTGGAAATTTTGCATCTAATAATTTTGAAGTAAGAGAAATGTCCTGTAAATTTACTCGGATATGATTATCACTAAAAGCCAGACTCACCTCCCCTTCACTCTCTGCTAACATTCGAACCAACTCTAACACCCCTTTTTTAGGAACTATAACCCGGAAAGAGATATCGGGATTCGATAAGGGATGTGAACAAAGGGCTAAGCGATGCCCATCTGCTGCCACTAAAAAAAGCATTTTATTTTTAACTTCAAAGAGCATGCCATTCAAATAAAAACGTACATCTTGATCAGCCATTGCAAAGGCACAATGCCCTAATAAACGGTATAAAATTTTTTGGTTGAGAGTAAAGTGGTGTTGTAAGGTTTCTTCTTTTACGTTTGGGAAATTGTCAGCAGGAATAATGGATAAACTAAAACGACTTCTATTAGCTCTAATGATCATTTTATCATTTTCTAAACTAAAATTTAGGACCGTGGCGTCAGGAAGCACACGACAAATATCCATTAATTTTCGGAAAGAAACAGTAGTTCGCCCAGCGGTAATGACTTCTTTTACTACCACCTTACTGGTTAACTCAACCTCTTGATCGGAAGTGGTTAAAACTAATATATGATTCTCAATGGCTAATAAAACATTAGCCAGTATGGGTAATTGTTGAGAGGCTTTTCTTTCTACACAACCTGCAACGGCCCGTAAGGCTTTTAAAAAAGGTTCTCTTTGAATAATAAAATTTATCATTAGCTCGATAATATCTGCATAAGGTTAGAAAAATCTTCTTTTATGTCGGTTCCTTTTTCTACAAAAAGTTTTATTTGACGACATGCATGAATGACGGTGGTATGATCTCTTCCTCCAAAAGCTTCTCCGATTTCTGGTAAGCTATGGCTGGTTAATTCTTTACATAAAGCCATTGCCACTTGGCGAGGTCTTGCAATAGAACGATTACGACGTTTAGAGAGTAACTCAGACATTTTCACCTTGTAATATTCACTAACGGTTCTCATTATATTATCCATTGATACGAGTTTATCTTGAAGAGCCAGTAAATCTTTTAAGGCTTCTTGCACAAAAGTTAAGGTAATTACACTATTGGTAAAGTGAGCATTGGCAATCACCCTTTTTAAGGCCCCTTCTAATTCTCTCACATTAGAGCGTATACGTTTTGCAATAAAAAAAGCAACTTCATGTGGTAAATATATATTTGAGCTTTCGGCTTTGTTAATTAAAATGGCGACCCTTGTTTCTAAATCGGGGGGCTGAACAGCTACCGTCAAACCCGATCCAAATCTAGATTGTAAACGTTCATCAATCCCATTAATTTCTTTGGGATATCTATCGCTACTTAAAATAATTTGTTGTTGGCCTTCAAACAAGGCATTAAAGGTATGAAAAAATTCTTCTTGGGAACGTTCTTTACCTTCAAAGAACTGAATATCATCGACTAATAATAAATCCACAGAACGATAATATTTTTTGAATTCGTTAATCGCATTACTTTGCAAAGCTTTTACCATTTCTGAGACAAAACGCTCTGAATGAAGATAGATGACTCTTGCATGATTTTTCCTTTTTAATATTAAGTTTCCTACTGCATGCATTAAATGAGTTTTACCAAGCCCCACTCCTCCATATAAAAATAAAGGATTGTAGGAACCTCCCGGATTTTCAGCCACTTGAAGAGCAGCTGCTTTGGCCAATTGATTAGATTTGCCTTCTACAAAATTTTCAAATGTAAATTCAGAATTTAAATTCGTATTAAAGTTAATAGTGCTTTTACTAAGATTTTCTTCATCGGTAAAAATAGGACCAAAATTTTCTCCCTCGACAATTGGAAGGGCCGCTTTCTTAGCGCCAACTAATAAATCTACCCTTATGGGCATATCATTATTAAGTTGACTAATTACTTTTTCAATAATGACTAAAAAATCCTGACTTACCCCATCTAAAACATATTGATTAGGAGCAAATAAAATAACACCTTCCCCTGTTTCTTCCGCCTGCAAGGGACTTATCCATTGATTGAATTGTTGCTGCGGAATTTCATCTCGTAAACGCTGCAGGCATTGCTGCCATAGAGAAAGGTCCACTTTTTCTCCCTCTAAAAATAAATAAAAAATATCGAATAGTTCCAAGATTGAATAGTTTATACAGGTCTTGTTAACTTATCCACATTTATAAAAAGTTAAAAAGTGAACTTGGTTTTATAGGGGGTTTTAGGCTGTTAATAAGCTGTGGATAAGCTGGTGATAACCCTGTGGATAAGCTGTGTAATTAATATGAATTTAAAAAAGTAGGAATTTAATACACAGGTTATGCACCTGTTTTCCCCAACTTATCCACAGACTTAAACACAGGGCATAAGCTATATACTTATTGAGTTTTATTTAGTTATCCACAGTTTTTACCTTCCTTAATAATAACAACTATATTAGATCTTATATATTAATTATTATTATATAAAATTTAACTTTGATGAAGTCAGAAACATAAACTGTTATTAATAAAAAACTTTTTCAAACTTATGCACAATCCATTCACAATTGATTTTTTTATTGTTACAATCTTGGAAAGGAAGCTTGTCATATTATGAGTTTAGTTTCTTATTTATAAATATCAAATCCTGAATATTCATAAATAAAAGCTCTAAAATGTTGACACGCAAAACCCGTTAATATAAAGTTACCGGTCTTATTCCCCTTATTTTATAGATTTAGGTATATTATGAAAAGAACTTATCAACCAAGCAAATTATGCCGTAAACGAAAACATGGTTTTTTAGTACGTAGTCGCACTAAAGGTGGGCGTTTAGTCTTAAAAAATAGACGTAAAAAAGGTCGTAAACGGCTTACAGTATAGTTTTAAAATTGAATTCTAATTGTTTCCCTCCCAGCAACCGTTTATTAAAGCCTGACGATTATCAAGCTGTATTTGCCCAACCTAAATGTGTAAGATCACCTTATTTCACATTACTGGCTATAAAAAATAATTCCCATAAAGCCAGACTTGGAATAATTGTAGCTAAACGGAAAGTACGTTTAGCAGTAAACCGAAATGCACTGAAACGTGTAGTTCGAGAAAGTTTTAGACTTCATAAAACTTTATTGAATGGTTTGGATATCGTTATAATATTGTCAGCCTTGCGCCCTGATAATAATTTAATATTGTTTGATAATTTAAGGCAAAAATGGCAACAATTAATAAAATAATGTTAAATATTATATTGATGTTAATTAAGGGATATCGTTTTTTTTTAAGCCCCATTATGTGCAATCATTGTCGTTTTTACCCAAGTTGTTCCGAATATGGCTTATTGGCATTTAAATATTACGGACTCATCACCGGTTTTAAATTAACGCTAACAAGAATTTTTCGATGCAGACCTGGTAATGCGGGTGGCATTGATTTTTTACCCCACAAGGAAAAATAAGATTCATGGATTTTCAACGCATTCGATTTTTTTTATTAATTGGTTTAGCTTTAGTAGGCTCTTATTTGTTTAATGTATGGCAACAGGAGCAATCACTTAAAAAGGCTAGTATGTTGCCAAGGGCCACCCATCTTTCAGAAAAAAATCATGGTGAAACGCCTTTAGATGTATTGGATATTCCCGATCTTAAAGAGGGGAATGATAGTAATAATTTAGAAACCCTGCAAAAATCTTCACTTCCCATTTTTTCATCAAAAGATCTTATTGATGTTAAAACTAAAGTTATGCACTTAAAAATAAATAAAAATGGTGGAGATATTGTTTATTTAAGTTTGCCCCAGTTTAAAGATGACAAAAATCTTTCTCCGG
>JAQGOH010000058.1 GCA_028293705.1 Francisellaceae bacterium | reverse complement strand
TCCTTAGTAAATTTAAAAGCAATTGACGCTCCTGCAGGTTTTATGCCTGTTGTCTTAGGACCAGGTTGGCCTGGGGTATTGCTACATGAAGCTATAGGGCATGGGCTGGAGGGAGATTTTAATCGTAAGGGAAGTTCTGCTTTTGCTGGTCGCTTAAATGAAAGGGTAGCGAGCCCTTTATGCACAATCGTGGATGATGGTACCTTGGCTAATCGACGCGGGTCTTTAACTATCGATGATGAAGGAACACCTAGTCAATGTACGACCTTAATTGAGAAAGGTATTCTAAAAGGCTTTATGCAAGATAAAATGAATGCTCGTTTAATGAATATGCAACCTACTGGTAATGGGCGCCGGGAATCTTATTCCCATTTACCGATCCCACGTATGACTAATACGTATATGTTAGCCGGCAACCACGATCCTGAAGAAATTATACAATCAGTGGAAAATGGCCTGTATGCTGTCAATTTTGGTGGCGGACAAGTGGATATTACCAATGGTAAATTTGTATTTAGTGCCAGTGAAGCCTACTTAATTAGAAATGGTAAAATTACTCATCCCGTTAAAGGTGCAACGCTTATTGGTAGTGGGCCTGAAGTATTAAAACACGTTAGTATGGTAGGGAATGATTTAAAATTAGACAGTGGCATCGGGGTTTGTGGCAAAGAGGGACAAAGCGTACCTGTGGGTGTGGGGCAACCTACCTTAAAAGTAGATGGATTAACCGTTGGAGGTACCCATGCTTAAGTCAGAGTTAAATGAAATACAATTAAAAGAAAAGATTAATTTTATTTTGGATAAAGCCAAACTAAAAGGCGCTACTTCTGCTGAAGCCGATATCAGTGCAAGTCATGGAATACAAACTAGTGTACGATTAAATGAAATTGAAAATTTAGAATTTACCCGAGATAAAAGCGTCTCTATTACCCTTTATAAAAACCATAAAAAAGGATCAGCTTCTACCTCTGACATTAGCGATAAAGCATTATTAGCCTGTGTTGAACAAGCTTCTTTAATTGCCGATTATACAGAAGAAGATAATTACTCAGGACTTGCTCCCAAACCCTTAATGGCAAAAATGATTCCTGACTTAAACTTATATCATCCCTTAGATATTAGTGCAGCAGATGCGATTGAAACGGCAAAAATATGTGAAGCAGCCGGCCTTAGCTTTGATAAACGTATTAGTAATTCAGAAGGAGCAAGTCTTGGAACGCATTCTGGTTTATATGTTTATGGCAATAGCCATGGTTTTTTAGAAAGTTATAAAGCGACAAGATTTAGTTTGAGTTGTGCTTTAATAGCAGATTCAAAAGGGCATATGCAAAGAGATTATGATTACAGCGTGGCTCGAGATTATCATGATTTAAAAATGGCTGCGGAAATTGGGGTTAAAGCCGCAGAGCGAACCTTGAAAAAATTATGCGCACAAAAAATTAATACCTGTCATGCTCCTGTTATTTTTGAGTCTAGGGTAGCTACGGGTTTATTTAAAAGTTTTATAAGCGCAATATCGGGAGGCAATCTTTATAGGAAATCTAGTTTTTTATTAGATGGCTTAGAAACTCAAATATTCCCTCAATTTATTAGTTTAAGAGAGTCCCCCCATTTACCTAAAGCTTTAGGTTCTGCCCCTTTTGATAGTGAAGGAGTGGGTACTTATGAACATGATATTATTTGTGAAGGATTTTTAAAAAGTTATGTTTTAAGTGCTTATTCTGCTCGAAAATTAGGACTACAGACAACCGGAAATGCCGGTGGTATTCATAATTTAAAGGTATTAACCAATACCGATATACCCTTTTTCGATTTGGTAAAAAAAATGGATAGAGGTTTATTGGTTACCGATTTAATGGGTCAGGGTATTAATATTGTGACGGGTGATTACTCTCGAGGGGCGTCAGGGTTTTGGGTGGAAAATGGGGAAATTCAATATCCCGTAGAAGAAATAACGATTGCGGGTAACCTCAGAGATATGTTTAGAAATATTATAGCTATCGCTAATGACACATTTTCTTCAAGTAATTACCTTACAGGCTCTGTGTTGATTCATAATATGACGATTGCTGGTAATTAGCCTAATTTTGAACTAGGTTATACATTTTAAGTGCATCTTCACTTATAATAAGGGAGGTTTATCTAAAACCGGACATTTCTACTTTGCTGGACCAGACATTTCTACTTTGCCGCTACACCTATATCATCCGAAGGAACTTTTATTAAGAAGAGCTCTCTAATAGATATTGATAACCTATCTATACAATGGAGAGTAGACATGCCTAATCCCCCTAATAAAGACGATAATTCCCCTTTAGAAAGAATATTTCTTAAAACACAGCAAAAAGGAAAAATTCTGGAAAATACTGTTACAGATAATAATACGAATGAAAATACAGGCTTAAAAAGACGTCTAAGTTCTGTTATTGAAGATTTAAAAAAAAATACTTCACCAAATCACAAGCAAACTTCCCAACCGGAAGTTTATAATGCCTATAGCAAAAAACAGAATAAATTCTCTTCCTCTGATAATAAAAAAGAAGAGATAGAAGGTCCTAATATAGGGAATTACGCAAATGGTTTTAAAAAAACGATTAAAGATACTTTAACTTCTTTTATAAAAAATAATGAAAACCGTAAGGGTGGCCTGAATGCTAAAACATTAATGAGCAAACTAGAAAAAATTGGATATCATGATGAAAAAGAAATTCAAGTTGCCATTCGAGAAGAAATTATTAAGTTAGATAAGCATCATAAGTCTTCATTTGGTAATAAATCGAGCAATAACTTATTAATAAAAACGCTTTCAGATTTATCTTTTAAACTCGGAAAAATGATTGAAAAAGATCATCAGGAACATAGTACTCAAATTCATTCTGAAAGAAGTCGAAGTGCTTCGAATAGTGCTTCTTCTATAAACTCTTCAACTAATAGGCCAAAATCTTAATTTAATGGGTTTGGCCTTAAGATTTTTTAGATTTAGGTTATGAAGAGCAAGAAACACATAAGTTTTGGTATTCTGTTGGTGTAGGAAGGGATAAGTATTCATCAGATGGATGCTCATCGTAAGGTTTTTGTAAAATATTAAATACTCTATCCAGTAAGCTGTAATCCTTTTGATCTTCTGCAGACCGGATAACTAATTCTGCAACCCAATTTCTTAAAATAAATTTAGGATTAACCTGATTTAGCTTTTTTTGATGAGCAGGAATATTTTCAGTTTTTAAATTTAAATGTTGATGATAATTTTTAAGCCATTTTAAAGCTAACTCTTTGTTTTTAAATAAAGCTAACCACTTTTGTGAATTATTAAAGGTATCAGCTAAATAACGAAAACTTAAGGTATAATCACTCTGTTCATCTGCCATCAGATTAAGGAGATCCATCCATAATTGATTATTTTCATTAAGATGAGCTAATCCTAATTTTGAACGCATTAAATAATAATATTCTTTAATAAAAATTTCTTCATATTCAAGTAATATTTTTTTGGATTGGTTGAGAGGCAATAGGGGCTGTAATGCGAAGGCTAGTGCTTGTAGATTCCAAAGTCCAATGGAAGCTTGTTTATTAAAAGCGTAAAGTCCTCCATGATCGGAATGATTACAAATAAAATCAGGAATGAAATTTTCCATAAAACCAAAAGGGCCATAATCAAGGGTCAAGCCTAAAATTGACATATTATCGGTATTTAAAACCCCATGAGAAAAACCGATTGACTGCCACCTAGCAATTAAACAGGCAGTGCGTTTTACAATTTCCGTAAACCAAACTTCATAAACATCTTTGAGCTTATTAAAGCTTAAGAAATATTCTTTTATGACATGATCGGCCAGTATTTTAAGCGCTGAATATTCTTTTCGATAATAAAAATGTTCGAAATGCCCAAACCGGATGTGCGAACTAGCCAGTCGACATAAAATAGCACCCGGTTCATTTTTTTCTCTTAATACTTGTTCATTGGTTTTAATAATACATAGAGCTCGAGTAGTAGGGACATTGAGTATAACCATTGCCTCGGAGCATAAATATTCACGAATACATGAGCGTAATACGGCTCTTCCATCACCAAAACGCGAATAAGGGGTTTTAC
>JAQGOH010000029.1 GCA_028293705.1 Francisellaceae bacterium | reverse complement strand
TTAAACATGCTTACGAGCAATGAAGAGGCTAATCCTATTTTAGATAAGTTATTAGCCCTAAGTAATGTTAAAGCTTATCCTTCTCGAGTCAAATGTGCCACTTTAGCCTGGCATACGGTAGAAGCGGCTCTTAATAAGAATCCTAATCCTGTTAATACTGAGGGTTTATAAGCGATGGAAATTGCCTTTCGAGAAGCGATTGTTGAAGCGATAAGACAGGTTTATGATCCAGAAATTCCTACAAATGTCTATGATTTAGGTTTAATTTATAATATTGATGAAATTGAACCTGGTAAAATTCATATTGATATGACTCTAACTACCCCTAATTGTCCCGCTGCTCAAACTTTGCCACAAATGGTCAAAGAAAGTGTATTATCCCTAGAACGAGTAAATGAAGTTGAAGTAGAAATTGTCTGGGATCCGCCATGGACTACTGATTGTTTATCAGAAGCTACTAAATTAGAATTAGGTTTATTTTAATTCAGTAAGAGGATAAACAATATGTCGTGGGTAGAACTTGCCACACTCGAAGACTTTACCTTTTCAGATAGAAAAGTAGTAGAGTTTAATAACACTTTATTACTGATTATAAAAAACAATGATAAATTTTATACCATAGAAAATAATTGTCCTCATAGCGACTTACCTTTAGAAGAAGGTCTTATTAATGATGGTAAGATAACCTGCCCTTTTCATGGAGCAAAATTCTGTCTTAGGACTGGTGAAGTGCTTAGTGCGCCTGCTTTTGAAAATATAACTAGCTTTGAAACAATTCTCGAGAATAATAAGATAATAGTTAATATTAATGAATTGTAATATTCCTTAAATGAATATTATAAACTTAAAAATTAAAAACCCAACTTAAATATAATTAAGCTGGGTTTATTGAAACCAGGCAAATGTTATTTTTTAGATTTTTTTATAAAATCTGGAATTGATTCAACAGCAGTGCCACATCGCTTATCATTATAAATTCTTGCTAAATGATTATAACGACTACGGTAAGCTTCAATTTCTATTTTTTCTGCATCAGAAAAGTCCATAAAGAATAATGGAACTATGAAAAAAGCCCCTGTTACTCCTAATGCTACATTTTTACCCGTCTTAGATTCTTTAGGGAGGAGCCTATTAATATTCATTTGGATTTCAGACATCTCTGACATTAAATAAGAACAATTTCTCTCGAAATCTCCTGGTTGGTTAATTATTACTGGATTAGCGGTTCGACCAGCACAGCCTGTTAAAAATTGAAGGCACATCAATAAAATACAAATACCTTTGGTAATGCTTTTCATAAAAAACTCCAAAAAAAATTATTATACTAAGAAATTCTTTAAAGTCCACTAATATTATTTTTCATTTAGATTACTAAATATCGTATGTAAACACCCTGATAAAAAATATAAAACTAGGCGGTCTTACACTAGTTTATTGGTAGAGCATTTCTCGAAAGCAAAATTTTTGCATAATTTGAAATTAAACTCAGCAGATTATTATTATATAAAATATCTAATATCTCATGCTTATCCTTCACCCTAAATTTAGAGCAAATACTCTCTTGAAGAAATTTAATATCACTTAGAAATTCTTTTTTTAAAAATTTTTGAATTTCAAAATTACTGGCCCCCCAGACCCATAAGGTTAAAATCTTGATTTCATCGTTATTTAATTTTTTATTAATAATAGTGTTCAATGAAGTCTCAAGCTCGAGTGGGGGAGAAAGAGAAACAAAGGAAGGCATATGTTGGCCTAGCATATTTAAAATATTAGAGGTTATATGACATTCTAATATTTTCTCATCATTCATATGTACGGTTGCAAGTCCACTCAGGGTAATTAATTGTCCCGTTGCTGCAAACCCATTATACTCTCCTTCATGTATTCCTTTACCCTTCCAACGAATAGCAAATTTATTTCCATCTTGTAATAAATCTTCAATTGCAATGCGTGCCTTAGGCATTGCTAACATCCAGTTATTTACATATTCTTTAACCCCTTCGGGTCCTATAGAACTTCCAAAGGAATGTTTAAAAATGCCACTTGAAGCATAAAGATTATCGATGACCTGTAATTGCCCTGATCCAAAAACCTCATAAATTAAAGTTTTTAATAAGGCCTTCCTATCCATTTTTTTTGAATCTCCTTACTTCATTTTTCATTTTTGACACCTTGTCTATAATGTGTATTCCCTTAAGAATTTTTTAATTTAAAATTAAGGCCATAGAGCTTAGCTTATCTCTAGCGAAATGAATTAACGTTTCTAATAATCCCCTTTCTCTAATTAAATCAAAAAGTTGCGCTTTAGTATGAACATTCAGTTTGCATTTAATATTGTCTCGATAATTTTCTATGGTGCGCAATGAAATATTGCCTAGCTGTTTTGCCGTTTCTTTAATAGAAACACCACAAAGCCACAGACTTAAAATAGTAATTTCTCTATCGGTTAAAGGTAAATTTTCTATTCGTCTTATAATTTGTAAAAAATTGTTTTCAGTATTATGTTTATTGAGTAAGAAATATTCAGTAGAAAATGAAAATTCTTTATAAAGTACATACGGTACATTTGAATGAGTGTAAAGTTCGGTTATTAATCCAAGCTCATTCATTTTAAATAAAGTCGAGCCTTCAAAATTTATTATACGGCCAGTAGGAGCTAAATTACTTAAGGGACCTACATGTTTAACACTTGCAGACCACCGTATTACAATTTTATCCTGATCGCAAATAAGATCTTCCATCTTATACTGCTTAATACCAAAAGTTTTAAACCATGACAATCCAATTTCTTCTAAACGCTGAGTCCCTATAGAACGACCTACCAAAGGGGTTTCTATTATTGCTTGAGGGGTAATCCTATCCAAACCAAGCTTAAAATTTTCAACACTCCATAAATCTTTAAAGATATTTTGTATTAAACAAATTTTATTCACTCAGTATATCCCTTAAATGCTAATAAACTATACGACATATTAAATCTAGTACTGATTATTTTTCACTCATAGCCTTTTAATAATTAATCAAAGAATTAAAGTTTATTGCTTGCTCTAGTACACAATATAAAAATTAAAAAACAAAGAAATTTCCACATTTTTTATATATTTTAAAAGATTATAGAAATAGATATAAGGAGTCAATACATTAACCAAACCCTCTCGTAATATTTTTGAGAGGGTTTAAATATTGTAAGCTTTTAATGTACTTGGTCTTTATCATTACGAGCGATTTGACATATTAGATGATCCATGTCTGAAGTTAAGGCAGCCATCTGATTATCTTTTTCAATTAACAGATGCCTAACATTTTTTAATTCCTGCTCGAGAAATACTATACGGTTATTTTGAGCTGCTAATTGCAGGTTTAGCTCAGCTGGATCAGCCCATGCACTAGAAAGGCCAGTTTGACCATTCAATGATGAGAAATTGGCTTTTAAAAAAGAATTTGAACGACTGAATATTTCAGAATCTACTCTATTATTAGATTTATTGCGCATTGACACTTCCTCCCTAATCTTGATCTGCCTAAACATCCTATTTAGCCTTAATAAGAACTTTACTCTTATTGGGACAATTTGCACAATTATATTAACAAACTTGATTAAGTTTATCTCTTTTACCTTGTCAAACGAACTATACCACTTGCCAAGCTGGATTTAAAGATTCTACACTAGCGCTTGTGATATTTATTTTAAAAAAGGAACATAATATGCATTTTGAACTTCCTCCCCTACCTTATCCTAAAAATGCCCTTGAGCCTTATATTAGCGCTGAAACATTGGATTTTCATCATGGTAAGCATCACCAAACTTATGTAACAAACTTAAATAACTTGATTGAAGGGACTCAATTAACCAACTTGAGTTTGGAAGCTATAATTAAACAATCCACTGGTCCGATTTTTAATAATGCTGCCCAAGTATGGAACCATACATTTTATTGGCATTGTTTAAGTCCCCTTAAAACCCAGCCCAGTGAAGTGTTATTAAAGAGCATTAACCAGCATTTTGGAAGTTTTGAAGTTTTTTGTGAGCAATTTACTAAGTTAGCATTGACAACTTTTGGCTCAGGTTGGGCCTGGCTTATTAAAAACTCCAAAGGCGAACTAGAATTAATCAGTACCTCAAATGCTGCTACCCCTTTAAGTAATGACACTCAAAAACCATTATTAACTTGTGATGTATGGGAACATGCTTATTATGTTGATTATAGGAATGCCAGAGCTAAATATTTAGAAGCATTTTGGAAAATTGTTAATTGGGATTTTGTATCTAATAATTTTATTGAATCTTAATTAATATAGGCTAAACATGTCTCAATATCTATTAAAAGCATATTCCCCAATGCCTTATACTATTCACCATGGTAAAGGGAGTTTCGTGTGGGATGATAAAGGTAATAAATTTCTAGATGCCATTAGTAGTATGGCTGTTATGGTATTGGGGCATGCCCACCCTAAAATAGTGCAAGCTATCAATCATCAAGCCTCTTTATTAATACATTGTTCAAACCTATTTACCAATGCTCCACAAAAGGACTTAGCTAAACTACTGTGTGAGCTAACCCAACTTAAAGGGGTTTTTTTTAGTAATTCTGGAACAGAAGCTAATGAAACTGCAATAAAAATAGCCAGACTTTATGGACATTTTAAGGGTTACAAAAACCCTAAAATTATTGTAATGGAGGGTGCTTTTCATGGACGTACTCTTGCAACCCTTTCTGCCTCAAGTAATCCCATAATTCAAAAAGGATATTCTCCATTAGTAGAAGGCTTTATTAGAGTTCCATTTAATGACCTTACAGCCCTTGAAACTATTAGTAACAATCAAAATGAAATAGCCGCTATTTTAGTAGAGCCCATACAAGGTGAAGGGGGTATTCAAATCCCCCAAACTGGTTATTTAAAAAAGTTAAGCGAATTTGCTGAAAAAAACCAATGGTTATTGATGGTAGATGAAATTCAATCAGGTATGGGACGTACGGGTTATTTTTTAGCCAGCCAACATGAAAATTTTTCTCCTGATGTGGTAACGCTTGCCAAAGGGCTGGCGAATGGCTTACCAATAGGAGCCTGTCTTGTGGGTACCAAAGCTTATGACTTATTAACCCCTGGCAGTCATGGTTCCACTTTTGGAGGCAACCCCTTAATAACAAGCGTCGCTCTCGCAACTATTAGTACCCTATTAGAAAATAATTTATTTGCACAAGCCGCCGTATCGGGCGAATATTTAATCAAACATTTAAAAGAAAAACTTAAATTAAATCCGCATGTTTTAGATATTCGTGGTCAAGGACTCATGATAGGCATTGAGCTTGATAAGCCCTGCAAACCCATTATAGAATTAGGCCTTCACCTTGGTATTATAATAAATGTCACTCGTGAAAAAATTATTCGTATTTTACCCCCACTTAATATCGAATTAGAGAATTTGGATTTAATAGTCAATTTATTGCCTAAACTCATCGATATTTTTTATGGATATTAATTTTTAAAATGGAACTTTATGTATACGCAATCTATTTATAGCTTTTTATGGAATATGATACGCCCTTACAAATGGCATTATTTTATAATGTTTATGGCTCCTATCCTAGCAGGATTTTATGACTTTGCTAATCAATATGCTTTAAAATTATTAATCGATGCTTTTTCGGTTAAAACAGATATTAGTTACCAAGCCTTGTTTTTTCCAATCACATTATTTATAAGCGCTCAAGTATTGTTAGATGTTATATGGCGTATTAGTGATGTAGCCGAATGGCGGTCAGAACCAAAAGTAAGGCGTTCCATAATATTATACACTGTTGATTATATACAACATCACTCCTATGCTTTTTTTCAAAATACCCAAACTGGTAAAATTATAAGTAAAATTCGTGGCATATTGGATGGATATGATAATTTTTGGGCCAGCTTGCACCATGAGTTTACGCCCAAAATAGCGAACACCATTATCCTTACCAGTGTTCTCGCCGTTGTCAATTTACGAGTATGTTTCTTTGTCAGTCTTTGGGCAGTAAGCTTTTTTACGATTATGTACCATCTTTCTAAACGCTTGGACCGTTTATCGTATGTAAATGCCAATACCAGGCACAAAATTTTTGGTATAATTGGTGATAATATTGCTAATATATTTACACTTTTCTCTTTTGCCAGTCGTAATTACGAAAAAGCTAAACTCGAAAAAACAATAACCAATGAATTCATTCCTAATAATGTAAGGACATATAAATTTAGTTTTTTCTTAAATATTATTAGTGCCTTATTATATTGGGTGATGTTAATCAGTCTTTTTTTATATATGATTCATTTGCGTAAAACCCACCAAGCAACCAGTGGTGATTTAGTATTTGTTATGGGTATAACGCTTAAAATGAGCATGGATCTATGGAGCCTGATAGGGAAGATGCAGGATTTTATGAGGAATATTGGAGATTTTAAAAGTGCTTTTAAAATCTTACAAATTCCGCATGTTAAAAATATAAATAATCTTAAAAAAATAAACATTATCAACCCTAGTATCCGATTTGAAAATGTTAATTTTTCCTATGATCAAAACATGCCTATTTTGCACAATCTCAATCTTGATATTAAACCTGGTGAAAAAATTGGTATTGTGGGATCTTCAGGAGCTGGAAAATCAACTATCGTATCTTTATTATTAAAATATTTTTCAGTCAATCAAGGCAGAATTTTTATATCAGATCTTGATATTAATTTGTATTCTGAGGATTCTATTCGTAAACAAGTTGCCGTCATTCCTCAAGATATATCTTTATTTCATAGAAATATCATTGAAAATATCCGTTATGGCAATTTAAATGCATCTGATGAAGAAGTTATCAACGCCTGCCAATTAGCAAATATACATGATTATATAATGGGCTTACCTAAGCAGTACCAAACCATTGTAGGGGAACGGGGTGTGAAGTTATCAGGAGGCCAACGCCAAAGAATCG
>JAQGOH010000028.1 GCA_028293705.1 Francisellaceae bacterium | reverse complement strand
GCAGGATTACATGACATTTGCCCTACGGTTTCGATATTATGTGTTAACAATAAAGTTTTAGCATTCATCCTGGCAGCAACTAATGCAGCCTCTGTGCCTGCGTGCCCCCCACCTACAATAATTACATCAAAGCGTTGTTTGTAATCCATATTCATTTACCTATACAAAATTCAGAAAATATACGCCCTAATAAATCATCACTACTAAATCTGCCAGTGATTTCTTCTAAGGCTTTTTGGCTTATACTTAATTCTTCAGCTAATAACTCGCCAGCACTTTGTTCTAATAATAATCTTTGACCCTTTATTAAATGTTCATACGCAACTTCCAGTGCCTCAACATGTCTTCTTCTAGCCGTAAAGGGTTCATTGATTAAATGGTTATAACCTACTGTTTCTTTTAAATGCGTTCTAAAAAGATCCATTCCTTGCTCTGTCAAGGCCGAAATATAAACCACCGAATAATTTTTTTCTTTTACAAGGGTTGCCTCAATAGACAATTTATCAATTTTATTAACCAAAACAATTCTAGGAGTATCCTCAGGCAGAATAGTGTTCCATTCTGTAAATAATTCTAATGGATTAGTAATGTCAGTAGTTGTACCATCTACAACCATTAAGATCACATCAGCTGACTGTATTTCTGCCAAAGCTCGCTTAATCCCTTCTTGTTCAATGATATCCTGGGTAAGGCGTAACCCTGCAGTATCTATTAATTGTAAAATTAAACCATCTAATTGAATATTTTCTTTTAAAATATCACGGGTAGTCCCTGCTATCTCAGTAACAATCGCAGCTTCTTTGCCGCTTAAGCAATTTAAAAGACTTGATTTCCCTGCGTTAGGGCGTCCCATAATGACAACCTTCACACCCTCAGATAACAAAGAACCTACTTTAGTTTCTTTTTGTATCATTTCTAATTGCTTTATTAATTTAACTAATTTATCCGCAATACGCCCATCACTTAAAAAATTTATCTCTTCATCTGGAAAATCAATAGCAGCTTCTACAAACATTCTTAATCGAATTAAAGAATCAATAAATTCATTAATTAGCTTTGAAAATGTCCCCTGCAAAGACAACTGAGCCGATCGTGCCTGAACCACCGAATTTGCATTAATTAAATCTGCAATAGCTTCAGCTTGGGTTAAATCAATTTTATTATTTAAATAGGCTCTTAAGGAAAATTCTCCTGGATTGGCCATCCTCGCCCCATAACCTAGCACCGCTTTTAATAGCAAATCCATAACAATAGGACCGCCATGTCCTTGCAACTCAACGACTTCTTCCCCTGTAAAAGAATTGGGGGCAGCAAAATATAAAACAATACCACTGTCTATAATTTGCTTAGTACTATCATAAAAATGGGAAAAGCTAATTTGACGGGAAATGAAAGATTTATGACAAATTTGAGAAGCTATCGTTAAAGCAAGGGGGCCTGATATACGTATAATTCCTACTCCTCCTCTACCTGGAGGAGTAGCAATCGCCGTAATGGTATCTACAGAATGATCACTTTCCATACCGTTTAGTATCTAATTCAATTGTATGGGTTATATACCATTGTTGCACAATAGATAACACATTATTCACTAACCAATACAATACAAGGCCTGTAGGAAACTGTAAAAATAATACAGTAAAAAATATAGGCATAAAAAGCATTACCTTAGCTTGCATAGGATCAGGAGCTTGAGGGCTTAATTTTTGCTGAATAAACATACTAGCCCCCATTAATAGAGGTAATACATAATAGGGATCTTTTTGGGAAAGATCGGTTATCCACCCAAAAAATGGTGCATGGTGTAACTCGACACTGCCTAATAAAACATAATATAAAGCAATAAAAACAGGTATTTGTACAACCATTGGTAGACAACCGCTCATAGGATTTACTTTTTCTTTGCGATATAAATCCATAAGGGCCTGACCAAACTTTTGTTTATCATCACCATGGTGTAATTTTAATGCTTGTAGTTTAGGTTGTAATCGCCGCATATTGGCCATGGAACGATAACTAGCACTGGATAATGGATAAAACATTAACTTAATAAAGATAGTGACCAAAATAATAGACACACCCCAATTTCCCACAATACTATGTATTTTCTTTAGCACCCAGAAAATAGGTTGACACACCGGCCAGAGCACTCCGTAATCAACGGTAAGTTGTAAGCCCTTAGAAATTTTTTCTAAATCCTCAGTAACTTGTGGTCCGGTATATAATAAAGTTTCTACTGTTCCGGTTGACTGTGGTTTAATTCTTATTTTTTCAGTTATAAACTCAATACCCACCGTGTCTTTTTCAAAAGCTTTAGCATGATAAAAATTATTTTTATCTTTAGGAGGAATAAATGCACTTAAAAAATATTGTTCAACTTGGGCTGCCCAACCTCCCATGACTTCTTTTTCAATCGGTTTAGTTTTTATATCTTTAAAAGTTAATTTGGTATATGGCTTTTCCGGGGTAAACATTGCAAGCCCTGTAAAGGTTTGAGCTCCGCTGAAAAATGAACTTTTTTCTTCTTTAGGTTTTCTTTTTAATCTTCCATATAATTGCCCAATATATTCATGAGGACTTTGATTATTAATTATGTATTCAATTTTAATTAAATATGAGTCTTTGTTAAAAATAAAACGTTTAGTTATATTAATATTTTCTGGAAGGGTGGTTTTTAAATCAACGGTTAGCTGATTTTCTAATTCGTTTAAGACATATTCTTTATGCGCACTTTGATAATTAGCACGACCTTTACCTTTTATTTCAGGTCCTTCTTTTGAACTTAAACCGATTTGCGCAATGTAATGTTTAG
>JAQGOH010000129.1 GCA_028293705.1 Francisellaceae bacterium | reverse complement strand
TTTTATTAATAGCAGTTATGCCAGTTTTAGCCGGGGCAGTCACGATGATGCTTTTTGATAGACATTTTGGTACCAGCTTTTTTAATGCCGGTGGGGGTGGGGATCCTGTATTATTTCAGCATATTTTCTGGTTTTTCGGGCATCCTGAAGTTTATATTATGATTCTTCCGAGTTTTGGAATCATGTCAGAAATCATTCCCACCTTTAGTCGCAAAAAATTATTTGGTTATACTTCTATGATTTATGCAACCATTTCGATAGCTTTTTTATCATTTATGGTTTGGGCACATCATATGTTTACCACCGGTATGCCCTTAGGTGGTCAATTATATTTTATGTACGCCACAATGCTCATCTCTGTGCCTACTGGGGTTAAAATTTTTAATTGGGTTGCCACTATGTTTCGAGGTGCCTTGACTTTCGAAGCCCCAATGTTATTTGCTTTGGGTTTTTTAGTCATGTTCACGATAGGTGGCTTATCAGGACTTATGTTATCTATAGTTCCTGCTGATTTTCAATACCATGATACCTATTTTGTGGTAGCGCACTTTCATTATGTTTTGGTACCAGGCGCAATTTTTGGAATTATTGCAGCAACTTATTATTGGCTGCCAAAGTGGACTGGAAATATGTTTAGTGCGACCTTAAGCAAAATTCATTTTTGGTTGTCCGCTATAGCCTTAAATATTACTTTTTTTCCAATGCATTTTTTAGGATTAGCCGGCATGCCACGGCGTATACCCGATTATGCTTTACAATTTGCTGATTTTAATAAAATTATCAGTACTGGAGCCTTCATATTTGGTGCCTCCCAACTTTTATTTTTATTTATTGTCATAAAAACCATTCGGGGAGGACCCAAAGCACCGGCTAAAGTCTGGGAGGGCGCGCATGGTTTAGAATGGACCTTATCCTCTCCTCCTCCTTATCATAGTTTCTCTATTCCGCCAAACATTGAGTAAATGATTGAATGTCTGAACACAATTCACATTTTAAAATCAATAAACTCACAAAACGTTTAATTATTATCGTTATTATTATGTTTGGCTTTAGTTTCGCATTGGTACCTTTTTATTCTTTATTTTGTAAGGTAACAGGGCTTAATGGTAAAATTGATTTAAGCCTTAATGCACATAATATGAGTTTGCAAAAAGCCGCATCTTTGAAAAAAGCAAACCATTTTATAACAATGGAATTTGATGTCACTCGAAATCAAAAAATGCCTCTAGAATTTAAACCTCAAGACACCACTCTACAAATACGACCTGGGCAGAGTTATCACACTCATTATTATGCTAAAAATTCAACCAATCATACTATGGTTATCCAAGCTATTCCCAGTATTTCACCCGGCATTGCTGCAAAATATATAAAAAAAATAGAATGTTTTTGTTTTGAACGCCAAACCTTAAAATCAGGGGAGAGTGCTTTATTGCCTATTCAATTTATCATTGACTCTGAAATACCCATTCACATAGATCGTTTAACATTATCCTATACTTTATTTGAAATTAAAGACAAAAAGGAGTCTAAACCGAATGGATGAGGAATATAAACAGTATTTTGTTCCCGCAAAAAGTTATTGGCCTCTCACAGGTTCAATTGCATTAATAAGTTTGGTAACGGGTATAGTAGGCCTTATCCATGAACGTAGTCATGGCCCCTATCTTTTTATCATTGGCTCTTTACTTTTAGCCTATATGATGTATGGATGGTTTAGTAATATTATTAATGAAAGCCAGCAAGGCCTATATAGTAAACAAATGGATCATTCTTTTAGATTAGGAATGGTTTGGTTTATTTTTTCTGAAATCATGTTTTTTGCAGCTTTTTTTGGAGCTTTATTTTATGCAAGAAAATTAGCAGTTCCCTGGCTTGGAGGCCATGGTGCTAAAGCTAGTACGCATTTACTCTGGAGTCAATTCACATCTGTCTGGCCCTTATTAATTAGTCCAGATCCCATACATTTTCCAGCGATTAAAGAAGCCATGGGGCCATGGGGCTTACCTGCGATTAATACCTTGATTTTACTAAGTTCTGGGCTGAGTATTACTTATGCGCATCATAGCCTACTCAATAATAAACGCAGAGCCTTGAACCTAGGTTTAGCCATCACTATTTTGTTAGGAATATCTTTTATTGGCTTACAAGCCCTTGAATACCATCATGCTTACCATGAACTTAATTTGAAATTAAGTTCCGGAATTTATGGTACTACTTTCTTCATGTTAACTGGTTTTCATGGTGCACATGTGACGATTGGTACTATTATGTTATTAGTGATATTTATCCGTTCGCTTAAAGGGCATTTTAACCCGCAGAATCATTTTGGCTTTCAAGCAACAGCTTGGTATTGGCATTTTGTTGATGTAGTTTGGTTAATATTATTTGTGTTTGTCTATTGGCTGTAAACCATGAGGGGAGATTAACCCCTGACTAAACCCAAAAAATAAGGCGAAAAATAAAACTAAAGATAATATTATGCGTACACTTAAGGCGTTGACCATTTTTTTATCATTATTTTGATTTTTTACTAAAAAATAAAGAGCGGTACCAAGACTGAATATTATGAATATAATAGTTAATAAAATTAAACTGCAAGTTAGAGTAGTTACTGCCATGTTAAGATCTTTTAAACAATGAAAAACCACAGTGTACACCCTAAAAGAAGGATTTTCACTAAATACCTCCCTTCTACTTTAAGCGCTATCATTATCATAGCTATCTTAGTTAAACTTGGATTATGGCAACTAGACCGTTTTCAGGAGAAAAAAATATTAGAAAAAAAAATGGCAACCCTAAAAACCCAACCCGTATTGAATAATGATTTCTTACCGCTCTTTCACCAAGATAAAAATATTAAAGATACCTTTCTCTTTAAAACTTTTGAACTCAAAGGGCATTACTTAAATTCCTATCATTTTTGGTTAGATAATCAAATTTATAAACATGCGGTAGGGTATAGGGTTTTGACCTTATTTAAGCCTAATAATGTAAATTATTTGATAATAGTCGATAGAGGATTTATAAAAGCAGAACAAACTCGTGATAAATTACCACAAATTTTTATTCCTCAAGGCATACAAACCATTAAGGGACACTTTATAAAATCGAATTCAGGTCTAAAATTTGCGTCTCATATAGAAAAAATGGGCCTAGATCAATTTAGAATTCAGAATATTGATATCCCCCAATTAGAAAATTTAGTTAAAAATGATATATTTCCATTATTAATCAAACGCAAACCCCCTGAGCAAGGCCTAAGTTTCCAAGCGATAAGTTTACCCATTTCATCCAATAAACATTTGGGATATGCCATCCAATGGTTTACCATGGCTATTGTGGTGTTAATATATTATTTAGTTATTAATCTAAAAAAAGGAGAGATGTGAATGGATCCCATGCCCCTAGTAGATCCTCAACCTTCTAACTCCTTATCCTCAAAAAAAACTTCTTTTTGGCCTCTAATTTTTTTATTGATATTATTTTTTATTCCCTGGTTTTCAGCGCTAGGCGCTTATCTTTATCGAAATGAGTTAAATATATCCATTCAGGCAGGGGGGGAACTTTTAAAATCTCATCATTCCATACGAAATTTAAAACTTTATAATCACCAAAACCAATTATTACCGATTAGTTCATTAATCGGTAAATGGCAATTATTGTATATAGGTTATAACTACCCTCATTCTCCGGATGCAAAGTTAATAACTGCTTTAAATAATTTACGTTTAGCACTGGGCAAAAACAAGCAAAAATTATCCATTCAAACCATTTTACCGAATGCCAATTCAAATTGGTTAAAAAGTGATTCAATTGTGGTGGTTGATCCCATGGGGTTTATGATTTTATATTATCAATCTAATACACCACATAAGGTAATATTAAAAGACTTACAAAAACTAATGAAATTAAATCATGTATCCTAGTACTTATTCATCTTACGATTGGCAAAAAAAAATTTTAATTTTAACGATTTTAATGGCTTTTTCAGTCGTTTTATTAGGAGCCTATACTCGTTTAAAAGATGCAGGCTTAGGCTGCCCTGATTGGCCTGGTTGTTTTGGTTATTGGCGTGTCCCTGAAACTCAAGCGCAAGCTTTATTTAATTTTCCAAATCACATTTTAGAAAGCAATAAAGCTCATATTGAAATGTTACATCGTTATATGGCAGGGGGGCTTGGGGTCATTATTTTGGGTCTTAGCATTTTAAAAATGGTTTTCAAAACCAAAAGCCCTTTTTCTCTTCCCTTATTAACTTGTCTTTTATTAACGATTTTATTCCAAGCTATCCTCGGCATGTGGACGGTTACCATGAAATTACTTCCTATAGTGGTAGTTGCTCATTTATCAGGAGGTTTTTTAACCATTACTTTATTATGGTTACAGTATTTAAAATTAAACCTTTTTTCATCTAAGCTCCCTCTTAGGACACCTCCTGCTATTCGACTCTTCGGAATACTAGCTTTAGTAATGCTTATTATACAAATTTTATTAGGGGGTTGGACGAGTGCTAATTATGCTGCTTTAGTATGCCCTGATTTTCCTTATTGTGCAGGCAAATGGATACCTCCTCTAGAGCTAATGAATAGCTTTAATCCGCTGACAGCAGCCCCCCCCGGATCACTTAATTCTCTAAGTTATCAAGCCCGGGTTAGCATTCATTTTATTCATCGGCTGAATGCTCTTGCTACTTTTAGTATTTGTCTTATTTTCGGGATTTTAATCTTAAAAAGATTCAAATCTAAACGCTTCTTACATTTAACTTTTTTGATGATAAGTTTACTTTTTATTCAAATTACTTTAGGTATTCTCAATGTGCTCTATGGATTACCATTAATAATCGCTTTAGCTCATAATGGAATTGCTTTATTGTTATTACTTAATGTATTAACGATTAATTTTTATTTACCTAGTTCAGCTTATGCAAAAAAAATTATTTAAAAATTATTTTTCTTCTTCTTTAAGATTAAGTTTGCAAGATTATTTAACCCTTTGTAAACCTCGGGTGGTCCTGCTTATGCTGGTAACTGCCTGGGTAGGTATGTTTTTGTCGCGCCCAGGAGTTATCCCCTTATCCTTATTTATATTTTCAACAGCGGGTATTGGTTTGTGTGCCGCATCAGCTGCGGTTATTAATCAATTAATCGATAGACAAATAGATGCCAAAATGCGTAGAACGCATTCACGTCCCCTGCCTGCAAATCGGATAAACCCTAGAAGGGCTTTAGTGTTTGCTATTCTTTTAGGATTTAGTGGCTTTTTATTATTAATTAGCTTTTGTAATGTCCTCACGGCTTTTCTTTCTTTAGCAACCTTTCTAGGGTATGCCTTTTTTTATACCCTGATTTTAAAAAGAGCAACGCCACAAAATATTGTTATTGGAGGGGCGACGGGAGCCACTCCCCCCCTTCTAGGTTGGGCTGCTGTTACCAATGATATTGATGCTTATGCTTTGTTATTAGTATTGATTATTTTTACCTGGACACCACCTCATTTTTGGGCTTTAGCCATTTATCGGCGAGAAGATTATCAAGAAGCAGGCATCCCAATGCTGCCCATCACGCATGGAGTAGCATTTACACAAAAATGTATCTTTCTTTATACTATTTTATTAAGCGTGGTTACTTTACTTCCTTTTGTAACTCGTATGTCCGGTAACATTTATCTTTTTGGCTGTCTCATATTAAACGGTCTATTTTTACGTTCAACTATTATATTATACAAGGACGAAACCCAAGCCCTTAAAACTTTTCAGTTTTCTATCACTTATTTATTATTACTTTTTATAGTGTTATTAATAGATCATTACCTTTACATATTTTAAATGGTTAAGTTTCATGAAAATGCTTAAAAATAGTCTGCTTATTATTTTATTATTCAGCACTGTGGGTCTTGCAACCTGGTATGAGTTTAATAACTATTCAACTCCTGCTCAAAATCGGCTGAGAACGACAACCCTTCTATCTCCCCATAAACGTTTACCCAATTTTTCGCTTATTGATACTCATAATAAAATATTTACTGAGGAAGCATTTTTAGGACATTGGACGGTATTATTTTTTGGGTACGCTGATTGCCCTGATATATGCCCTGCAACTTTAAGTTTATTAAAAGAAACTTGGAGACATTTGCCCAAAACTAAATCCATTTTTAAACCCCAAGTGGTATTTGCCAGTATAAATCCCATGGTTGATAACTTGGAAACCCTCAGAAAATTTATTAATCAATTTAATCCGGATTTTATTGGTATCACTGGAGATTATCTTGAAATGCAAAAGTTAGCAACGGCTTTGAATATTTATGCAAAATCAGAATTAAATAAACAGGGACAAATGATAATTAATCATAGTTCAAGCTTACTAATCATTAACCCTAAAGCTGAATTACATGCTGTTATTTCCTCAGCTCCCCAACTTGAAAACTTGGTACATGATTTAAACTATATTTTTGAAAACCATATGTAAAGCATAAGATTTCTGGTATCCTAACCGACTTGCCATTTAACATAACCCACAAAATTATCCACAGGTAAAATAGCTTATATTAATAATAAAAAAAATTAAAACCGTATTTTCCCTCTTGACCTTTTTTTAAAAATCCTTTTCAAAAATATTTAATACACAAAGTTATCCACAGGGGTTAAGGATAAAATTCGGAATAATTTTGTATAGTTTTATAGTCTATTTTTTATAGGTCATAACCTAACTCATTGATTTATATAGGAATTTGAATGGATCAGTGCTTTGGAATGAAAACCTCGCGCTTTATATCTCATTTTAAATGGATAAAAAACTTGGGAGTTACGGAACTTATCCACAAGTTGGAAAAACAACCCTAGGTAGTTTTCTAAAATTTTAAAAAAGTGTTGAATTTGAATTTAGTTCAAATCATTACTTAAAGAAAAAATACTTATCCACAGACATAGTTAATTAACTTTCTCTTTTCCTTGAGCTATAAAAGGCGGATTAATTAAGGAATCTTTTGTGTTATATCTTAAATCATTGCCCTTAAAATCTTTAACCCTTCCTCCAGCCGCTTCAACTATACATTGACCAGCGGCAGTATCCCATTCATAAGTGGGGCCTAAACGCGGATAAATATGGGCGGAACCTGAAGCGACTAAACACATCTTTAAAGTGCTTCCACATGGAATAATTTCATAAGGTTCATAAGGCTCTAAAAATTGTAACATTTCGCTTTGAGAAGAATGATGCCGGCTGACTGTCACCTGAAAAGGATTATTACTAAAACAGTTTACAGAAATAGGAGAAATAACTTCATTTTTTTGTAAAAAAGCCCCCTGCCCTTGGATGGACCAATAAAATTCATTTCTCATCGGGACTCCGACGACTCCCATGATCGGAATTCCTTGACGAATTAAAGCAATATTAATGGTAAATTCCCCGGTTTTTTTTATAAATTCACGGGTTCCATCTAAAGGATCGATTAACCAATATTCCGGCCATAAAGCACGCTCTTTAAATGAAGGGATAAAGGCTTCTTCAGATATTAAAGGCCATGGAGTCAGTTTTTGTAAATTTTCAGCAATAATGTGGTGCGCTTTAAGATCAGCTGAAGTGACAGGTGAGTTGTCAGACTTTACATAAATTTTGAAGTTATCCGATAAATAAATCTTTTTTACTTCAAGAGAGACTTCAAGAGCTAGTTCTAGAACATTCGCTAATAACTCGTTATACAAAATAAAACCCATTTGGTAAAATGAAAAAAAACACCAACAAATTTCTTATCTGCTTGTAAGCTAAACATTTGTTTAAGGAAATTTGCTGACAAACCCCTTATATTGCGATATTATACTTGGTTTGTCGAATTGTGAAAATTACTATCTCACCCTTTAGAGATCGTTATTTATTTTTAGTGGATTATTTTATACTATTAAGGCCAAGATGAATGAACGAAGATGACATTATGACTACTATATTTACCTTTGAAGATGAAGTAAATGAGGAATATTCACAGGGCAACTATTTTGAAGAAGACAATGAAGAAACTTCAGGCGAAGAATTAGAAAATGGCTCAATCGAATTAGGTTCTACACGTATTTTAAAAGTTCGTTTAGATAAATGGTTATGGGCTGCACGTTTTTTTAAGACCCGTCCTCTAGCACGTGCTGCGGTAGAAAATGGAAAAGTATTTTATAATGGGCAACGTTCTAAACCTACTCGTGAAATAGAAGTAGGCGCTATTTTACAGATCCGAATTGGTCGTCTCGAACGAACCGTAACGGTAGCAGGTCTTTCTACTCGTCGACACAGTACAGAAAAAGCAGAAGAATTATATCAAGAAACAGAGGAAAGCAAACAATTAAGGGCTCAACAGCAACAATTACAAAGCCAAACAACCTATTTTCCAAATCCTAATACCTATTTAAGAAGAACTGAATCCACACATCAAACTCAGAATAAAGTTAGAAAACCCGTAAGATTTTTAAGAAGATCTTTTGCCAAACCCCATGATGCACAAGAAAATATTGACCCAGCCTACTCCGGTAACTCTGCTCCCATTTTTACTTTTCATGAAGAAATAGAATTTGAGCCTTCAGATTAGTGAATCTATTTTTGTTAAAGTAGCCATATTTTCACCCCTTCGAAAGTTATTCGATTATCAATGCCCACCCGATTTACTGCCCCCTATTATTGGAGCCCGAGTCTTAGTACCCTTTGGTAAAAAAGAACGTATCGGAATTTGCGTCGAGATTTCTAATCACACCTTCATTCCCCTTGATAAAATTAAACCTCTATCCTCCATTTTAGATAAAGAGACTCTTTTTTCTCCTTGTATGTTTCAATTAATTAATTGGGCAAGTCATTATTATCATGCAAGCCTTGGGGAAATTTTTGAATTAGCTTTACCGACCCGTTTGCGTAAAGGAAAAAATTTATATCCCAAATTTAAGAAAAAGCCGACACTAGCATTTGAATTTATTCCTCCACCAATTCTCAATGAACCTCAAATTAATGCCATTAATCATATCACGGCCGCTATGGACAATTTTAAGGTTTTTGTACTGGATGGGATAACCGGAAGTGGCAAAACAGAAGTTTATTTACAGGTTATTAAGGATTGCCTAGATCAAAAAAAACAAGCTTTGATTTTAGTTCCTGAAATAGGATTAACACCACAAATAATTGAACGTTTTAAAAGTCGTTTTGATGTTCCTATCGTGTTAATGCATTCAAAATTAACTGAAAATGAACGTTTTAAATCTTGGAATGAAGCCGCTAAAGGTAATGCCTCTATTATCATCGGCACCCGTTCAGCGAGTTTTATTCCATTAAAAAATCCCGGTATATTTATTATTGATGAAGAACATGATCTTTCATTTAAACAACAAAGTGGTGTGAGATACTCAGCGCGTGATTTATTAATCATGCGGGCTCATTTTGAAAAATGTCCTATCGTATTAGGAAGTGCCACCCCCTCTCTTGAAACCATAGCTAATATTGAAAATCAAAAATATATTCGTCTATTATTACCTAATAGAACCGGACTTTATCAATTACCCATTATTAAGATATTAGATATTCGACATAAAAAATTAACAGAAGGTTTATCTAGCCAATTAATTGCGACAATTAAAGAGCACCTACATAATCAAAGCCAAGTTTTATTATTTTTAAACCGCCGTGGTTTTTCCCCGGTATTGATGTGTTACGAATGCAAATGGATAGCTGTATGTGATCATTGTGATGCACGGCTTACACTACATATGGGCATTAACCGTTTAAGATGTCATCATTGTGAAGCAAAAAAAACTATTCCAAACACTTGTCCCCATTGCCAAGGAACTCAATTAAATCCGATAGGATTTGGGACCGAACGTTTAGAGGCTGCCCTTGAAATGCTTTTTCCAAAGGTTCCGATCACGCGTATTGATAAAGATACGACCCAAACGATTACAGCCATGCAACAAAAAATAGATTCCATTCATTTAAACCAAGCACAAATTTTATTAGGCACCCAGATGCTGGCCAAAGGCCATCATTTCCCATTAGTAACCCTTGTTGCCATCCTGGATATTGATTCGGCTTTATATGGATTGGATTTTCGCAACATTGAACATTTAGGCCAACTAATTACTCAAGTGGCAGGCCGAGCAGGGAGAGGGCTAAAAGAAGGGCAAGTTTTATTGCAAACCTCTCATCCAGAGCATCCTTTACTTAATTTATTATTACATGATGGCTACGCTAAATTTTCGAAAACCTTATTAATGGAAAGAAAAGAGATAGGATTACCTCCTTATAGTTACCAAGCACTCTTTAGATCAGAAACGAAACAATTAAATAAGGCTTTGTCATTTTTAGATCTTATTAAAAAACACTTACAAAAAATAAAAATTCATCAAATTAAAATTTTAGGTCCAGTCATCTCCCCCATGGCAAGACGTTCCAGTCTTTATCGAGCCCAATTATTACTGCAATCGTCTAAGCGATCCCATCTACAACAAGTATTAAAATATATTATTCAAGTGATTGAAGAAGATGATGCCTTTAAAAAAAATAAAGGACGTTGGTCCTTAGATGTGGATCCACTCGAAATGTTTTAATTTAATAATAAAATTTTTAAATTTATTTTTTTAAACTTTTAATGTAATAAGGGTTAGATTTTACTCTAACCCTTATTTGGGAAGTAACAACTAATAAATATTTTAACCTATTAATCGTTATATTTTTTGATAGTTTCAGCGGCATCATGTGCAACATCTTTAGCTTTATCTTTAAAGTCCTGTGCTTTATCAGATGCAGCATTGGTCATGTTAGAGGCTTTATTCATAACATTATGACCCATTTCACTCACTTTATCTTTCAACTCATGGGCTTTATCAACTGTTCCATGCCCTAAATCAGCTACTGTATTAGTAGCAGCATGCCTTAAATCTTCTGCTTTATCTTTAACCTTAGTAGCGGCAAAATTAGTTTTATCGGCTGCCATACTTAAAGCATCTTTGGTTTTTTCATAAAGGTGAACTGTCTCTTCTTTGGCTTTTTCACCAAATTTTTGAAGTTCTTCAACCGCTTTTTTAGCGCCATCTTTGATATCGTCTGTAATTGACATATTAATTCTCCTATATTTCAAAAATATTACGGCCTTGGAGTCGTTGTAGCAGCCGGTGGAACAGCTTCAGAATTAGCTGTTACAGCAGAGGTATTTATGACTGTGGGGGTCGTGGAATTTGCTGCAGGATTTGATTGTAAATCATTTAATTGTTTTTGTAATTGTTCAATTTGTGCTTGTTGTTTAGCTTGAGTATCTTTAGCAGCCTTCGCTTCTTC
>JAQGOH010000121.1 GCA_028293705.1 Francisellaceae bacterium | reverse complement strand
ATAAAGGGTCGGAACTTTCAGTTTTATAATTCAGTAATTTTTTTTCAAATGCTGTTAAATTTTGTAACCTTACTTCATTATCTATATTGCCTTCATCAACGATATCATCAGCAGTTCTCGCAAAGGCATAAATGACGGAAAAGGCTTGACCTAGATGTTTTGGTAGAAAAGAAGATGCTACAGGAAAATTTTCATAATGAGATTTGGCAATTTCTTCACAAAAAAAATAAGCTTCTTCTAATTTATCCATAAATTTTCCTTAAATAAGCTAAAAGTTCTAAGCAGTTTTCTAAATAGTAGTTGGCCTTCCAGGATAAAGCCAACTCTCGGGATTGAAGATAACCCCAGAGGGCTAAACAAGAAGTCATACCAGCTGCATCGGCTGCAATCATATCCCGTTCATGATCACCAATATAAAGACAATCTTTTGGGTTAATACCTACTATTTTTGCGGCATACAAAAGAGGCTCAGGATGCGGTTTAGAATAGGGTGTGGTGTCGCCACTAACGACACAAATAGGTTTTAAGGAGGGATAAAAATTTTTTAGAAAATTCTGAGTGAAGCGATGAGGCTTATTGGTGACAATTCCCCATGCTATATGCTGTAGGTTTAAATATTCAATCACTTCTTGCATATCTTTAAAAAACAAAGAATGCTTACCAACTTCTATTTCATATTTACTCAGAAATTTTTCTTTTAGATAAATAAATTTTGGATCTGAAGCTTTTAATTTAGTAGCTTTCTCAATAAAAGATTGAGCGCCTAAAGATACCCACCATTTGATGCTTTCATCTAGAGTTAAACTATTAATGCCTTCTTCTATTAATAGGGGATTAAGCGCTGCTAGAAAATCCGGGGCAGTATCGATTAAAGTACCATCTAAATCAAAAAAAACAGCTTTAGCCCTCATTTTCTTTCCTTATTGCTTGATAGCATAAACTAAATAATTAACCCTTAAATCATCTATTAGGCGAGTCATGCGGCTAAAAGGTCTATATTCTAATCCCTTTAATATTTCGATCTTCAATTGATGAGCCCGTAAGCAAGAATCAAGTTCAGAGGGCTTAATAAATTTATCGTAACGATGGGTATTTTTAGGAAGAAGTTTTAAAATATATTCAGCACCTATAATTGCAAATAAAAAAGATTTTGGAGTCCTATTTAGGGTAGATAAAAATAATTTACCCTGGGGCTTTAATAGTTTACTCATCGCAGCTACTAATTGGTCAGGGTCTGGCACATGTTCTATCAGTTCCATACAAGTTATCACATCATACTGACCATTTGCTTCCACACTCAATTCTTCGGCAGTTGTTATTTGATAGTTAATATTTAGCTTATTAATCTGGGAATGCAATTGGGCATTTTGGATAGAAGTAGCTGCTAAATCAATTCCTGTAACTAAAGCTCCAGCTTTACATAAACTTTCTGAAAGAATTCCACCCCCACAACCCACATCCAGTACTTTTTTGTTTTCGATATTTGCATAATCCATTATAAACTGTAAACGACAGGGGTTTAAGTCATGCAATGTTTTAAATGGGCCATTTTTATCCCACCAAAAAGCAGCTAAATTATCAAATTTATTTACTTCTTCACTATCGGCATTCAGGGTTTTCATTACATGGCCTCGAGAGTTTGCAAGCCTAACAGTTCTAATCCTTGTTTTAATAAATTACCGGCTAATTCACATAATAATAAACGAGAGTTTTGCTCAGGGCTTCCTTCTACTCGACAATGATGAAAGAAGCTATGAAATCGTTCGGCAATTTGAAATAAATAATCACACAGTCTATTTGGCATTAAATCTTCTTGTACACTTTCTAAGATTTCTTCAAATTGAGCCATTTTAAGGCTTAAGGCTATTTCTTCAGGCATGGTTAAAACAATAGGGGTCTTTTCTAGGATATTAGGCAAAATATAGCCAACTTTTCTTTTGATACTTTGAATTCTGACATAAGCATACATTAGGAAAGCTGCCGTATTGCCTTCAAAACGTAACATCTTCTCATAACTAAATGCATAATCTTGTAAACGGTTGCAGGAAAGATCAGCATATTTAACTGCATTAATTCCTAGGATTTTAGCCTCTGATAGTATTTCTTCTGAATTTTTATTAGGGTGACGTTCTTGCAAAATAGCTTGGGCTTTAAGAATAGCAGTGTTTAATAAATCAATTAATTTTTCGGTGTCCCCTGATCTTGTTTTAAATTTTTTGCCATCGGCACCTAACACCAGACCAAATCCCACATGATCAACTCTTGTCTTTGTTGAATCAAGCATTTGAGCTTTCAAAGCAGCAGCAAAAACCATTTTTAAATGTAAGCTTTGTCCATTATCGATCACATAAATTAACCAATCAGCTTTATCTTCTTCAATTCGATATTTAAGGGCTGCTAAGTCTGTAGTCGCATAATTATACCCCCCATCGGACTTTTGAATCATGATAGGTAAGTTCTCACCATCACGGCCTTGAAAACCATCGACTTGGATACATTTAGCGCCTTGAGAAATAAATAATAAATTTTTTTGTTCAAATTCAGCGACTATTTCAGGTAAAAAAGGATTATAAAAAGATTCCCCCCTTTCTATAATATCAATATCTAAAAGAGTATAAATTTCTTGATAAGCTTGTCTTGAGATTTCACAAATGATTTCCCAAATCTTAATCGAATCAATATTTTTTTGCTGTAAAGCCACGACTTCCTGCTGGGCAATTTTTTTAAAAGTTTCGTCTGAATCAAATAATTGTTTTGAAGCTTTATACCACTGCATAAGGTGGGATAACTTAATATCCTGCGAAGCTTTAGTAAATAATTCTGGGTGATGCTTTTTAATAAAGGCTATTAACATTCCAAATTGAGTGCCCCAATCACCAACGTGGTTCAAGCGTAGTACTTCATACCCTAAAAAATTTAGAATACGAGCTATGCTATCCCCAATAATTGTCGATCGAAGATGACCCACATGCATTTCTTTTGCAATATTCGGCGATGAAAAATCAATAACTACTTTTTGGGGAGAGCCATTAAACTTATTCTCTATTCCTAATTTTGAATGAGTCAGCATTTTTTTTACTATATCTGCTAAATAGGCCGGGTTTAACATAAAATTAATAAAACCAGGCCCTGCTATTGTAATCTCACTAAAAAGGAGTTTTGATTCGGGAATCTCATTAAGGGCTTTAACCCATTTTTCGGCAATATCGCGGGGAGGCATGGATACTAATTTGGCTAATTTCATAGCACTATTACATTGGTAATGACCAAATTTTTCTTGAGTAGCTTGACTTAAAGATATTAATCCAGAAAGAGTGTCGATTTCAAATTCTGGGAAAATGCCTTTTAAAGAAGTTACACAATGATATTTTATTAATTTAATTAAGTTCACTAGCTTTACCTGATTTTATCTATTAATATTGCAAATAAAATGGTACAGGTGAGAAAGAAATTCAGCAAGTTATATATTTAGTTTTAATTAATTAACAATTAACTTTCTCATTTTCTAAAAATTGTTTTGTAAATCCAGAAAGATACAGCCTAACTCTCTCCCCTTATTTAGCTTGTATCAATAGTAAAGTTCTTTAGACAATGTTAAGATTTAAATACAATCAATAAATATTCTTTAATAAAAACATTAGCAACGAATTAAATAATATAAGATAAATATAAACATTAAAGATATTAATTTTACTTAGAAAACTAATTAAATCTTATGCTTTTAAAATAATTAAGTAGAACAAAGATTATAACTTAGGAGAAATCGATGACACCCTTATCTGACGTCTGTGCGACCGGTGACTTACCAGAAGTTAATCGTTTATTAGCACAAGGAGAAGATGCTACAGCTTCAAATAATGAAGCAATTTGCTTAGCAGCTTATCATGGTCACTTGAGTATAGTAGATCGACTTTTACAAGTGCCGGGATTAGATCTTGCCCCTTTAAATAATAAAGCATATCAACATCTGTATAGGGGCTGGGTTTATCGGAATGTAATGGACCAACTTTTAAAAGGGCCACATCTGAATGTTAAAGCCCTGCGTTATGAAGCTGTTTGCTTGGCAGCGTCCCGAGGTCATTTAAGTGTAATAGATAGGCTTTTACAAGTGCCGGGGGTGAATGATACTGCTTTAAATGGAGAACAACTTTTACAAATGCCAGGGGTGAATAATACTATTCTAAATAATAAAGCATTTTTTTTAGCAGCTATCAATGGTCATTTGAGTATAATAGAACGAATTTTTAATACACCCGGAGTCAATGTTACTCCTTATAAAAATAATGCTATTTGCAGGGCCGCTCTTAATGGACATGCGGAGGTAGTAAAACGGCTTTTACAAATATCCGGGGAGGATTCCACAGCTGATGATACTCTTGTCATTTTCTGGGCAGGTTTCTATGAACATTTGACTTTGATGGCAAATTGGGTTCCATGGGTTGGAACAGAATTAATTGAAGATATTTCTATTAATTTCCAAAAAAAGCAGACACCTCCTGACTTTTCTGTAGCTGAACTTATTGGTGAAACGATCCGCTTACAAATATTAGCTGATTTTTATGCGAATCATCGAAAAGAACAACTTAAAAGAGCAATAAAATATTTAACCTTAGATTTTTTTGATAAAAGCCAACAGGCTAAATTTGAACAATTAGTTTTTAAAATAGTGGGTTTAAAAAAATCAATTTGGTCTATTTCCTCGTTAATAAAAAAAATAGACAATTACATCTTTTCATATTCAAAAGATTTTGATTTTGAACCTATTGTAAAAGAAAAAATAATTCAAAGGACTTATGCTGAATATAAAAAACATGTATCAATAAGGGAATCCTTATCAGAAATCATACCTAAAGAATTATTAAATCTTATTTCCGATTACGATGAAAGCTTAGCTCAAAGCCCTGAAATAAATTATTTAATTAAAGAAGAAACAATTGAAGCTCAGAAAGATAAGCCAGTAGAAGTCCTACAAGATAAGTCTGAACAAAATAATCTTAATCTGCAACGCAATAAAATGTTAAGTCTAATGCATTTTGAGCTACATAAGTCCATAGGAGAAAAGGGGCAAGATCCAAAAGTGAATAATGAGTTTAATAACAAAGGGCTTAATCTGCGCTAAATTTTTAAATAATTTGGCTATGAATTTATTTAAAACTAAATAAAAGAACGGTATTAAAGGTAGGAATTTCAAGATTACGGGTTACCAGGTATTAATAAATATTAATCAGGAATGGGTGTAAATATTTATTTCTCTGATTGAATTAGTAGCAAACTTTCTAAGTTAAATACCTAAAAATTTTAAATTTATCATTAAGATTATCTATGAGAGTGAGTTTCCTTTGCAAAGGTTTATCTATTTTACCTATTCGTGTGCAAACTATATACCACGGTTTTCTTTATAAAGAGAATTATTCTGTTAACGGAAATTTTAAAATCCATTTTCTTAAATGGATTTTTACCATATTAGAGTTAACTTTTTTCACAGTATTACCTTTAGTTTTTTTTAGACTTAAAAATGGTTCTAATTTTTCATAATTATAAATAGCCTTAACCTAAATTCATTTATATAATATTTTGAAACTAACTTAAAAATCAATTATTAAATTTTTATGAAGAAGACATGTATCCATTGCCTCCTTAATCCGCCACTTAGAAGAAATATTAGCCCAAGATAGAAAATGTAAATTGAATTCTGTAGGTTTTCTTTATTACTTAGATAAAATAGTAATAAAACTTACTTTTTGAAGGTTTATACCAAGGTTTTAGTCCCAAAACCAAACATCGATTAGTGTATTGGCTTGAAATATGATAAAATTCATAAAACTTTTTTTATAAATAGCTAGACTTTCGCCCCTTCTTTATAGGGGTTTTTATTTTTTTTAGGAGTAGAGTATGGCAGAGCTTGCCAAAGAGATAATGCCCGTCAATATCGAGGACGAACTAAAACAATCTTATCTTGATTATTCCATGAGTGTTATTGTGGGGCGAGCTCTACCGGATGTACGTGATGGATTAAAGCCAGTGCATAGACGGGTTTTGTTTGCTATGCATGTGTTAGGAAATGAATGGAATAAAACCTATAAAAAATCAGCACGGGTGGTAGGGGATGTTATCGGTAAATACCATCCTCATGGTGATGTAGCTGTATATGACAGTATTGTACGAATGGCTCAGCCTTTCTCTTTGAGATATCTTTTAGTCGATGGACAAGGTAACTTTGGGTCTATTGATGGTGATCCACCTGCTGCAATGCGTTATACCGAAGTACGCATGTCCAAAATTGCCCAATATCTCCTTATGGACATCGACAAAGAAACGGTTGATTTTACTCCTAATTATGATGATTCGGAGCTTATGCCTACGGTTTTACCGACCCGATTTCCTAATTTATTAGTCAATGGGGGTTCAGGTATTGCAGTTGGAATGGCCACTAATATTCCCCCCCATAATTTAACCGAAGTTATTAATGCCGCTTTAGCTTTTATAGAAAATGAAGCGATTGATGTTGAAGGCTTAATGAAATATATTCCAGGGCCTGACTTTCCCACAGCAGCGTTTATTAATGGTCGCGCTGGGATTATCGAAGCCTATAAAACGGGACGGGGCAGAATTTATGTACGGGCACGAACTATAATTGAAGTCGATGAAAAAAATAATAAGCAATCAATTGTGGTGACCGAATTACCTTACCAAGTCAATAAAGCCCGACTCCTTGAAAAAATTGCAGAATTGGTAAAAGACAAAAAGATTGAAGGCATAACAGGGCTCCGTGATGAATCTGATAAAGATGGTATGCGGATGGTTATTGAACTTCGCAGAAACGAAATTGCTGATGTTATTTTGAATAATCTTTATTCCCAAACTCAATTGCAAATCGTGTTTGGTATTAATATGGTCGCGATTGTAGATGGTCGACCCCGCATATTAAATTTAAAAGCTATCATAAGTGAATTTATAAAACATCGAAAACAAGTGGTTTCAAGAAGAACTGCTTTCGAATTAAGAAAATCTCGTGATAGGGCTCATATTTTAGAAGGACTCGGTATAGCCCTAAGCAATATCGATGAAGTAATTCAATTAATTAAACAATCTAAAAACCCTACTGAAGCTAAAGAAGGTTTAATAAGCCGCACCTTTGCACCAGGCTTAGTTTTAAACATGTTAGAGCGAGCAGGAGCTGATATATGTCGTCCTGAGGGCTTACCTTTGGAATATGGATTAAATAAAGAGGGAGTTTACCGTTTATCCCCCGTCCAAGCCCAAGCTATTTTAGAATTAAGACTTCATCGCTTAACGGGATTAGAACAAGATAAAATTATTGATGAATTTAAAAATATTATTGTTATAATCCAAGACCTAATCGAAATTTTAGCCAACCCTAATCGTCTTATGCAGGTTATTAAAGAAGAATTAATTGCGATTCGGCAAGAGTTTGGAGATGAGCGGCGAACTGAAATCATAAGTCTACAACAAGATATCTCTATTGAAGATTTAATCAGTGAAGAAAATATGGTGGTTACCCTTTCGGATGGGGGTTATGTCAAAACTCAGCCCATAAGTATGTATCAAGCTCAAAAACGAGGTGGAAA
>JAQGOH010000097.1 GCA_028293705.1 Francisellaceae bacterium | reverse complement strand
TGTTCTATCATCACTCCTTTAGGCTTTCCGGTAGAGCCGGAAGTATAAATAACATAAGCTAAATGATGGGCTTGACTTATAGTAGGCAAATTGGTTTGAGAATAATCCTTATAGGCTTCCCATTTATCTAATAAAACTATGTGAGCCTTAGTTTTTGGTAAGTGATTCATTAAAGAACTTTGGGTTAGTACAAGGGGAGTTTGACTATCCTCTAGCATATAAGCTAGGCGTTCTATGGGATAGCTTGGGTCAAGGGGAAGATAGGCTCCTCCCGCTTTTAAAATAGCTAAAATTCCAATGACTATGTCAAAAGAACGTTCACATATAATCCCTATTATATTATCTGGACCGACTCCTTGCTCTCTTAAATAATGAGCTAATTGATTAGCTTTTTGGTTTAAGAGGGAATAACTTAAAGTCTCCCCTTCAAATATAATGGCAGGATGGTTGGGGGTTTTTACTACTTGTGCTTCAAATAATGCTTGTAGGGTTTTATCAGTATCATAGGATTTCTCGGTATTATTCCAGTCAATTAATATTTGTTGTTGTTCAAAAGGAGTTAATAAATTAATTTTATTAATGGCTTGATGAGGGTTAACAACCAGGGCTTCCAATAAAATTTTAAAATGCTCTACCATAGCTTCTATCGTAGAAGCTTTAAATAAATCAGTAGCATATTCAAAATAAGCTTGTAATCCATCTTGCTCTAAAATATTTAAGGTTAAATCAAATTTAGATAAGGGGTAATCAAAAGCAAGACTTTGGCTTTGAACCGATTTTAGATTGAGACTGGATGCTTCTCCGGCATTTTGTAATACAAACATAACTTGAAATAAGGGATCATAGGCTAAACTTCTTTGCAGTTTTAGGCCTTCAATCAGTTTTTCAAAGGGTAAATCTTGGTGATCATAAGCTTCTAAGCTTTTTATTTTAATCTGCTCTAATAAGGCTTCAAAACTCATATCGATTGAAAAACTGGCTTTTAAAGCTAAGGTATTAACAAAAAAACCGATTAATCCTTCAATATCATGATGATTACGATTAGCAATCGGGGTCCCTATTATAATTTCTTCTTGATTAGTATAACGATACAATAAGCTATAAAAAGTGCTTAATAAGACCATATATAAGGTCACATTATAACGCTTACTTAACACTTTTAATTGCTCTAATAAATTAGGTGAAATATTAAATGCTAGGTGGGCACCCTTAAAGCTTTGTTTAGGGGGTCTGGGGTAATCTAGGGGTAAACTTAATAAGGTCGGAGCCCCTGCTAATTCATTTAACCAATAGGATAATTGACGTTGATAAATCGGAGACTTTTCTATTAAATAAGCCTTTTGCCAATAGGCAAAATCAGCATATTGGATAGGTAGATCCTGAAGCTTAGCTACTCGATTCTCAAGCTGAGCATTATAAAGCTCAGATAATTCATCTACGATAATCTTCATAGACCATCCATCACTTATAATATGATGAATGGTTAATATAAAAATAAAATCTTCTGAGGAAAGTTTAAGTAAACTAGCTCTTATCAAAGGTCCTTTTTCTAAATTGAAGGGTTCTAAAGTGTGTTTAGCAATAATATCTTTCGCTGAAGCATTCGGATTTAAAACCTCCGATAAATCAAATACATCTAAATTAATGTTTAACTCAGAAGTAATAGTTTGATAGGTTTCTCCTGACTCCCCTTTAAAATGTGTTCTTAATATTTCATGTCTAGAAATTAAAGAATTTAAAGCATGCTCTAAGAGATTAACTTCTAGATGGCCTGATAACTTTAATACCAATGGTATGTTATAAGCTGCAGTGTTCCCCGCCAATTGATCAATAAACCATAAACGTTGTTGACCGAATGATAAAGGCAGGGATTGGGTTCTAGGAATAGGTTTCAACAGGGGACTTGAAATAGTCTGGTTATTGGTATTTGTAAATAACAAACTTAGTTCATAAATTGTAGGTCCTGCGAAAAATTCTTTTAAGGAGATATCTTTTTGTAAGTTCGAGCAGATCCTAGAAATTACCTGAGTCGCTAAAAGAGAATGTCCTCCTAAATCAAAAAAATTATCATTTATCCCCACTTTATCTATTTTTAAAACGGTTTGCCAAATTTCAGCGAGCTTTTTTTCATTTTCAGTTTTAGGCTCAACAAATTTGTTAATATTCCCTGCATAATCTGGAGCAGGCAAGGCTTTTTTGTCTACTTTTCCGTTAGGGGTTAAAGGAAAATGATCTAATATAACAAAAGCTGAGGGGATCATATAAGGAGGCAAACTTTGTTTTAAATGAATTTTTAAATCTTCTAACTTAAGATTTAATTCTTTAGCTACTACATAAGCTACTAATCGTTTATCTCCTTCTTCTTCTCTTACCATCATTAGTGCTTCTTTAACGAGGGGATAATTTAATAATACGGTTTCAATTTCCCCTAATTCTATTCTAAAACCCCTTATTTTCACTTGATCATCAATTCGTCCTATATATTCAATGTTCCCATCGGCTAACCATCGACAGATATCACCGGTTTTATATAATTTTAAATTTTTACCTAAACTTTTATCTGCATCGCTTACATAAGGATTATCTATAAATCGTTCTTGGCTAAGTTTAGGATTGTTTAGATAGCCACGAGCTAAACCTTCTCCTCCTATGTATAATTCGCCTATTATCCCAATTGAAACGGGCATAAGAGAAGGATTCAATATATAAACTTTAACATTCGAAACCGGTTTACCAATTGGCACGGTCGCGGTAATTATTTTTTGAGTAGTCGCATTATATTTAGTTGCAATAATAGTAGTTTCTGTTGGGCCATAAAAATTATAAACATTTATATTTTTTATTTTATTAATTTTTTCTAAAACTTCTGTATAAAAAGATTCCCCGGCAAGCATTATTTTTTGTATATGTTCTGCTTTCTGTATTAAAGGAGAATCTAAAATAATAGCCATAATAGAAGGAGTGCTCATTAATAAATTAATTTTTTGACTAAGTATTAAGTCAATTAAATAATCTATATCCCTCAGTCCTTCAGTGGTTGGCAGGAGTAAAATAGCACCATTCAACAAAGGCCACCATAAACTTACCACGGCTCCGTCAAACCCAAAAGAAAATTGATGAAGATATTTATCATGTGTATTAAGAGGTATATAATCTTGCCACCATAATAAACGATTACATATAGTATTTTGTTCTATCATCACTCCTTTAGGCTTTCCGGTAGAGCCGGAAGTATAAATAACATAAGCTAAATGATGGGCTTGACTTATAGTAGGCAAATTGGTTTGAGAATAATCCTTATAGGCTTCCCATTTAT
>JAQGOH010000096.1 GCA_028293705.1 Francisellaceae bacterium | reverse complement strand
AGTTACTCTTCATAGTTAAAAATTAATATTTTAAATGAAGTTTTATTGCTTAAGCAACTTTAGAGACACGCCCTAGTTGATATGAATAAGTTTATTTTTTCAGAACAGCTATTTTTTAAGGGTGCGACGAAAGATAGTTTTAATTTATCCTTATGATGGTTTAGGAACAATATTTAATGGTTTAGGAGCAATATAAGAAAAAATTTTCGTTTTTATATCATGTCTGCCATCATATAGAAATAATAGACTGGCAGGCCTGGACTTTAATTTAGAAGCTATAGACTGAACAGGAGAAATATTGACCAAGGCTTTACCTTGGCAATCAAAATTTATTTTGTTTCTTATACGAGATAATGAACTTACATCTGCCAAACAAAATGTTTTTTTAATTGTAATAAACTCATTTCTTCTAGCTTGCTCAGCATGATTAATTAAACCTATATATTCATTACGTTGAAAATAATCTACGCCTAGTTTAGTCAGGGTAGTATTACCTGCAAGAGCTAGAGTACTTCCAAATGGACGGTAAGTGAAGTTGTTATTAATATATAAAGTTTCTAAAGTCTTATTAGCAGCAAAGGCACGAGCACTTTCAATCTTATATATAGTATTATAGCTAACATCTAAAAAGCGTAAAATTTTATTATTAGCCAAAGCAATAGCACCTTCGTCTCCAATTTTATTTCCCCTAATAATCAAAAGCCTTAATGTTTTATTATCGGCCAAAGCAATAGCTCCTTTTTTCGTAATTTTATTGCTGCTAACATCCAAAAATTTAATTTGAGGATTTATATTTAGAAAAGGAATAACATAATCGGTAATATCTAAATCTACTAAATTAAGACCGAGTAATGATAATTGATTAGTTCTTGTAAGTGCGTCTTTGAAAAATTCATGAAATTTATTAGGAACCAATGATAGTTGGTTTTCTACCAAAGTTGTAGTTATCGTCATTAATAAATTCTCATCAATTATAATAGATATTGTATTTTAACATGGACTCTAAATATAAACCAAGCACATATCTTAACACAACGCATTTACACTTTTCTTTAATATTTCATTAAAAAATACAGAATAATTAATAATTTTACAAATTACCTTTAAAGAACATCATCAAACCATTTTTTTAGAAAATCAAAATATTTAAACATTAAATCTTTTGTTAAAGGGAGATAATGTAAATTCAAATTAGTAATTATTTCCTTTGTATTATCAATAATGGGTTTAGATATTGCAGTAATATTAGAAGATTCAATATCTTCATCCTTAAGATATAAAGATAATAAAGGATAAAAAGCATTATCCGGTGAAAGAGAGTGTAAAGAACTTTCTTGCCAGTTTTTATAATTTAAAATTTTAATAGAATAACCATATTGGTTTAACCATTCAATAATTTGACTAAAAGTAACAGATTCAGGATGAGCTAAGTTAAACACCCTATTGTAAGATTGATGAAAAACTACATTAATAATAATATTGGCTATAGAATTAACAGGCATCATATTTAAAAATCCAATATTATCAGGAGCATATCCCATCTGAATACAACCTTTTAATAATAACATTATATGAGTGTTTTCAGTTGGACTTATTCCTGTCTCTGTATGTCCCATAATTTGAGGTAATCGATAAATATTAGCTTTAAACCCCCTTTCACTGGCATCTTTTAATATTTTTTCTGAAGTCCATTTACTTAATGGATACCCTCCTTCGTCACCATGAGGAAATTGATCAGGAAAATCTTCTTGGATTTGAGAGCCAATTTTATCAAAAGCAGCTGATAGAGTTGAAATATAATGAATCGGTTTAAGATGATGTTTACTCGCTAATTTTAGAATTTCTGTTGTGCTTAATACATTGCTAGTTCGTAAATGTGCATAATCATATAAATGATGTACATAAGCCCCATTATGAATAATGCAATCTATTTCTTTAGCTAATTTATCAAATGCTTTATTATTAAGACCCAATTGAGGCTTGGACAGATCTCCTATAACGGGTATGATTCGAGGATGATTAACAATATTATTTAGCTTATACTCGATAAGTTTAATATTTAAATGTTTCACTGCTAATTCTTGGGTTTCTCCTCTTAAAAGGCAATACACCTGAGCATTGGAACTCTGAATTAATTCCTCTAGTAGATAAACACCTAAAAACCCTGATGCACCAGTCAAAAAAATAGATTGGGGTATTTTTAAATGAATGCTTTTTGTTTTTAACTCAATATTTTTTGCTAAATTGATATCATTTTTAATTAATTCTAATTCTTTAGATGAATCATTAATATTTATTAAATTATCGATAATATTAGCTAGTTGTTCTATGGTCGGATTGTTAAAAAAATCATCAAAGGATATATCTTTATTAAAAGTTTTTTTTAATTTATAAATCAACTGGGTTATTAACATTGAATGCCCACCTATATCAAAGAAATTATCTTTAATTCCAATTGAATCAAACTGAAGCGCTTCAGACCACATTTTAGCAATAATGCTTTCGGTTTCAGTTCTAGGTCCTAACACAGTTGATGAGCTTTGTATAAAAGGCATAGGCAAATTGTTTCGATCAATTTTACCATGTACCGTTAAAGGTAAAGACTTTAAAGTAATAAAAACAGAGGGAATCATATAACTAGGTAGATGCTTTTTAAGCATTTCCCTCCAGCTTCGGTGAGCTCCTATCATCTCATTTGTAGGCTTATTTTTTAAAGAAAGGTTTTGCAGTCCGTCTATAAATTCTTTTAAAACAGTAAATTGTTTATCATCTGTTTCAAAGCGTACTCCCGAATAAGCATGTAAACGCCATATTAAATTTCCAAAAATTTCAATAGGCTTTCTATGAGAAGTTGATAATAAATGAAGAGTGATTTTATCTCCTATATTATATTCCAGAGGTAAACCATTGAGACATATTCCACTCAAGGAAATATCTTCAGTATGTAGTTTTGTTTCTTTTCCCTGTTTATCTTTTATGAAACATATATCCTGATAAGACCAACGGACTAAAGAAAAATTCGGAACTATGTAAGCAGCAATTTTTTTATCATTTTTATCATCTGTATAAACATTTACAACAACTTCTTCAATATCAGGTCTTGATAATAGTAAAGACTCAATTTCTCCTAATTCAATTCTAAAACCTCTTATTTTAACTTGCTGGTCAATTCTACCTAAATATTCTATTGTCCCGTCTTCTAACCAACGACATAAATCTCCGGTTTTATATAATTTTAGATTTTTTTTCGAAGCTTTATCCGCTTCACTTACAAAAGGATTATCAATAAATTTTTCTTTTGTTAATTGAGGATTATTTAAATAACCCCGAGCCAAACCTTCACCACCAATATATAATTCTCCACTAACCCCAATAGGAGCTAAGGCTAATCCCTGAGTCAATATGTAAGCTGACGTATTGGCGATAGGTCTACCAATTGGAGGGGAAGCATAATTAGAATAATTAGTTACATCCATTGCCGTCGCCATCACACTACATTCGGTAGGACCATAGAAGTTATAAATTTGGTAGGAGGATTGTGACTTAATCCTTTTAATGATTTCATTTCCTAAGGCTTCTCCTCCAAAAATAATTCTTTTAATTGATTGATTTTCTTTTAATATTTTATCTGTAAGAACTGCATTGATAATAGTAGGCGTACTAAATAAAGTACTTAATTTATACTGTTCTATTAAATTAGATAAATATTCTATATTTGCGAGATTTTTAGCAATCGGAATTACCACAGTAGTACCATTCAATAGAGGCCACCATAAACTTATTACTGACCCATCAAATCCAAAAGAGAATTGATGAAGGTACCGATCTTGCGTAGTTAAAGGTATATATTCTTGATTCCAGGATAATCTTACATTGATCTGTTTATGTTCTATCATCACTCCTTTAGGCTTTCCGGTAGAGCCGGAAGTATAAATAACATAAGCTAAATGATGGGCTTGACTTATAGTAGGCAAATTGGTTTGAGAATAATCCTTATAGGCTTCCCATTTAT